>NZ_LIRJ01000416.1 GCF_001419745.1 Streptomyces silaceus | reverse complement strand
GCACAGGGCGAGCGTCATCTGCGTGTCGTCCGTGACGATCGCCGGCCGCGGCAGTTCCATCTCCCGCCAGGGCCCGCACTTGGTGAGGATCGACGGGACGTCGTTGAACTCGGTCGGGAAGCCGAGCGCGTCCCCGAGGGCGAGCCCCATCAGGGATCCGGTGGCGGCGCGCTTCATGGGGTGGGTCCTTCCGGGGTGGGCCGGAGCAGCGGCGGGTGCAGGGCGGTGGCGGTGCCGGCCCGGAAGAGGGCCGCGGGCTTGCCGCGCCCGCCGGTCAGGCGCGCGGCGCCGGGGATCGCCTCGACGAGCCCGGCCGTGCCGACGACCTTGCGCCGGAAGTTGGCGGGGTCGAGCTCGGCGCCCCACACCGCCTCGTAGACCTGGCGCAGCTCGCCGAGCGTGAACTCGGGGGCGCAGAAGGCGGTGGCGAGCCCGGTGTACTCGAGCTTGGCGCCGACCCGGTCGTGGGCGTCGGCGAGGATCCGGTCGTGGTCGAAGGCGAGCGGCCGGTAGGTCGTCGGGCTGTAGGGCAGCCAGGCCGCGCGGGCCGCGTCGCCGCCCCCGCGGACCTCGGGCGGATCGGGCACGAGCGCGGCGAAGGAGACGGAGACGACCCGCATGCGCGGATCGCGGTCCGGTTCGCTGTAGGTGCGCACCTGCTCCAGGTGGAGCCGGCCGACGTCCGCGATCCCGGTCTCCTCGGCCAGCTCGCGCGCGGCGGCCCGCTCGGCCGACTCGTCGGGGAGCACGAAGCCGCCGGGCAGTGCCCAGCGTCCGGCGTACGGCTCCTGGCCGCGCTCGACGAGCAGGACGTGCAGCGCGCCGTCGCGGATGGTGAACACGGCCAGATCGACGGTGACGGCGAAGGGCTCGAAGGCGTGTTTGTCGTATCCCTGCATGCGCGATCACCCCCCTCTCTTTATGGTCCAGTTGACTATAAAGAGAGGGGGGTGACCCACGCAAGGGGTGCCGTCGCACGGAGGCCGACTTTCGGAAGTCGGCCTCCGGGAGCCCGGCTCCTCGGCGGCCGGGCTCCGGGAGAGGCTCCTAGAGGTCGACCTCCTGCATCAGCATGCCGACCTCGGTGTTGGACAGCCGGCGCAGCCAGCCGGACTTCTGGTCGCCCAGCGTGATCGGCCCGAAGGCCACCCGCACCAGCTTGTCGACCGGGAAGCCCGCCTCGGCGAGCATGCGCCGCACGATGTGCTTGCGGCCCTCGTGCAGCGTGACCTCGACCAGGTAGTTCTTGCCGGTCTGCTCGACGACGCGGAAGTGGTCCGCGCGGGCGTACCCGTCCTCCAGCTGGATGCCGTCCTTGAGCTGCTTGCCCAGGTCGCGCGGGATCGGGCCCACGATGTGCGCGAGGTAGACCTTCTTCACGCCGTACTTGGGGTGCGTCAGGCGGTGCGCCAGCTCGCCGTGGTTGGTGAGCAGGATGACGCCCTCGGTCTCGGTGTCGAGCCGTCCCACGTGGAAGAGCCGCGTCTCGCGGTTGGTCACGTAGTCGCCGAGGCACTGGCGGCCCTCGGTGTCCTCCATGGTGGAGACGACACCGGCGGGCTTGTTCAGCGAGAAGAACTGGTACGACTGGGTCGCCACGGTCAGGCCGTCGACCTTGATCTCGTCCTTCTCGGGGTCGACGCGCAGGCCCTGCTCCAGGACGATCTCGCCGTTGACCTCGACGCGGGCCTCGTCGACCAGCTCCTCGCAGGCGCGCCGCGAGCCGTAACCGGCGCGGGCGAGCACCTTCTGGAGCCGCTCGCCCTCCTGCTCGGCGCCGGGGAAGGTCTTGGGGAGCCTGACGTCCTTCTTGCCCGCGTACCGCTCGCGGTTGCGCTCCTCGGCCCGCGTCTCGTACTCACGCGAACGCGAGGGGGCCGTGCGGCCGCCGGACTGCTGACCGCGCCGCGGACCGCCCTTGGCACCGCCGCGCGCCGAGGCGCCGCGGCCCGACTTCGGGCCGTCCTGGGTGCCGCCGGGGCCCACGTCGTAGCGCCGCTCCTCCGGACGCGGCTTCTTCGGACGGCCGCCGCCGCCCTGCTTGTCGTCGCGGTTGTTGCCGGCCCCGCGGTAGTTACCGCGGCCGCCGCCGTTCCCGCCGCGGCCGCCGCTGTTGCCACCACGGCTCCCGCCGTTGTTTCCGCTGCTGTTCCTGCCGCTGCTGCTTCGCATCAAATTTCCGTTAGTCGGCTGTGTGCTCGGTGTACTCGGCACCCGGCGCATCGGGCGCGTCCGGGTCGAACGACGGAACCCCTTCCAGCGTGTCCGCCTCGATCGCGTCCGCCTCGGGGAGGAAGGGCGCGAGCTCGGGGAGCTCGTCCAGGCCGCGCAGGCCCATCCGCTCCAGGAAGTAGTTCGTCGTCCTGTACAGGATCGCACCTGTTTCGGGTTCCGCGCCCGCCTCCTCCACCAGTCCCCTCTGCAGGAGCGTGCGCATCACGCCGTCGCAGTTGACCCCGCGCACCGCGGAGACCCGGGAGCGGCTGACCGGCTGGCGGTACGCGACGACCGCGAGGGTCTCCAGGGCCGCCTGGGTGAGCCGGGCCTGCTGCCCGTCCAGGACGAAGCCCTCCACGGCGGCCGCGTACTCGGGCCGCGTGTAGAACCGCCAGCCGCCCGCCACGAGCCGCAGCTCGAAGCCCCGCTTCTGCACGGTGTACTCGTCGGCGAGCTCCCGCAGCGCGTCGGCGACCTGACGCCGGGGCCGCTGCAGGATCTTCGCGAGGTGCTCCTCGGTGGCCGGCTCGTCGACCACCATCAGGACGGCCTCCAGCGCGGGCCGCAGTGCGAGCTCCGCGACGGCACCGGCGAGATCGCCCGCCGGGCTCTGCGCACTCATGCCTTCTCCTCGTCCTTCGCCGGCTCGGGGGCCCGGTCGAACTCGTCGGTCACGGTCGGCTCCTCGTCGCCGTCGCCGCCGGTCCACCGCACCATCAGCTCGCCCAGGGGGTCCTCCTGGTCCAGGGCGACGGCCTTCTCGCGGTACAGCTCCAGGAGCGCCAGGAAGCGGGCGACGACGGTGAGGGTGTCCTCCCCCACGTCCTCCACGAGCACCCGGAAGCTCAGCTCGCCCCGCTCCCGCAGCCGCGCCACCACGACGGCGGCCTGCTCGCGCACGGAGACGAGCGGGGCGTGGATGTGGTCGACGTACACCTGCGGCTTCGCGCGCGGCTGCATCGCCTTGACGGCGAGCTTGGCGAATCCTTCCGCCCCGATGCTGATGACGACCTCGGGCAGCAGCTCGGCGTGGTGGGGCTCCAGGCCCACGGTCCGCGGATAGCGCCGCGCCTCCTCGTCGAGCCGCCCGCTGAAGATGTCCGCGATCCGCTTGTACGCGCGGTACTGCAGCAGCCGCGCGAACAGCAGGTCACGGGCTTCCAGCAGCGCCAGGTCGGCCTCGTCCTCCACCTCGGCGGCGGGCAGCAGCCGGGCCGCCTTCAGGTCGAGCAGGGTCGCCGCGACCACGAGGAACTCGGTCGCCTGGTCCAGGTCCCAGTCGGATCCCATGGCCCGGATGTGCGCCATGAACTCGTCGGTCACCTTGGACAGCGCGACCTCGGTGACGTCCAGCTTGTGCTTGGAGATGAGCTGCAGCAGCAGATCGAAGGGGCCCTCGAAGTTCGCAAGGCGAACCTTGAACCGCCCGTCACCGGGGTCGACCGGGGGCTCTACGGAGTCGCTGCCGCGGTTGTGGGCAGGCGTTCCGCACGGCGGAACGGGTGGGCACAACCGCCCACGGTCCGCAGAAGACGAACCGGCCTCGACCACAGGCTGCGCCTCCGGCTCCGTAGGAGCCGCCCCGGGGCCGCGCCCCAGGGCGCGGCGCCGAGAAACGGGGGACGGTACGGAGTCATCGTTCAGGCGCATCGCCAGTGAACGCTACCTCTACCGCCCGCGAAGCCGCCGCACGAGAATGCTCGCGTCCCCACGGGACTCCAGATCGGCGAGCACGACGGCGACCGCCTCCCGCACGATCCGCCCGCGGTCCACCGCGAGCCCGTGCTCGCCGCGCAGCACGAGCCGCGCGTGTTCGAGGTCCATCAGCTCCTCGGCGGAGACGTACACGGTGATCTTCTCGTCGTGCCGTTCCCGCCCGCTGGGCCGCCGGTTCGCGGCCCGTGCCCGCCGCCGCGCCTGCGCGGTCGAGGACCCGCCGGACTTCCCGGAGCCCTGGTTGGCCGAACCTTCCTGCGCCCCGGCCGGTCGGCGTCCCGCGCCCTTCTCGCCCTCGGCGGCGGCCGCCGCCCGGCTGCGCGACTCGGCGCCCGACTCGGCGTCCGTGGCCGCGTGTTCGGCGGGCTCGCCGCCGTCGCCCTGCGCCGCCGCGTCCTCGGCCGAGGCGGCGGTCTCGTCGCTCTCGCCCGCGGGCGCGGGCACCCTCGCCTCGCCGTTCGCCTGGCGGCGCGGCGACGACGACTGGAGCGCCATCCCCCCGGTCGTACGGAACAGTTCGTCGGCCCCGGGCAGACTCACTCGGCGTGACACCGGGCGAGCACCTCCCTGGCGAGCTGGCGATAGGCTGCCGCGCCCACCGAGTTGGACGCGTACGTCGTGATCGGCTCACCGGCGACCGTGGTCTCCGGGAAGCGGACCGTCCGCCCGATGACCGTGTGGTAGACGTGGTCGTCGAAGGCCTCGACCACGCGCGCGAGCACCTCACGGCTGTGCACCGTGCGGGAGTCGTACATGGTCGCGAGGATGCCGTCGAGCTCCAGGTCGGGGTTGAGCCGCTCCTGGACCTTCTCGATGGTCTCGGTCAGCAGGGCCACACCGCGCAGCGCGAAGAACTCGCACTCCAGCGGCACGATCACCTTGTGAGCGGCCGTCAGGGCGTTCACGGTGAGCAGGCCGAGCGAGGGCTGACAGTCGATCACGATGTAGTCGTAGTCCTGCATCAGCGGCTTGAGCGCCCGCTGCAGGGTGGACTCGCGCGCGACCTCGCTCACCAGCTGCACTTCGGCGGCCGAGAGGTCGATGTTGCTGGGCAGCAGGTCCATGTTCGGGACCGCCGTCTTCAGGAGCACCTCGTCCGCGGACATGCCGCGTTCCATGAGGAGGTTGTAGACCGTCAGGTCCAGCTCCATCGGGTTGACCCCGAGGCCCACGGAGAGGGCGCCCTGCGGGTCGAAGTCGACGAGCAGGACACGGCGTCCGTACTCCGCGAGGGCCGCCCCGAGGTTGATGGTCGACGTCGTCTTGCCGACGCCGCCCTTCTGGTTGCACATCGCGATGATCTTCGCCGGACCGTGGTCGGTCAGCGGTCCCGGGATCGGGAAGTACGGCAGCGGGCGCCCCGTCGGGCCGATGCGCTCGCGGCGCTGACGGGCGGCGTCCGGCGCGAGCGTGGCCGCGTACTCCGGGTCGGGCTCGTACTCGGCGTCGGGGTCGTAGAAGTGCCCCTGGGGCAGTTCCTCGTAGTCGGCGAGGTGGGTGTGGGTGTCATCGCCACTCCGGTCGCCGGCCATGGCGTTCACGTGATGGCCATCCATGCTCTGGGGTACTGGCTGTGTCGGCTGGGGGATCTGCCGGGCTTCGAAGGTGCGGACAGCGACGGAGCCGACGGCCTCGAGCCCCACGGGTCCTTGGCCCCGCTCAGACGTTCCTGGTTGACCACCCCCGGGAGCAAATGTCGACTCATTCACAAGTCGTCTTACCTCCTTGGTGACCAGGAAATTTCTCGATAGGTCAGCGTGGCACCATGCCGACGGTTGGCGACTCTATGGCGTGTCACCGGTCCACAGCAACACAATCCGCCGGACCGGACCCGATGTGTCGGCAAAGGAACACCCTGATGTCAAGGGCGTATGGCGTGCCGTCGGCACGTTTCAGGGGTGGGCGAAACGGTTAAAGGGTTACGTTCAAGGCCAGTTGAGCATGTCCGCACCGATACGCATACGGCCGGACCCCTCTCAAGGTCCGGCCGCTGGCGTGAGATTGACGACTTTCGTTGACGAAAGTGTCGGAGACCGACCGGAGTCGGTCACCCGGGTCAGCCGAGGAGCGACTCCAGCTCGACGTGCTCGAGACCGTGGGCCTCGGCGACCTCCTTGTAAACGACCTTGCCGTCATGGGTGTTGAGACCCAGGGCGAGCGCCGGGTCGCGGCGCAGGGCCTCGACCCAGCCGCGGTTCGCCAGCTCGACGATGTACGGCATCGTCGCGTTGGTCAGCGCATAGGTCGAGGTGTTGGGCACCGCGCCGGGCATGTTGGCGACGCAGTAGAAGACCGAGCCGTGGACCGGGAAGGTCGGCTCGGCGTGCGTGGTGGCGTGCGAGTCCTCGAAGCAGCCGCCCTGGTCGATCGCGATGTCGACAAGGACACTTCCGGGCTTCATGCGCGAGACGAGCTCGTTGGTGACGAGCTTCGGGGCCTTGGCGCCCGGGATGAGGACGGCACCGATGACGAGGTCGGCCTCCAGGCAGGCCTTCTCCAGCTCGAAGGCGTTGGAGACGACGGTCTGGATCTTCGTGCCGAAGATCTTGTCGGCTTCCTTGAGCTTGTTGATGTCCTTGTCGAGCAGGGTCACGTGGAAGCCCATGCCGATGGCGATCTGCGCGGCGTTCCAGCCGGAGACGCCGCCGCCGATGACGACGGCCTTGCCCGCGGCCACGCCCGGGACGCCGCCCGGCAGGACGCCGCGGCCGCCGTTGGCGGCCATCAGGTGGTAGGCGCCGACCTGCGGGGCCAGGCGGCCCGCGACCTCGGACATCGGGGCGAGCAGCGGGAGCGCGCGGTTCGCGGTCTCCACCGTCTCGTACGCGATGGCGGTCGTGCCCGACTCCAGGAGCGCGTCCGTGCACTCCTTGGAGGCGGCCAGGTGCAGGTAGGTGAAGAGCGTCTGGTCCTTGCGGAGGCGGTGGTACTCCTCGGCGATGGGCTCCTTGACCTTCAGGAGCAGGTCGGCGGTGGCCCAGACCTCGTCGGCGGTGTCCAGGATCTTGGCACCGGCCGAGACGTACTCGGCGTCCGTGATCGAGGAGCCGACGCCGGCGTTCCGCTCGATGACGACCTGGTGGCCGTGGCGCACCAGCTCGTGCACACCGGCGGGGGTGATGGCCACCCGGAACTCGTTGTTCTTGACCTCGCGGGGGATGCCGACCTTCATCGTCGATCACGGTCCTTGGCTCAGGGGATGTTTCGGGCAATGCGTTACAGACCGGTGCACACGAGGGCGCAGCGGGGGACACCACGGAAGTGCGCGGCGGAGCCAGTCTAATGAAGGATTTCTCGCTGTCTAGCCTTTCAATACTTCAATCTTCTGCGGATGCGCTACGGATTTCGTAGGCGGAAGGCTGTGCTCCACCGTTCGATTCAAGCCTCGCGTCCTCCGGGAGCTCCGCTCCCAGCATGCGCTCGGCCGCGCCCCGGTGCAGCCGGGCCGCCGCCGGGTCGCCCAGCCGCTCCAGGGTGTCCGCGAGCCGGAGCTGCAGCGCGGCCTGCAGGCGTACGTCCTTGGCGTGCCGCGCCCACTCGACGGCGTCCTGGCAGGTGCGCAGGGATTCCTCGGGCCGTCCCGCGTACTCCTGCACGCGCGCCATCTCGCTCAACGCCCGCGCCTGGGCGGCCACATCGCCGTTCTTGCGGTGGCCGGTGACCGCCGAGCTCCAGCTGCGCAGCGCCTCCCCGTAGCGCCCCGCGTAGGTGTGCACGGTGCCGATCCGGCCGTAGAGGCGGGCCGCGTCGGTGCGCTCGCCGCGGGCCAGCCGCTGGGCGAGCGCCCGCCCGAACCAGTCCGCGGCCCGCTGCCAGTCCCCCAGCTCCTGGTAGGCACCGCCTACGGATTCCATCGCGCGTCCGGTGGCGTACGGATCCGCGGCCTCGCGCCCCGCGTCCAGCGCCGCCCGGTAACGCGCCAGCGCGTCCTGCGTCCGGCCCGTCCGCGCGTCCAGGTCCGCGAGGTTCAGGAGCGCGGCGGCCCGCTCGCGCGGCAGGTCCCGCCGCTCGGCCACGTCCAGGACCAGACGGTGGATGCCGTACAGCTCCGGCGCCGCGTCCTCGGTGCCGCGGTGCGCGACCAGCGCCCGGGTCAGGGCCGCCATCAGGCGCCGCGCGAGGGTGTCCAGCTCGCCGTCGGCGACCGCGAGACGGGCGGCGGCGAGCAGGGCGGGCTGCCGGATCCGCAGCCACTCGGCTGCCGCGCGGGGACTGGGGAAGCGCAGCGCGCGCGGCAGCCCGGCGAGCTTCTTGCGGGCGGCCGAGCCGTCGGGCTCCGTGATCGCCCGGCAGGACTGCAGCAGACGCACGGTCCGCTCCAGCATCCGGGCCCTGGCCAGCTGGACCTCGGCCGGCCGGTCCTGGCTCTCGGTGCGGGCCCGCAGGAGCGGCACCAGGCACCCCGGCACCTCGTACTGCGGGAGCGGCGAGGCGACGGCCCGCACGAGCCCGAGCCCGACGAAGTCGTCGAGCGTGGCGCGGGCCGCGGAGACCGAGCAGCCCGCGAGGGCGGACGCGGTGTGCGGGTCGACGTGGCCGGCCGGGGCGAGGGAGAGGAATCGCAGTATCCGCGCGGCGGGCGCGGGCAGTGAGGCGTAGGTGTGGGCGAAGACACGGGCGAGGGCCGAGCCCTCGTCGGGCAGGTCGTACACCTGCTTGGCCAGGTCGGCGACGGCGGCCTTGGGCCGTGCCGCGAGCCAGCCCCCGGCGAGCACGAGGGTGGCCGGATGCGCCTGGCACGCCTCGACCAGGGACTCCGCCGAGCGCGGGTCGACGGTGATGCGCACGGGTCCCGCGGCGCGGGCCAGCAGCTCCACGGCGGCCGGCTTGTCCAGGCCGCCGAGCGTGCACGGCCGCACGTCGGGGATGCCGGTGAGCGGCCCCTCGGAGACGGCGACGACCAGACAGTCGGGGGTGTCCGGGAGGAGCGGGTCGACCTGCTCGGCGTCGGCGGCGTCGTCGAGGACGAGCAGGGCGCGCCGGTCCTTGAGGGCGCCCCTGAGCGCCTCGGTGAGGTGGTCCTCGTCGGCTCCGGGCGGCGCGGGCACGTCCAGGGCGTCGAGCAGTTCGCGGGCGGTGCGCTCCGTGGGGACCGGGGCGCCGTCGGGCTCGGTGAGCCGGGCGCGCAGCACTCCGTCGGGGTAGTCGTCCGCGAGCTGCCGGGCGAGTTCCTCGGCGAGCGCGGTACGGCCGGAGCCGGGCCGGCCCGCGACGAGCAGGACACGCGCGCGAGGCGCCTTGCGGCCCGACAGGGTGTCCAGTCCGGCCCGGTCGATGTCGGCCCGGAGCTCTTTCAACTCCCGGCGCCTGCCGACGAACTGATTCTTCGTCGGCTCCAGCGCGGCACCCGCCGGCGACGGCACGGCGCCGCCCGCCGCCGCACCGTCCGTGTCGACCGCCTGATCCGTCACGGGCCACGCTCCCGTCCCTGCGCACGAACCCGCCGGGACTCCGGTCGGGACGCTTTCAGAGCCTAGTTCAGGCCCCGCGGCGCTCCCGGTTGCGCGGCACGCACAAGTCGCCCGATCGGATCAGTGGATCGTCATATCGGAACGTGGTGAAGGGCCTGCCCGGGGCGGGCCTACGCCTCGAAGGGGCGGGCCGGCCAGGGCGCCTCGGCCGGGCGCAGCGCGTCGAGGCCGTCGCCCTTGAGCGCCGCGTACAGCGAGAGGACGCCGACCACCAGGCAGTTGTTGTGCAGTTCCCCCGCGAGGACACCGCGCACGAGCTCCTCCAGCGGGACGCGCTGGAGCTCCATGTCGGCCTCCTCCTCGGAGACCTCGAACCGCTCCCCCTCGGCCTCGGCCAGGTCGCGGGCCAGGAAGACGCGCACGGCCTCGTCGCAGCCGCCCGGGGTGGTGTAGACGTCGGTGAGGACGCGCCAGTCCTCGGCCTTGACGTGCGCCTCCTCGTAGAGCTCGCGCTGGGCGGCGTGCAGGGGGTTCTCGCCGGGGACGTCGAGCAGGCCCGCGGGGATCTCCCAGAGCTTGTGGCGGACGGGGTGGCGGTACTGGCGGATGACCAGGACGCGGCCCGCGTCGTCCAGCGCGAGGACGGCCACCGAGCCGGGGTGGACCTGGTAGTCGCGGTGGGCGACGGACCCGTCGGGCATGACGACGCCGTCGACGCGCACGGAGGTCTTGTTGCCGACGAACGGGGTCCGCGTCTCCGTGATCCGCCACTCCTCGGCGGTGTCCTTGATCGTCATGTCGCGCTGTCCTCCCACACGTGCAAACAGGAACCGGGGTGCGTGTCGTGGAAGACACGCACCCCGGCAACCGTATCGCTCTGGTGTTACTTGCCCTGCTTGCCGCCCGTCTTGCGCTCGACGGCGGCCTTCACGAGACCGGCGAAGAGCGGGTGCGGACGGGTCGGACGGGACCGCAGCTCCGGGTGCGCCTGGGTGGCGACCAGGTAGGGGTGCACCTCGCGCGGGTACTCGACGTACTCGACGAGCTTGCCGTCCGGGGAGGTGCCGGAGAACTGCAGACCGGCCTTCTTCTCCAGCTCGGCGCGGTAGGAGTTGTTCACCTCGTAGCGGTGGCGGTGGCGCTCCTCGACGTACTCCTTGCCGTCGTACACCTCGCGCGCGATGGAGCCCTCGGCCAGCTTGGCCGGGTACATGCCCAGGCGCATGGTGCCGCCCATGTCGCCCTCGCCCGCGACGATGTCGAGCTGCTCGGCCATGGTGGAGATCACCGGGTGGGCGGTGGCGGCGTCGAACTCGGTGGAGTTGGCGTCCGGGATGTCCGCGAGGTTGCGGGCGGCCTCGATGACGATGCACTGCAGGCCGAGGCAGATGCCGAGCAGCGGCACCTTGTTCTCGCGGGCGTACTGGATGGCGCCGATCTTGCCGTTCACACCGCGGTCGCCGAAGCCGCCGGGGATGAGGATCGCGTCGACGTCGCCGAGCTGCTTCTTGGCGCCCGCCGGGGTCTTGCAGTCGTCCGAGGTGACCCACTTGACCTTGACGCGGGCCTTGTTGGCGAAGCCGCCGGCGCGCATGGCCTCGGTGATCGAGAGGTAGGCGTCGGGCAGGTCGATGTACTTGCCGACCAGCGCGACGGTGACCTCGTGCTTCGGGTTGTGCACGCGGTCCAGCAGGTCGTCCCACTGGGTCCAGTCGACGTCGCGGAAGGGCAGGTCGAGCTTGCGCACCACGTAGGCGTCGAGGCCCTCGGTGTGCAGGACCTTCGGGATGTCGTAGATCGACTTGGCGTCGATGGCGGCGACCACGGCGGCCTCGTCGACGTCGCACATCAGCGAGATCTTGCGCTTGATGGCGGTGGGCACCTCGCGGTCGGCGCGCAGCACGATCGCGTCGGGCTGGATGCCGATGTTGCGCAGCGCGGCCACGGAGTGCTGGGTCGGCTTGGTCTTCAGCTCGCCGGAGGGGCCGATGTAGGGCAGCAGCGAGATGTGCACGACGAAGACGTTGTCGCGGCCGACCTCGTGGCGGACCTGGCGGACGGTCTCCAGGAACGGCAGGGACTCGATGTCGCCGACCGTGCCGCCGACCTCCGTGATGACCACGTCGACGTCGTCGGTGGCCATGCGGCGGATGCGGTGCTTGATCTCGTTGGTGATGTGCGGGATGACCTGGACGGTGTCGCCGAGGTACTCGCCGCGCCGCTCCTTGGCGATCACCTGGGAGTAGACCTGGCCGGTGGTCACGTTCGCCGAACCGTCGAGGTCGACGTCGAGGAAGCGCTCATAGTGGCCGATGTCCAGGTCGGTCTCGGCGCCGTCGTTCGTGACGAACACCTCGCCGTGCTGGAACGGGTTCATCGTGCCCGGGTCGACGTTCAGGTACGGGTCGAGCTTCTGCATCGTGACCCGCAGACCCCGCGCCTTGAGCAGCGCGCCCAGGCTGGAGGCGGTCAGCCCCTTGCCGAGGGAGGACGCGACACCCCCGGTGACGAAGATGTGCTTGGTCGTCGTGGACTTGGGCTGCATGGCCAAGAGGGGGCTCCCGTGGTCGCGGTCTGGAGGTGCGTACCGGCGCCCTCACCAGGGATTCGGGGGAGGTGCCGTCGCTGCGGTTCGGGGGTTCTAGGACCACCGGCTCACGGGCTACCAGGGTATCAGCGACGCGGCGAGGCTGCTTCCGGCCACGCTCCGCCACCGGGCGCACACAACACCGTCACGGCACGCGCACACCCCTCGTGTCCCCGGGCGCACCACCTCTCACCTGGCGCTCACCCGTTCGGCGGAGCCTCGTTGCCAAGAGGGGCGCACAGATCACTAGGGTGCGTCGTATCCTGCTCGGACACTCGCTGCCGAGCCCCATCCGGCACACGGCATCACCCCGCCTTGCACCCGGAACTAGCGCTCGTCAACGATCACTTGACCGCTGACCAGTAAGCGCCCCGCGGGGCGAACGTGGCCGTTCGACTGGAGATGCACGTGGCCGGGCGCATCGAGGACTACGCACTCATCGGAGACATGCAGACCGCTGCCCTGGTCTGCCGGGACGGCACAGTCGACTGGCTGTGCCTGCCCCGCTTCGACTCCCACGCCGTATTCGCCGGCCTGTTGGGCACCGAGGAGCACGGCTTCTGGCGCCTTGGGCCCGCACACAGCCCGGAGGCGCAGCCGCCGGCTGCCGCGCGCCGCACCTATCGCGGCGACTCCCTGGTGCTCGAATCCGAGTGGGACACCTCACGCGGCACCGTCCGCGTGATCGATTTCATGCCGCCGCGCGACACCGACGCCCCGCAGCTGGTGCGGATCGTCGAGGGCGTCAGCGGCCGGGTGCCGATGCGCTCGGCCCTGCGCATGCGGTTCAGCTACGGCCGTGTGGTGCCCTGGGTGCACAAGGTCGACGGGCGCACGGTGGCCGTCGCGGGCCCCGACTCCGTATGGCTGGACACGTCCGCCGAGACCTTCGGCAAGGACCTCACCACCTACTCGGACTTCACCGTGGCGCCGGGTGACCGGATCGCGTTCACGATCTCGTGGCAGCCCTCGCACAAGGAGCCGCCCGCGCTGCCCGAGCCGGAGGCGGCGCTCACCGCCACGGAGACGTTCTGGCGGGAGTGGGTCGAGCACTGTACGTACCACGGCCCCTACCGGGAGGCCGTGGTCCGCTCGCTGATCACGCTGAAGGCGCTCACCTACGCGCCGACCGGCGGGATCGTCGCGGCGCCCACCACCTCGCTGCCCGAGGACATCGGGGGCTCGCGCAACTGGGACTACCGCTTCACCTGGCTGCGCGACGCCGCCATCACGCTCTCCTCGCTGCTGCGCACCGGCTACCGCGAGGAGGCCCGCGCCTGGCGCGAGTGGCTCCTGCGGGCGGTCGCGGGCGACCCGGACAACCTGCAGATCATGTACGGCATCGCGGGCGAGCGCGAGCTCGGCGAGACCGAGCTCGACTGGCTGCCCGGGTACGAGGACTCCCGGCCGGTCCGGGCGGGCAACGGCGCCGCGCACCAGCTCCAGCTGGACGTGTACGGCGAGGTCACCGAGGCCCTCCACCTGGCGCACATGACGGGCCTGGCCCGCAACGACTACGCCTCGCTGCTCCAGCTCAAGCTGATCCGCTACCTGGAGGACCACTGGGACGAGCCGGACGAGGGCATCTGGGAGGTGCGCGGCCCGCGCCGCCACTTCGTGCACTCCAAGGTGATGGCCTGGGTCGCGGTGGACCGCACCATCAAGCTCATCGAGTCCGGCGACGCGGACGGCCCGCTGGAGAAGTGGCGCGACCTGCGCGACGACATCCACCGGGACGTGTGCGAGAAGGGCTACGACAAGGAGCGGAACACCTTCACGCAGTCGTACGGCTCCAAGGAGCTGGACGCCTCGCTGCTCCTGATCCCGCAGATGGGCTTCCTGCCGCCGGACGACAAGCGCGTCATCGGCACCATCGAGGCGATCCAGCGCGAGCTGTCCACGCCCGACGGGTTCATCCTGCGCTACCCGACCTCCGGTGACGACGCGGGCGTGGACGGCCTGGAGGGCGACGAGGGCGCGTTCCTTGCCTGCTCGTTCTGGATGGCCGACGACCTGGCGATGATCGGGCGGGTCGACGAGGCCCGCAAGCTCTTCGAGAAGCTCCTCGCGCTCCGCAACGACCTGGGACTGCTCGCCGAGGAGTGGGACCCCCGCCTGCAGCGCCAGGTCGGCAACTTCCCGCAGGCGTTCAGCCACGTGCCGCTGATCGACACGGCACTGCGGCTGACCGCTTCGGGGGCGTACGGCGGCTAGGGCTCCGCTCCGTCCCGGACGGCGACGGGCCTCGGCCCGTCGCCGTCCGCGCGTTCGGCCGCGTCCTCCAGGACGATCCGGCCGATGATCTCGTAGCGGTGCGGGTGCCTGGCCCGCAGGTACAGGCCGAGCGCGAGGCCGCCGAAGAAGACCAGGCCGACGATCCACGGGATGGCCTCGAAGAAGAGCGAGTCGGCCGCCGCGCCCGCCGCGGTGTCCATGTTGACGACCAGGAGCACGACGACGGCGATCATGCCGATGCCGCCGAGCAGCGGGGCGAGCAGGGTCCTGAACCAGTGCCGGTCCTCGGGGTGGTGGCGCCGGAAGTAGCCGATCACGGCGAAGGAGCACAGGGTCTGCACGAGGAGGATGGCCATCGTGCCGAGAATCGCGAGCAGCGTGTAGAGATCGGCGTACGGGTCCTGTCCGGTGGCCCAGAAGGCGCCCACCAGGACGACGGCGATCACGGACTGGACGAACGAGGCGACGTAGGGCGAGCCGTGGCCGGGGTGGGTGCGGCCGAGCGCGGGGTGCAGGAAGCCCTCGCGTCCGACGGCGTACAGATAGCGCGACGCGCACTGGTGGAAGGCCATGCCGCAGGCGAAGGAGCCCGTGATGAGCAGCCACTGGAAGGCGTCGACCGCCCAGGCGCCGATGAAGGTGCGCGCCGGGTCGAAGAAGAGGTCGAGAGGGCCGGTGGACCGGGAGACCTCCACCGCGCCCGACAGGCCGTTGCCGGCGATGGTCATCCACGACACGTAGATGTAGAAGAGGCCCACGCCGACGACCGAGACGAGGGTGGCGCGCGGGATGACGCGCTTGGGGTCGCGGGACTCCTCGCCGTACATGGCGGTCGACTCGAAGCCGACCCAGGACCAGAAGGCGAAGAACAGGCCGAGCCCGGCGGAGGTGCCGGTGAAGGCGTTCCTGGGGTCGACGGGCTCGACGGGGATGCCGTCGGGGCCGCCGCCGTGGATCAGGACGGCCGTGGCCACCGCGAAGAGGACGGCGATCTCCGCGACGAGCATCACGCCGAGCGCCTTGGCCGTGAGGTTGATGTCGAAGTAGGCGAGGACGGCCGTGACGGCGAGCATCCCGGCCGCGTACACGATCCACGGGACGTCCGCGCCGAGCTGGTCGAGGACGGTGGTGCGGGCGAAGTACGCGAAGACCCCGACGATCGACGCCTCGAAGACGATGTACGCGAGGACGGCGAGCATCCCCGACGCCATGCCGGCGATGCGGCCGAGGCCGTGCGAGATGTAGCCGTAGAAGGCGCCCGCGGCGGTGATCCGCCTGGCCATGGCGACGTACCCGACGGAGAAGACCGTCAGGACGAGCGTGGCGAAGAGGTACCCGGCGGGCGCTCCGGTGCCGTTGCCCGCGCCGACGGCGATCGGGAGGTTGCCGGTCATGGCCGTGATGGGCGCGGCCGTGGCGACCGCCATGAAGACCACGCCCACGAGGCCGACGGAGTTCGCCTTGAGGCGGTGGACCTCGGGTGTGCTTGATTGCTCTGCCATGGCGGGCACCCTGCCGTCGAGTGACGTACGCCACAAGTGACAAGGGGTCACGCAATCGCCGCGCGGGGGCGACGAGTTGTCGGCCCCGGCGGACTGCCGTACCACGGCCGCCACAGGACCGGGATGTGCCGGGACCGCGCGGCCCCGGTAGCGTCCGCGCCATGGACAGTCACGGCACCCAGGGCCCGCAGGGCACCACCACTCAGGGCGGCATCACCGTGCAGCGGGCGCTGGAGCTGCCGGGGCTGCGCGGTGGGCTCCCCGAGGTCGTCGCGGGCGCGGAGCGGCTCCAGCGGACCGTGCGCTGGGTGCACGCGGGCGAGGTGCCCAACATCGCCTCGCTGCTCAAGGGCGGCGAGCTGCTCCTGACCACCGGGCTCGGGCTCGGCACCCGCCCCGCCGAGCAGCGCGCCTTCGTGCGCAAGCTCGCCGAGCGGGGCATCGCGGCGCTCGTCGTCGAGCTGGGGCCGCGCTTCGCCCGGCTGCCCGCCGCGCTCGTGGAGACGGCGCGCGCGGCCGGGCTCCCGCTGGTGCAGCTGCACCGCGAGGTGCCGTTCGTGACGGTCACCGAAGAGGTGCACACCGAGATCGTCAACGGCCACTACGCGCTGTTGCAGCGGGCCGAGGAGGTGCACAGGCGCTGCACGGAGGCGCTGCTCGGCGGGGGCGGCATCCCCCAGGTCCTCGGCATCCTCGCGGAGTTCAGCGGCAACCCGGTGTTCCTGGAGACGGCGGACGGGCAGCTTCTGTACGCCGCCGGGGCGGACACCGAGTGCGCGGACCCGCTCCAGGTGTGGGAGGGCCTGCGGGGCCGCGCCGCCGACCGGGAGGGCCCGCCCGCGAGCGCGGTCATCGTCGACGTGCCGGGCGGCGGCCCCGGCGCGGGCTCGGTACGGGCCCGTCTGGTGCTGCTCGCCGTGGAGTCGGCGCCGCTGCCGGTGCACCGCATCGCGGCGGAGCGGGCGGCGGGCAGCCTCGCGGTGGTCCTGATGCAGGCCCGTCAGGAGGAGGAGCTCGCGGCGCGCGGCCGGGGCGACTTCCTCACCGACCTCGCCGAGGGCCGGATCACCGCCGAGGACGCCCCCGCGCAGGCCCGCGTCCTCGGCTTCAAGCCGGGCTCGACGGACGGCCCGCTGCTGCCGGTGGTGATGCGGACAGCGGACGGGCTGCCGACCGGCGGCGGCTGGGCGGTGCTGGCGCGCGCGGTCGCGGAGGAGCTGGCGTCGGTGGGGGTGCCCGCGCTGCTCGGCGTACGTCCCGTGGAGGGCCGGGTGCCGCTGCTGCTCGGCCTGCGGTCGGAGTCGGAGCGGACCGCGGTGGCCGACCGGGTGGCGGCCGCGCTGCGCGCGGGCGTCGAGCGGGCCGGGATGCGGCGGCCCGGGTCGCAGCCGCCGGTCGTGGTGGTCGGGGTCGCGGGCGGCTGGGCGGCGGCGTCGGCGGGGCTGCGGCACGCGGCGGAGACGGCGACGGCCGCGCAGGGCCTGTCCGACCGCCCCTGGTACGACGCGCGGCGCCTGGACATCGACCTGCTGCTGTGGCGGCTGCGCGACCACCCCGACCTGGCGGCGTTCGTGGACCGCGCGATCGGCCCGCTGCGCGCCCACGACGACCGCTCCAAGCCGCCGCTGCTGCCGACGCTCCAGACGTATCTGGCGCACGCGGGCCGCAAGGCGGAGACGGCACGCGAGCTGCACCTGAACCGCCAGACGCTGTACAACCGCCTGGCCCGCATCAGCGAACTCCTCGGGACGGACCTGGACGACCCGCAGACGGTGCTCGCGCTGAGCCTGGCGCTGCGGGCCCGCAGGCACGTGCCGTAGTTCAGCTGTACGCCTGCGGCTGGGTCAACTCGTCGTAGACGCTGAGGACTTGGGTGACGGTCTCGTCCTCGGTCGGCCACGTGGCGGCCTGGAGCTGTCCCTGGTCCTTCAGCTGGGCGCGGCGCACCGGGTCGGCGAGGAGGCGTACGACGGCGATGGCGAGGGCGTGCGCGTCGCCGTAGGGGACGAGTTCGGCCGCGTCGCCGACCAGTTCGGGAACACCGCCGACCGCGGTCGCCACGAGCGGCACGCGCGCGTGCAGGGCCTCCTGGGCCAGGACGGAGCGGGACTCCCAGCTGCTGGGCAGCACGGCGAGGTCGGCGGCCGCGAGGAGTTCGGGCACGTCGTCGCGGCGCCCCACCAGACGGGCGGGGAGCTGCTCGTCCTCGATGCGCCGTTGCAGAGCGGCCCGCTCGGGCCCCTCGCCCGCGACGACGAGCAGGGGCAGCGGGTCGAGATGGCGCCAGGCGCGCGTGGCGTCCAGGAGGACGTCGTAGCCGCGGTGCCGTTCGAGGGCGCCGACGGCGAGGATCAACGGGCGGTCGACGGCGCCGAGTTCGGCGCGGGCCTTGTGCAGGAGGCGGTCGGGCTCCTCGATGGCCTCCTGGCGGCGCGGCGCGGGCAGGGCGACGGCCGCGAGGCGGGCGTCGCGCGCTCCCCTGCTGCGGGCCCGGTCGACGAGGTCGGAGGAGGTGCCGAGGACCACGGCGGCGGCCTTGGCGACGCGTCGCTCCAGCAGGTGCAGGACGCGGGCGCGGGCGCCTTCCGCGTGGGCGCGGGTGTGCCAGGTGACGACGAGCGGGGTGCGGCGGCCGGTGAGGGCGACGGAGGCGCGCAGGGCGGCGTGCAGTCCGTGCGCGTGGACGAGGTCGGCGTCGGCGCAGGCGGCGCGGAGCGCGGCCACGGAGGCGGGGTCGCCGCTACGGGGGACGGGGACGTGGCGGGCGCCGGTGCCGGTGAAGTCGTAGGCGCGGGCGGCCTCGTCGGGGGCGCACACGGTGACCCGGACGCCCCGGGCGGCGAGGCCGGCGGCCAGCGACCGGACGTGCGCGCTGCTGCCCGCGCTGCCGCCGCCGAGGACCTGGACGGTGTGCAGCGGCGTCTGTCCGTGCGGCGAGTGGCTGCTCACGTGGCTCACGTGGCCGGGGCTCCTGGGTCTGCGTCGGTCGGTGCTCGGACGGGTCTCGGGCAGATGCTGCGCCAAGGATGCCAGTCCGCACGGGCGTTCCGGCACCGCCGAAAGGTCACTTCCGTATGTGAATGGGCAACTCCTCGGCCGGGATCACCCAACCGGGTGAGGCTTGCGAGGTTTGTGCGCCAAAACGCGACGACGTCGCCGTGCCCGAGGCCTCCGCCCCTCTCCCCTGCGCCGAGCCCACCGCCTCCCCGCACCGGGCGTGCCGCCCCCTTCACCACCACCCACCACAATCCGGCTGCGCCGGGGCGGGTGCCTCCTTTATCGCCCCTCGGCACCGTGGGCTGTGCCCACCCGTTCCGCCCTGCGGAACGCCTGCCCACAGCAGAGACGGCCCGCA
>NZ_LIRJ01000415.1:2514-2733 GCF_001419745.1 Streptomyces silaceus | reverse complement strand
CGAGCGGCGCAGCGAGGACATCGACGAGGGCGTCTCCGCCCTGGAGCGCGCCCTGTCCGGCGCCACCGGCACACCCCAGGTGGTGTGCGACCGGCTGATCCGCGCCCTCGGGGTGACCGCCGACCACGACGACGACGTCGCCGTCCTCGTCCTCCAGCACCCGGCCCGCAGCGGACCGGACGCCGAGCTGTTCAGGAACGCGGCCCTGGAGCTGCTCGG
>NZ_LIRJ01000415.1:0-2468 GCF_001419745.1 Streptomyces silaceus | reverse complement strand
CGCCGCCTGATCATCGAGGTCACCGACGGCGACGACCACCTGCCGCGCCGCCGCCGCGCCGAACCGGCCGACGAGGCGGGCCGGGGCATCGCGATCGTCGCCACGATCGCCTCGAACTGGGGCTCCCGGCGCACGCCGGGCGGCGGCAAGGCGGTCTGGTGCGAGTTCGCGCTCCCCAAGTAGCGGTGCGCCTCCGAAATCAGCGGCGCACCACAAAAAAGTAGGAGCCCCCCTTACGGGGAGCTCCTACTCGTGGGGACGGGGTCTATGCGTTCGCCGACGCGGGCTCGGCGGCGGCCGGACCGCCCTGCGCGATCACCGGGCTCTTGGCCAGCGACGGCTGGTTCTGCACCGGCGTGAGCCGGCGCCCCAGGCGCACCGCGAGCAGCGACATGCCCAGCGAGAACAGAATGAACGTCACGATGTACGGCGCGTGCAGCGCGGCACCCATGGGCCCGCCGACGGCCGGACCGACCGCGAGGGCCAGCTGCTTCACCAGGGCGAAGGCCGAGTTGTACTGACCGACCATGCCGCTCGGCGCCAGGTCCGCGACCAGCGGCGCGACGGTCGGCGACAGCATCGCCTCACCGAGCCCGAAGAGGGCGTACGTCGAGATGAACGCGGCGGTGGCCATCGCCTGGCTGCCGTGCCCGAGGCCCGCGTACCCCGCGAGGATCCAGGCGAACGCCCAGATCAGACCCACGGCGGCGATCACCCGGGACCGCTTGCGGCGCTCGACGAACTTCAGGACGGCGAACTGGGCGATCACGATCATCGCCGTGTTGGCGGCGAGCGCGATGCCGAGCGTCGACGGCGAGATGCCCGCGGCCTCCACGCCGTAGGCGGAGAGCCCCGACTCGAACTGTCCGTAGCAGGCGAAGAAGATCACGAAGCCGAGGACGCAGAGCTGCACCATCGCCTTGTGCCGGAAGAGCGCGCGCATGCCGCCCTGCGGGGCCGAGGCGTCCTTGGGCAGCGCGTCCTGGATGGACGGCGCGTGCGGCAGGCGCACGGTCAGCGTGATCGCCGCGAGCACCAGGAACATCACGGACTCGATGGAGAACAGCAGCGTGAAGCTGCCCGGACGGCTCTCGTCGACGATCTGGCCGCCGATGAGACCACCGATGCCGAGNNCAGGAAGAACTGCATCGCGAACGAGCGCGTACGGCCGGCCGGCGTCGAGCACCAGACGATCATCGTCGCGAGCGCCGGCTGCATGACCGCCGTACCCGCGCCGAGCAGGGCCGCCGAGAGGATCGCCGTCGGCTCGCTGTTCGCGAACCCGAGCGCGATGGCGCCCACGGAGGCGACGACCGCCGCCCCCACGAGCACCGGCAGCGGGCCGCGACGGTCGATGACGCGGCCGGTGATGGGCAGGACGATCAGCGCGGCCATGGCGAAGGCGGCCAGCACGATGCCGGCCGCACTGGACCCAAGATCCCGCACCTGCGCCACGTAGACGTAGAGGAACGGGACCGTGAACCCGATGCCGAACGCGCTCAGCGCGCTGCCTGCCTGAATACGACGCATCGCTGCGCCCATCGCCCTGGTCACTTTCACCTGCCTTAGGAGTTAGACGTGAAGACTTCGAAGCTAAAGTTAGGATCTAAACAATACACACTGAAGGACTTCGATGCCAAGCGGGCCCGTGCCATACTCGGCCCATGGGTGACACCCCCGGCCCGACTGAGCCGACACTTGAAGAGCAGATCGCCGCGTACCAACGGGAGTTCCAGGACCTCGACCCCCAGGTCGAGGAGATCGTCTCGGCCCTCGGCCGCCTGAACCGCCGCATGAACGTCGCCTACGGCCGACAGACGGCGACCCTCGGCATCAGCAACGCCGAGTGGGAGGTCCTCAAGGCCCTCGTCCTGTCCGGAGCCCCGTACCAAATGGGCCCCGGCGAGCTGGCCAAGCGCCTCGGCCTCACCCCCGCCGCCATGACCCACCGCATCGACCGCATGGTCGGAGAGGGTCTGGTCACCCGCGACCGCGACGAGACCAACCGCGTCCGCGTGATCGTGGAGCTCACCGCGGAGGGCCGCGAGAAGTGGCTGGAGGCGATGCGCCTGGCGACCGTCTTCGAGGAGGACCTCCTCCAGGACCTCTCCACGGAGGAGCGCGGTGTCCTCGGCGAGGTGCTGACCCGCCTGCTGCGCCGCGTGGAGCACGCCCAGCCGGACGCCGGCGGGCGCCTCAACGACCTCGACTGAGGGCCGCACGGCGCTCGACCGGGGACCGCACGGCGGGGGTTGACAGCCACCTGCCGGATCCGTAAGGTTCTTCGGGTTGCCACGGGGCCGTAACGGTTCTGCGACAGCACCTCCCGCCGCGGGAAGCGGCAAACCAAACTCTGCACGACCTCCCAACGGAACGAATTTGGCATGCCCGAATTCAATTCCACGACTCGATTATGAGTTGCGGGGAAGAACCGCTAGAGTTTGAGACGTCGGAACGGCCCAACAGCC
>NZ_LIRJ01000414.1 GCF_001419745.1 Streptomyces silaceus | reverse complement strand
CCGCCTGAGCGTCCGACCGTCCGGGGCGTCCAACTGTCCGGGGCGTCCGGGGCGTCCGGGCCGTCCTCCTGAAGTCGTCCCGTGCGGTGAGCGTGCCTCTCCCTCCCGCCCACTCCGTCCAGGGGAGGGGGAGGGGAGGGGTGCGGTCACCGCACCGTCGTGCGGGCGTCAGGCCCGGGGCGCGCGCAGGGCGGCGCCGATGTGTGCCGCGGCCTGGGACAAGTGGCGCCGGGCGTCGCGCAGTTGGTCCTCCGACACCCCGTGGTCGCGGGCCGCGTCGCGGATGTCGTCCCGGAAGCGGTCCAGCAGGCGGTCCAGGTCGCGCGCGGGGTCACCCGTCGAGTCCTCGCGGGCCCAGTCGGGTGCGTACTCCACGGGGAGGTCCTCAGGGGCGGCGCTGAACTTGGGGCCTGCGCCGTCCGTCGTGCCCGCCGCCGTCTCCGCCGTCGTGTCGGCCGGCCTCGTGGTGGTCGTGCCCTTCGCCGCCCCCGCGTCCGGCCCGGCCTTGCTGTCCGCGTCGGTCCGGGCGCCGTAGCCCTTCCCGAAGTCCCTGCCGAACTCCCCGAACTCCTTGGCCAGTTCGGTCAGGCCCTCGCGCACGCCCGTCGGCCAGTCGCCGCGCGAGAAGTGGTCCTGGACCTGCTCCTGCACGCGCCGCGCGATGCGCTGGACCTCCTCCTGCGCCTGCGCCCGCGCCTGCTCCTGGGCGTCCTTGGCCTGGCGGCGGGCCCGCTGGGCCTCCTCGCGGGCCCGGCGGCTCTCGTCCTTCGCCCGCCGCGCCTGCTCCTTCCACTCCTGCTTGGCCCGCTTGAACTCCTCCTTCGCCTGGCGCCAGCTCTCCTTGTCCCCCCAGGTGCCCTCGAAGAAGTCGGCGGGGTCGGGGAAGCCCTTGCCCGTGCCCGAGCCGCCCGAGCCGCCCGAGGAGCGCGCCTCCCTGGCCGCTGCCCGCATCTCGCGGCGCAGCTCGCCCGCCGCGCCCTGCACGCCGTCCCGGATCTCGGCCGCGAGCTCGGCGACCGACTCGCGGATCTCCAGCTCCAGGTCGGCCAGCTCGCCGCTGCGGTCGGCCAGCTCGGCGCGGCCGGCGTCCGTGATCGCGTAGACCTTCCGGCCGCCCTCGGTGGTGTGGGTGACCAGGCCCTCGGCCTCCAGCTTGGCGAGGCGGGGGTAGACGGTGCCGGCGGAGGGCGCGTACAGCCCCTGGAAGCGTTCTTCGAGGAGTCGGATCACCTCGTAGCCGTGGCGCGGGGCTTCGTCGAGCAGCTTGAGCAGATACAGGCGCAGGCGGCCGTGGGCGAACACGGGGGGCATCTCAGAGCACCTTCTTGTCGGTCGGGCCGTCGGTCGGGCCGTCGGCCGGCGCGGGGGCGTCGTCCGGGGTGGCGTCGGCGGGCGTGGTCGCGGCCGGCGCGTCGCTGTTCTTCGGGACGCCGTCCGCCGGATCACTGTCCCTCGGGTCGACGTCCAGGGAGACGTCGTCCTCGGGATCCTCCTCCGTCGGGGGCCTGCGCAGCAGCGCGATGGATCCGGAGACCGTCGTGGCCTTGAGCCGGCCGGCGCCCGAGCCCAGCCTGCCCGTGATCCGCTTGGCGCCCCACTGGCCGCCCACCCGCAGGTCCTCGAAGGCGTTGGACACCGCGCCGCTCGCGGTGTCCACCTCGACCTCCGCGTCCGCCGGGTGCGGCAGCCGGATCGCGATCTCGCCCGAGACGCTCGTCAGGGCCACATCGGTGGGGCGGCCCGCCGGGTCGAGGTCCACGATCATCGAGCCGCTCACGGACTCGGCGCGGACCGAGGAGCCCGCGGCCTCGACGACCGTGAGGCTGCCGGAGACCGAATTGAACCTCAGGGTGCCGGTGACGCCCTGCGCCTCCACGTTCCCGGACACCGTGTCCGCGCGGACCGGGCCCGCTATGCCGAGCAGCGTCGTGTCGCCGGAGACGCCCCGCACGTCCACGCGCTCCTCCATGCCGGAGACCACGGCGCCGGCGCCGACCACGCCGACCTCGACATGCGTCCCCGCGGGAACCGCCAGGGAGACCACCGCGCTGCGGCGCCAGCCCTTGCGGTCGAACCACTTGAGGAAGCCCTTCCAGGGCAGGTCGTCATAGGCGACGGTGAGGGTGCCGCCCTCCTGGGTGACGACCAGGGGAGGACCCTCGATCTCGGAGACTTCCAGGCGGGCGGAACTCTCGTCCGTACCCACCACGTTCACCGTGCCGTTGACGACGCGGACGTTGAGTGTGCTGACAGGGGCCTCGAAGGTGAGCTTCCGGGGCTCGGTGACGGACCACTCTGGCATGAGCTGACCTCCTTGGCCTGCGGGACGCGACGCGCCATATCGCGTCTCTGATATTCACGATATATCGCGCCTCGCGGAAGTCAAGGCAATTGCGGGACGAACCCCTCGTACGAGCTGTCGCCCGACTGTCCCCGGGCGCCGTACGCCACGCTCTCTGCGCCGAAAAGTGCGTTTTGTCCTAGCGTTGGGATCATGTCGTCCGATGCTTCCGAGCCCGCCGGGGCCGCTGGGCCCACCGGGTCCCCAGGACCTTCCGGGCCCGCCGGATCCGCCGGCGCGCTCCTGCTCTGCCGGGCCGAGCCCGCCTTCGTCGAGCCCGTGGCCCAGCTGCTCCGCGAGCGGATGCTGCTCGTGGAGGCCGGCCGCGGCTGGAGCGTGCTGGTGCCCGAGGGCAAGCCCTGGCTGCACGGCGAGGAGCCGGTCGACCGGGTCCTCACCGGCTGGGCGACCGCGCTCGCCGTCGGCTCCGGCTGGCCCGTGCTCGCCCTGTGGTGGGACGCCGACCGGTCCGGCTACACCCTCGCGGCGGGCTTCCGCCGCACCGTCGGCTACGTATGGCTGGCGAACGGCACACCCGTCGGGGAGGACGAGGCGATGCGGACGTTCGCGGCGCGCCTCGGCCTCGATCCCGTCCTGGACATGCAGTCACTGGAGGCGCTCGCGCGGCCCGACACGGAGGCGGACGCGCGCGCCAGGATGCGGGGCCTCCTCGCCGTCCTCACCCGCACGGGGCTCACCCTGCCGCCCGGCCTCGCCCCCGGCGAGCCGGCCGACCGGCTGCGCGAGGTGGCCCGTGTCCAGGGCTGCGTGCGCCAGATCGAGTGGTCCGGCTGGCGTGACGCGGTGCGGGCGGAGTTCGGCGCCGTCGAGAAGGGCCCGCTCGGCCCCTGGGTGCGCGGACCGAAGGCGCGGGCGCTGGCCGCGGCGCAGGTGGCGGCCGGGCTGCCGCTCGCGGTCTGGGCGGTACGGCGGCGCAGCGGCGGCTGGGCCGCGGCCGCCGCGCTGCTGCTGGCGCAGGGCGCGCTGGGTCTCGCGTACGACCGGATGCGGGCGCGCGACTGACGCGTCGCGCGTGCCGCGTCGAGGAGCCCTCGTCAGCGGCGCGGGCCCGCCCCGCCGCGCACCCCGCTCCACGTCACCGCGAGGCCCGCCGCGCGCCCGGGACTACTCGTCCTCGTCCTCGTCGTCCAGCCGCGCCAGCCAGGTCGCCAGGCGCTCGACCGGGACCTCGAAGTCGGGGTTCAGGTCCACGAAGGTGCGGAGCTGCTCGGCGAGCCACTCGAAGGTGACCTCCTCCTCGCCGCGCCGCTTCTCCAGCTCCTCGATGCCACGGTCGGTGAAGTACAACTCATGCTCCTGATGCGGACGGTTCGTTCCGCCTCATGGTAGGCGCTGGCCGGGGCCCGGCACGCCGGAGGGCCCGCCCCCGAGTGCGAGACTCGGGGGCGGGCCCTCCGTACGTGGTGAG
>NZ_LIRJ01000413.1 GCF_001419745.1 Streptomyces silaceus | reverse complement strand
GCGTTGGTGCCGGAGATGCCGAAGGAGGAGACGCCCGCGCGGCGCGGGCGACCGTCGGTGTCCCAGGGCCGGGCCTCGTTCAGCAGCCGTACGTCGCCCGCGCTCCAGTCGACGGCGGTGGTGGGCCGCTCGGCGTGCAGCGTCTTGGGCAGGACGCCGTGGCGCAGGGCCATGACCATCTTGATGATGGCGCCGACTCCGGCGGCGGCCTGCGGGTGGCCCATGTTGGACTTGATGGAGCCCAGCCACATCGGCCGGCCCTCCGGGCGGTCCTGGCCGTAGGCGGCGATGACGGCCTGCGCCTCGATGGGGTCGCCGAGGGTGGTGCCGGTGCCGTGCGCCTCGACCACGTCGATGTGGTGCGGGGCGAGCTGGGCGTCGGCGAGGGCCTGGCGGATGACGCGGATCTGGGCGGGACCGCTGGGCGCGGTCATGCCGTTGGAGGCGCCGTCCTGGTTGACGGCGCTGCCGCGGATGACGGCGAGGACCTCGTGGCCGTTGCGCACGGCGTCGGAGAGCCGCTCCACCAGGAGCATGCCGGCGCCCTCGGCCCAGGCGGCGCCTGCGGCCTCCTCGGAGAAGGAGTGGCAGCGGCCGTCGGGCGACAGCGCCCGGCGCTCGCTGAACTCGACGAACATCTCGGGGCTCGCCATGAGCGCGGCGCCGCCCGCGAGCGCCAGGGAGCACTCGCCCTTGCGCAGCGCCTGGATCGCCGAGTGCAGCGCCACGAGCGAGGAGGAGCACGCGGTGTCCATGGTGACCGCGGGGCCCTCCAGGCCCAGGGTGTAGGCGATACGGCCGGAGACGATGCTGCCGGAGATGGTGCCGCCGATGTAGTCGTGGTGCATCAGGCCGACGAACACGCCGGTCGGGGTGCCCTTGACCTGCTGGGGGTCGATGCCGGCCCGCTCGAACGCCTCCCAGGTGGTCTCCAGGAGCATCCGCTGCTGCGGGTCGGTGCCCGGCGCGTCCTTGGGGCTGATGCCGAAGAACGCGGGGTCGCACTCGGCGGCGTCGTGCAGGAAGCCACCGTGGCGGACGTAGGACTTGCCCGGGGTGCCGGGCTCGGGGTCGTAGATGGCGTCGATGTCCCAGCCGCGGTCGACGGGGAACTCGGTGACGACGTCGATGCCTTCGTCGACGATGGTCCACAGGTCCTCGGGGGTGCGGACGCCGCCCGGGTAGCGGCAGCCCATGCCGATGATGGCGATGGGCTCCCGGCCCTGGTCCTCCAGCTCGCGTACGCGGCCTCGGCTGCGCTCGAGCTCGGTCGTGGCCCGCTTGAGGTAGTCGCGCAGCTTCTCGACGGTGGCGGACTCTTCCATTACAGGGCTCCCAGTTCGTTGTCGATCCTCGCGAAGAGTTCCTCGTCGGTGGATGCGGCGATGTCCGCCTGTGCCACCGCGGCGTGCCGCCCGTGCGTGTCCTGCCAGGTCCGCAGCAGCGCTTCGAGCCGTGCGGTGACGCGGGCGTGGCTGCCGTCCTGGTCGGGCAGCGCGGTCAGCGCGGCCTCCAGACGGTCCACTTCGGCCAGGGCGGACCGGGCCAGGTCGGCCGGTCCGGGGATGAGCGCGGTCTTGAGGTACGCGGCCAGGGCGACCGGCGAGGGCTGGTCGAAGACGAGCGTCGCCGGCAGGTTCAGGCCGGTCGCCGCCGCGAGGAGGTTGCGCAGTTCCACGGCGGCCAGTGAGTCGAAGCCCATCTCCTGGAAGGCGCGGGAGGGCTCCACCGACTCCGGTGAGGCGTGCCCGAGCACCGCGGCGACGTGGCCGCGCACCAGGTCGAGGAGGGCGCGGTCGCGGTCGGCGTCCGGCAGCGGCGCGAGGCGTTCGCGCCAGGACGCGGTGCCGGCGCCCGGGGCGGGCGCGGCGGCGGCGCGCCGGGCGGGCCGCACCAGGCCGCGCAGCGGCGCGGGCACTCCGTCGGGCCTGGCCCGGACCGCGGCGGCGTCGAGCCGGGTGGCGTAGACGACGCCGTCCTGTCCGCCGAGGCTCGCGTCGAGGAGTTCGAGTCCCTGCGCGGCGGTCAGGGCGGGCAGTCCGATCCTGCGCATGCGCTCCAGGTCGGCGTCGTCCATCTGCTCGGCCAGGCCGCCGGCTTCGGACCACAGGCCGTAGGCCACGGAGACCGCGGGCAGTCCGGTGGCGCGCCGGTGCGCGGCGAGGCCGTCGAGGAAGGTGTTGGCGGCGGCGTAGTTGGCCTGGCCCGCGCCGGCCAGCAGGCCCGCGGTGGAGGAGAGCAGCACGAACGCGGAGATGTCCCGGTCCCGGGTGAGTTCGTGCAGATGCCAGGCGGCGTCGGCCTTCGGGCGCAGCACCCGCTCGACCTCCTCGGGGCCGAGGGAGGCGAGCAGGCCGTTGTGGACGGTGCCCGCGGCGTGGACGACTCCGCGCACGTCGTGCGCGTCGAGCAGGTCGGCGAGCGCGGCGCGGTCGGCGGCGTCGCAGCGGGCGACGGTCACCTCGGCGCCGAGCGCGGTCAGTTCGTCGCGCAGGTCCGCCGCGCCGGGGGCGTCCGCGCCGCGCCGGCTGACCAGCAGCAGGCGGCGTACGCCGTGGCCGGTGACGAGGTGGCGGGCGATGAGGCCGCCGAGTCCGCCGGTGCCGCCGGTGATCAGGACGGTGCCGTCCGGGTCCCAGTGGACGGGGCCGCCGGGCTTGGCGCGGGCGAGCCTCGGCACGCGGATCTGTCCGTCGCGCAGGGCGACTTCGGGTTCGCCGGCGGCGAGCGCGGTGACCGGCACGGTGTCGTCGCCGTCCGCGTCGGTGTCGACCAGCAGGAAGCGGCCCGGGTTCTCGGCGATCGCGGCGCGCACCAGGCCGGACAGCGGCGCGTGGGTGAGGTCGTCGGCGCGGGTGAGCACCGCGAGCCTGCTCCCGGCGAACCGCTCGTCGGCGAGCCAGTCCCGCAGGGTGGCGAGGGTGGCGACGACGCGGTCGCGTACGAGGGCGGGGACGTCGGCGCCGTCGGGCGCGGGCGGCACGGGCAGCACCACGACGTCGGGCACCGGGTCCGCCTCGGCCAGGGCGTCCAGGCCGTTCCCGTCGAGTACGGCCACGGAGGGCGCCGGCGCGGATGCCGGGGCGGGCAGCGGCGCGAGGTCGACTCGGAACAGCGACTCCTCGGCCTCCCCGGCCAGTTGGTCGGCGGAGACGGGCCGGGCGACGAGGGTGCGCACCGAGGCGACCGGGGCGCCGGTGGCATCGGCGAGGGCCAGGGCCACCGATTCGGGTCCGGACTTGGTCAGGTGCAGGCGCAGCACGGGCGTCCCGGCGGCGTGCAGGGTGACGCCGCCCCAGGTGAAGGGCAGCACCGCCTGGCCGTCGCCCAGGTCGACGAGGTTGACGTGCAGGACCGCGTCGAGGAGCGCCGGGTGGACGCCGAACGCACCGGCCGTGGCGCGGGCGCCGTCGGGCAGGGCGGCCTCGGCGAAGAGTTCGTCGCCCCGGCGCCACATGGCGCGCAGGCCCTGGAAGACCTCGCCGTAGCCGTAGCCGGTGCGGGCCAGGTTCGGGTAGAGACCGTCGAGGTCGACGGGCTCGGCGTCGCGCGGCGGCCACACCGTCAGGTCGTCGTGGGGGACGTCGTCGGCGGGTTCGGCTGCGGTCAGCACGCCGTCCGCGTTGCGGGTCCAGGGCGCGTCGGGGGTGTCGGCGCGGCGGGACCACACGGTCAGCGCGCGCCGCCCGTCCTCGTCGGCGCCCACGGACACCTGGACGGCCATGGCGCCCTGTTCGGGCAGGACGAGCGGGGCGTGCAGGGTGAGTTCGTCGACGGTGTCGCAGCCGGTGCGCTCCCCCGCCTGGAGCGCCATCTCCACGAAGGCGGTGCCGGGCAGCAGGACGGTGCCGTGGACGGCGTGGTGGGCCAGCCACGGCTGCGCGGACACCGAGAGCCGGCCGGTGAGGACGGCGCCGCCGGAGTCGGGCAGGTCCGTCAGGGTGGTCAGGAGGGGGTGCCCGGTCGGCGTCTGGCCGAGGCCGGCCGCGTCGCCGGTCCCGGCGGCGGCCGCCTCCAGCCACAGCCGGTCGCGCCGGAACGCGTACGTGGGCAGGTCGGTGCGGCGTGCGCCGTGCGCGGCGAAGAACGTCGGCCAGTCGACGGGCGTGCCGGTGGCGTGCAGGTGGGCGAGGGCGGTGACCAGGTCGCGCTCCTCGTCGCCCGCGCGGCGCAGGGCGGGCACCGTGACGGTGTCGTCGCCGACGCAGCCGCGGGCCATGGCGGTGAGCGTGGCGTCCGGGCCGACTTCGAGAAGGGTGCGTACGCCGAGTGCGGTGAGGGTGTTCACGGCGTCGGCGAAGCGGACGGTGCCCCGGACATGACGTACCCAGTAGTCCGGATCGCGTACGAGATCGGCATCCGCTATCTCACCGGTGAGCGTGGACACCAGCGGAATGCCCGGCTCGTGGAACGTCAGCCCCTTCGCGACCGCACGGAACTCATCCAACATCGGATCCATCAACGGCGAGTGGAACGCATGCGAAACAGTGAGCCGCTTGCTCTTCTCGAACCGGGCCGCCACCTCCTCCACCGCGCCCGCCTCACCGGACACCACCACCGAACGCGGACCGTTCACCGCCGCGAGACCGACACGACCGTCCAGGAACGGACGCACCTCCTCCTCACCCGCCTGCACCGCCACCATCGCGCCACCCTCCGGCAGCGCGGCCATCAGACGGCCACGGGCGCGTACGAGGGTGACGGCGTCCGGCAGGGACAGGACGCCCGCGACGTGCGCGGCGGCGAGTTCACCGATGGAGTGCCCGGCGAGGTGGTCGGGACGTACGCCCCACGACTCCAGGAGCCGGAACAGCGCCACCTCGGTCGCGAAGATCGCGATCTGCGCGTGGTCGGTGCGGGTCAGCCGCTCCGCGTCGCCGTCGACGAGGTCGGCGAGCGGGTGCTCGGCGTCCTGGTCGGCCAGGGCGCACACGGCGTCGAATGCCTCGGCGTACACGGGGAAGGCGCGGTACAGGGCGCGGCCCATGCCGGGGCGCTGCGCGCCCTGCCCGGTGAAGAGGAACGCGGTCCTGCCGCCGGCCGGCCTGAGCGCCTCGGCCGAGGTGAGCGCGGCCAGGAGCTCGTCGCGGTCGCGGCCGACGGCGACGGCGCGGTGCTCGAACTGGGACCGGGTGGTCACGAGCGACAGCGCGACGTCGGCGGCCGGGGTGTCCGGGCGCGCGTCGAGCCAGTCGCGCAGGGCGTCGGTCTGCGCGGCGAGGGACTGGGGGCCGCGCGCGGTGACGATCCACGGGAGGACGGGGCTGTCGGACCTCACCGGGGAGGCGGCGACGGGTGCGTCCGCGTCCTGCTCCGCGTCGGCGTCCGACTCGCTCTCGGCGGGTGCCTGTTCGAGGATGACGTGGGCGTTGGTCCCGCTGATGCCGAAGGAGGAGACCGCGGCGCGGCGGGGCCGGTCGGTGGCGGGCCAGGGGCGGCGGTCGGTCGCCAGCTCCACCGCTCCCGCGGTCCAGTCGACCTCGGGGGTGGGCTCGTCGACGTGCAGGGTGGGCGGCAGTTCGCCGTGCCGCATGGCCATCACCATCTTGATGACGCCCGCGACCCCGGCGGCGGCCTGCGTGTGCCCGAGGTTGGACTTGACGGAGCCGAGCAGCAGGGGCCGGTCCGCGGGGCGTTCGCGCCCGTACGTGGCGAGGAGTGCCTGCGCCTCGATGGGGTCGCCGAGCGAGGTGCCGGTGCCGTGCGCCTCGACCGCGTCGACGTCGGCTGCGGCGAGCCCGGCGCCGGCCAGCGCGGCGCGGATGACGCGCTGCTGCGAGGGGCCGTTGGGGGCGGTGAGGCGGCTGCTCGCGCCGTCGGAGTTGACGGCGGAGCCGCGGATCACGGCGAGCACGGGGTGGCCGTTGCGACGGGCGTCGGCGAGCCGCTCCACCAGGAGCATGCCCGCGCCCTCGCCCCAGCCGGTGCCGTCGGCGGCGGCCGCGAAGGCCTTGCAGCGGCCGTCGGGCGCGAGCCCGCGCTGCCGGCTGAAGTCGACGAACGTCTCCGGCGTCGACATCACGGTCACGCCGCCGGCCAGGGCGAGTTCGCACTCCCCCGCCTGCAGCGCGCGCACCGCCCAGTGCAGCGACACCAGCGAGGAAGAGCAGGCGGTGTCGACGGTGACGACCGGGCCCTCCAGGCCGAAGGTGTACGCGACGCGGCCGGAGGCGATGCTCGCGGCGCTGCCGTTGGCGAGATAGCCGTCGAGGTCGTCGGGGACGGCCGCGAGACGGGTGGCGTAGTCGTTGTACATGACGCCCGCGAACACGCCGGTGCGGCTGCCGCGCAGGGACGCGGGGACGATGCCCGCGCGTTCGAACGCCTCGAAGGACGTCTCCAGGAGCAGCCGCTGCTGCGGGTCCATCGCGAGGGCCTCGCGCGGGCCGATGCCGAAGAAGTCGGGGTCGAACTCGGCGGCGTCGTGCAGGAATCCGCCGGTTCGGGCGTAGGTCTTGCCGGGCCGGTCGGGGTCCGGGTCGTACAGGGACTCCACGTCCCAGCCGCGGTCAGCGGGGAAGTCCGACACGGCGTCGGTGCCCGCGGCCAGCAGCTCCCAGAGGTCGTCGGGGGTGCGGACGCCACCGGGGTAACGGCACCCGATGCCGATGATCGCGACCGGGCCGTGTGCGCGTTGCTCGTTCTCGCGCAACCGCCGCCGCGCCTCACGCAGGTCCGCCGTCGTCCGCCTGAGGTAGTCGAGCAGTTGATCCTCGTTGTTCACCAGCGCGCCATCCGATCGAAATCGAAGAAGGCTTCTCGAATGCGGGCCGACCCATCCGAGTCCCCTGCCCGCTTGCCCTTCCGTTCACGGAGGCTAAGGAGCCCGGGAAGGCGCAGGACACCCCTAGCACCCCCAGCACCCCCCAGTTGCCCGTTCGGACACCCGGTCCTGCCTATCCGTACCGAGTGCCTTTCCCTCGCCGCCCGAATCCGCCATTCCGCACTCCGGCGAATCGGATAGCGGCCGATCCGGAACTGCACTGTGTTGTGCAACCGGGCCGCGCCCCCTCGCAACAACCTCCCAACAACATCCGAACAACCCGGCCGCACCGGCCGGAACAAGTGCGACGCACCATCCGGAAGTTGAAGTTGACAGCGTTGACACGAGACGGATAGCGTCCGATACCGGACTACTGAGCGAATGCGTCGGCACAATCTGCCAATCCAACGCGGCATTGAAAACCGTCGACGCCCGTTCACACAACTGCAATGCATCGACAAAACTTCCACGATCGACACGCGACTACGTGAAAAGCGAAGGAAAGAGATGCAGCGTTTCCCTCGCAATGAACGTCAGCCCAACGTGACGGAAGGAAACATAGGCGTGCGAGGAACGTCCACGGTGTCACCGACCCGACCGGCCCGGATCTGCGAGCCACCACACGCTCCGGCGCACCGCTGTCAGACCGACCCGACCTGAGGCAGCACCGCTCCATCGGTCCCGCCCCCCACCGTCACCGTCACCGGTGCACCATCTGTGGCCCGTCACCTCCGCGCCCCGCCGGGATCCCAGATCAGGGGCCGGACACCCGCCCGAGCACCCGGGTCCGCGGCCGACCGCTCACGGTCGCGCACGCGCCGGGCGGCCCACCCATTCCCACGTTGACCAGGCAGTCCCCCGCTCGGACCGCCGAACGTCGGGGCGCGATCCACGGGGAAAACCGATCTCAGGGGGGCTCACCCATGCGCCTGTTGGACCGCGACAGAGAACTACGGATCCTGCACGAAGCGCTCAGCGACAGCGCGAAGGGAGCCGGCGGACTCGTCATCGTCACGGGCGGCCCCGGGTCCGGCAAGACCGGCCTCGTTCACGCATTCCTCAACTCCGCGGGCGCCACCGGCGCCCGCGTGCTTTCCGCGACCGCGTCGGCGACCGAGCGGGACCGCCCGATGAGCGTGATCCGGCAATTGCTCGACGGCGCCGGGACCGCCTGGCCGCTGTCACACGCGCTGCCCTCCTTGGTCGACAGCGAGGAAACGAATTATCAACAACACGAAAAGACTTGGAACATTGCCGTCACACGGGCGGCCGACGAAGTTACCGCCGCGTTACTCGCCACGGCACCCGATGATCGCCCTCTGCTCATCTCCGTGGATGACGCTCATCTGATGGACCGGGAATCCCTCCAAGGACTCCTGAGCCTGCTCAGAAAAATCCGCACCAGGCGAATACTTGTTGTCTGCGCAACCTCCAGTAACGGCGCTTCTCGGTCAATTGCGCACCGGGAGCTGACGCGGCAGCCGCATCGCCGGGTGCGCCTCGCCCCACTGTCTGAGCAGGGGGTCACCGATCTGCTGGCCCTTCAGGCGGGTTCCGCCGTCCCGGCGGAAATCAGCCGTGCCTATCACCGGGTCACCGCCGGCAACCCCATGCTGATACACGCCCTCCTGGACGACAGCACCCGCGCGCGGGCCGGCATCGGCCGTCCCGTCGCCAGCACCTCCTACCGGCACGCGGTCCTCGCCTGCCTCTACCGCGGCGACGCCCGGCTGATCCGCGTGGCCCGGACCGTCGCGGCGCTCGGCGAGCGCGCCTGCGCCACCACCGTCGGTTTCCTCACGGGCACCACGCCCGCCGCCGTCCAGGACGTCGTGGACGTCCTGGGCGCCACGGGACTGCTCGACGGGTACGCCTTCCGGCACCCGGCCGCCGCCGCGGTGATCCTCGACGACATGGACCGCACCGAGCGCCGCGCCCTGCACAGCGAGGTCGCCGGACTGCTGTACCGCAACGGCTCACCCGCCTCCGAGGTGGCCGGCCAGCTGCTCGCCGCCGACCGCGTCGACACGGCCTGGGGCCGCGGCATCCTGCGCGCCGCCTCCGAACAGGCCCTGGCCGCGGACGACGTGGTGCTCTGCACCAGCTATCTCCGCCTCGTCCTGCGGGACTGCGACGACGAATGGGAGCGCCACGCGCTGTCGGCCGCCCTCGCCCGCGCGGAATGGCGGGTCAACCCGGCCGCCGCCGGCACCTATCTGGCGCCGCTGCGCGAGGCCGCGCTCCAGGACGCCCTCGACCCGCGCGACGCCGCGACCGTCCTGCGGCACATGCTCTGGCAGGGGGACACGGAACTCGCGGCCAAGACCATCAGCACGGTCATGCATTCGCGGACGCAATCCGACGCCCACATCATCGCCGAGGTCGAGTTCATCCGGCAGTGGTTCTACGGCGTCGCGATCGCGGGGCGCAGCGCCGACGTCGGCAGACTCGTCGCACAGCCCCGCTCGGCCATCGGCGACGCCACCGGGCTGCGCGCCAAGATGGCCGTCCTGGTCGGCGGCGACGCCACCGACGCGTCCGTGGCGGCCGTGGCCCAGGCCCTGCAGAGCCACCAGCTCGACCACCTCAACCTCGAACTGGTCGCCATGGCGCTGCTCGCCATCGCGCACACCGACCGCACCGACGACGCCGCCAAGGCCTGCGACGCCCTCCTCGACTGCGCCGTACGCCGCGGGGCCCGCACCTGGCAGGCGCTGCTCGGCAGCATCCGGGCCGAACTCTGCCTGCTCCAGGGAGACGTGACCGCTGCGGCGGAGCGCGCCGTCGAGGCGCTCGACATGCTGCACGCGCACAGCTGGGGCGTGCTCGTCGGCCATCCGCTGTCCACGGCGATCTTCGCGTACACCGCGCTGGGCCGGCACAAGGACGCCGAGGAACTCCTCACCCGCGAGGTCCCCGAGCCGATGTTCCGCACCGTCTTCGGCCTGCAGTACCTGCGCGCCCGCGGACACCACCACCTCGCCACCGACCAGGCGTTCGCCGCGCTCGACGACTTCGAGACCTGCGGCCGGCTGATGCGGGACGGCAACCCCAACCTCCAGAAGGGCATCCCCTGGCGGACCGACCTCGCGCAGGCCAACCTGCGGATCGGCAAGCCCCGCACGGCCCGTGAGTGGGCCGAGCAGCAGCTGCGGCTGCCGGGCGGGCACAGCTCCCGGGCCCGCGCCATGGCCCTGCGCGTCCTGGCCGGCGCGAGCAAGCCGCACCAGCGCGCCCCGCTGCTGCGCGAGGCGATCGACCTCCTCAAGATCTGCGGCGACCACCTGGAACTCGCCCTCGCCTACGGCGACCTGTCCGCCGCGCACTCCGAGCTCGGCGAGTTCGACCGGGCCCGTCTGGTGGCGCGCCAGGCCGCGCGGGAGGCCGAGGCGTGCCACGTGGAGTCGCCCGTGGACGACCGGCTCCTCGGGCACGGCCCCTCCGCGGCACCGGCGCCCGGCGGCTCCGGCGCCGCCGCGCCGCTCCTGAGCGACGCCGAGTACCGCGTGGCGGGCCTGGCCGCGCTCGGCTACACCAACCGCGAGATCAGCAGCCGCATCCACGTCACCATCAGCACCGTCGAGCAGCATCTGACGCGCGTGTACCGGAAGCTGAACGTGGCCAGCCGCACCGAGCTGCCCTCCAAGATGCTGGAGCGCCGCATCCCCGCCCTGCCGGAGCAGGAGGCGCAGGAGGAGCGGGCGGAACACGGGGCCCGCAGCAGCCACTCGACGGTCTGACCGTCGCCGTCGTCCCTCTCCCACCGCGTCGCCCTCCTTCCGGCGCTGTTCCTCCCTCGGCCGTCCCGGGTACTCGCCCGGGACGGCCGAGGCGTCGTACGGCCCGCGTCAGTTGAAGGTGCCGAGCTCGTCGTCGAGGATGCCGAACAGCTCGTCCGCGGTGGCCGACTCCAGTGCGGGGCCGCCCTCCTCGGTCGGGCGCGGCGCCTCCTCCCACTCCTGCGCGCCGCCCCACGCGGCGCTCAGGGCCCGCAGCCGCGCGGCCACCCGGGCCCGTCGTTCGCCGTCGACCTCGGCCGACTCCAGCGCGTCGCCCAGGAGTTCCTCCAGGCGCATCACCTCGGCCTCGACGTCCACCGACGGCTCCCCGGTGTCGCCGCCCAGCTCCTCGAAGAGGTGCTCGGCCAGGGCGTCCGGCGTCGGGTAGTCGAAGGTGAGCGTGGTGGACAGGCGCAGTCCGGTGTCCGCGCTCATGCGGTTGCGCAGTTCGAGCGCGGCCAGGGAGTCCACGCCCAGGTCGCCGAGGGCCCGGCCCGGATCGATCGCGGCGGCGCCG
>NZ_LIRJ01000412.1 GCF_001419745.1 Streptomyces silaceus | reverse complement strand
GGCCCCCCTAGTCCCGCGACTCCCCGGCGCCCTGGGAGCGGTCACCCGCACGGGCCGCTCCCCTCGGACGTATCCCGTGGATCGTCGCTGCCACGCCCGCGAGGAAGAGGCCCGCCATCACGAGCGGCAGCGCGACGAACCACGGCGCGTCCCAGGCGCCGCCCGCGTCACCCGCGTACACGACGGCGACCGTCAGCAGGAACAGTCCCGCCACCAGCTTGCCGGGGTGGAATTCATGACGTAGCACGGGTCACCTTCGCTTGTCCGAGGCCGACTTCGAGGCGCAGATCGATCGTGCCGCCGTCCTTGCCGCCCGCGGACGGCTCCAGCGTCACCTTCTTCTCCCTGCCCGGAGCGATGTCCAGGTCCTTGCTGGTGTCGTCCGGCAGCACGATGTCGCCGACGCCCACCTCCGCGTCCAGCCGCACGGTGGCATCCTTCGGCACGATCACCCTGAGGTCGCCCGCGCCGACCTCGGCACTGGTCGTCAACGTCTTGCCCTTGCCGATGTCGATCTTGCTCAGGTCGAGCTTGCCCGTTCCGAGCCCCACCTCGTAGTGGGGGCGGACGTCCGCCACCGTGGTCGGTATCCAGTCCGTGCGGGCGATGTGCGTCGTGATGTTCTTCGGAAGGGCCGCCGAGGCCGCGAGGAGTCCGGCCGTCAGTACCGCGAGGACGATCGATCCCGCCCCCGTGCGGCCCAGGAAGGCGCTGACCGCGATGCCGAGGCCGAACACCGCGAGCGCGCACGCGAGGCCGGTCTGCAGCGTCGTGCCCAGCGGATGGTTCTCCCAGGTCAGGCCGGTGCCGAGACCGCCGGCGAGCAGGGCGAACAGGAAGATCCAGCCGCCGATCCAGCGCGGCCCGCGGGGCCTGGGCGCGGGTGAGGGCGTGCCGCCCGCGGTCTCCCGGGACTGCCCGAAGAACACGGTCCTGTGGCGGCCCGTGGGCCGGTACTCCACGTCCAGGCTCTCCGGGCCCCAGAAATAGCCCGAGAGGCCGTCGTGCGTGCCGTCCTTGACGATCGGGTCGCGCCACCAGGAGGGGCCGGTGGTGACGGGCGGCGCCTTCGCCTCGGGCGGGGCGTCCGCCGCGGCCTGTGCCGCCACCGGGTCGGGGGCGAGGGTGTCGCGCTGCCGCGACCAGTACCCCGCGCCCGCGAGGAGCAGGGCGAGGGTGGCGGCGAAGGTGAGCGCCCCGCCGTTGTTCAGCAGAGTCAGGAAGACGCCGCAGCCGACGAGCGCGAAGAGCACGGCGGTCAGCGCCTGGCCGTCGACGCGGCCGGAGAGGAGCCTGCGCGCCTCGTTCTCCTCCTCGTCCTCGTACGGCACGAAGAGCCAGGCGAAGCCGTAGAAGACCAGGCCGAGGCCGCTGGTGATCGCGAGGACCGCGAGACCGATGCGGAAGATCACCGGGTCCATGTCGCAGTGCCGGCCGAGCCCGGCGCACACGCCGCCGATCTTCTTGTGCCGGCGGTCGCGGCGGAACTTTCGCTCCTCCGCGGGCAGGCCCGGCCCGGGATCGCCGACGGGGCCGCCCGGCTGGCCGTGCGCGGTGCGCAGGGCGTCGCGGATGGCGGCCTCGGTCTCCGTCTCGGCGGGCTGCTGATCTGTCATGCGTCCATGGTGACGGCCACGGGCCCGCCGCGGCAGTCGGGACGACCCTGGCCGAACCCTGATATTGCCCCCGAGACGTCTCGGGCCCCACCCCTGACAGGGCCGGGGCAGGGGCCGAGATCAGGGAAGTCTCGGGGGTCGACCCTGATGCCCGCACTCGCGCTCGCGTGTGAATATCGATGGCATGCCGGAAGCCGCTGCCCCGCCCCTCGACGACGTCCGACCGCTGCGCAAGCTCTATCGCAGCGGTGACGGGCGTTGGCTCGGCGGCGTGGCGCGCGGACTCGCCGGGCATCTCGGGCTGCCCGTGATCTGGGTCCGGCTCATGTTCGTCGGCCTGTTCACCGCGGACGGCCTCGGCGCTCTGCTCTATGCCGCGTTCTGGTTCTTCGTCCCGCTCGGCGTGGGCGGGGTCGACGCGGAGCGTCCCCCCTCGGCCTTCACGACCGAGACATCGGCGGACGGCCGCCGCCGGCTCGTGGCCCGCAAGCCCGACAAGGGCCAGCTCGTCGCGCTCCTCGCGATGGTCGTCGTCGCGATGGTCTTCGTCGGCAATGTGGACCTGGACGGTTCGACCAAGGCCTATGTCGTCCCGACGCTCCTCGTCGCCGCCGGCGTCGCCCTCGTCTGGCGGCAGGCCGACAATGCCCGCCGGGCCCGCTGGATGGCCGTCGGCCGCCGCAGGCGCACCCTGACGCTGGCCCGGTCGGCCGCCGGAGTGCTGCTGGTCGGCGCCGGCGTCTCCGGCATCTTCGTGCTGCAGGGCTCCGCCGCGCACTTGGGCGCCGTCCTGCAGGCCGCGCTCGCCGTGCTCGTCGGCATCGCGCTGCTCGCGGGCCCCTATCTCGTCCGTATGACGCAGGACCTCTCCGAGGAGCGGCTGATGCGCATCCGCGCCCAGGAGCGCGCCGAGGTCGCCGCCCACGTCCACGACTCCGTGCTGCACACCCTGACCCTGATCCAGCGCAACGCGGACAGCGCGAGCGAGGTGCGCCGCCTCGCCCGCGCCCAGGAGCGCGACCTGCGGGCCTGGCTCTACAAACCCGAGGGCACCGGCAAGGACGAGGACGAGGAGCCCGACACCCTCGCCGAGGCGGTGCGCCGCAGCGCCGCGGAGGTCGAGGACAAGCACGGCGTGCCCATCGAGGTCGTCGTGGTCGGCGACTGCCCGCTCGACGAGCGTCTGACCGCGCAGATGCAGGCCGCGAGGGAAGCGATGGTGAACGCCGCCAAGTACGGTGGCGAGGGCGGCGCGGTGCAGGTCTTCGCCGAAGTCGAGGGAGAGACGGTGTTCGTGTCCGTACGGGACCGCGGCCCCGGGTTCGACCTGGACTCGGTGCCGGACGACCGCATGGGCGTACGAGAATCGATCATCGGCCGCATGCAGCGCAACGGCGGCACGGCGCGGCTGCGCGCGGTGCCCGGCGGCGGCACGGAAGTCGAGCTGGAAATGGAGAGGACGGCGACGACATGAGCGACGCGACCGAGGCGAACGAGCCCGTGGAGCCGACAGGTTCGGACGAGGGCGGTGCGAGCGGGCGTCGTGTGCGAGTTGTCCTGGTCGACGACCACCGGATGTTCCGCACCGGAGTGCAGGCGGAGATCGGCCGGACCGAGATCACCGGCGTCGAGGTCGTCGGCGAGGCCGCCGACGTCGACCAGGCAGTCACGGTCATCAACGCCACCCGCCCCGAGGTCGTCCTCCTGGACGTGCACCTCCCCGGGGGCGGCGGGGTGGAAGTCCTGCGCCGCTGCTCGCCGTTGATGGCCGATGCGGAGAGCCCGGTGCGTTTCCTGGCGCTCTCGGTCTCCGACGCCGCGGAGGACGTCATCGGCGTCATCCGGGGCGGCGCCCGCGGCTATGTCACCAAGACCATTACCGGCACCGACCTGGTGGACTCCATCTTCCGGGTGCAGGACGGCGACGCGGTGTTCTCGCCGCGCCTGGCCGGCTTCGTCCTGGACGCCTTCGCCTCCACCGACGCGCCGCCGGTCGACGAGGACCTGGACCGCCTCACCCAGCGGGAGCGGGAGGTTCTGAGGCTCATCGCGCGCGGGTATGCGTACAAGGAGATCGCCAAGCAGCTCTTCATCTCCGTGAAGACGGTCGAGTCACATGTGTCGGCGGTCCTGCGCAAGCTCCAGCTGTCCAACCGCCATGAGCTGACGCGGTGGGCGACGGCGCGGCGGCTGGTCTGAGCGGAGCGGCCGTGCCCCATGGGGGCGCGCTAGCGGTGGGCGGCGCGGGATGCCGTCAGGGCCGGGCCCAGTCTGCGCAGGGCCCAGCGGTAGTGGCCGACGGCCTTCGCGGCGCCGAGCAGGCCCGTCAGCCACAGGACCAGGCCCGTGCCCATGCCGAGGGCGACGTCGGTGTAGGTCTCGCGGCCGGGTTCGGCGTACGCGGCCGCCGCGAAGGACGTCCACAGGCCGAGCGCGCACATGGCGAGCGACGACAGGAGCCAGGCGAGGCTGAGGCCGGGCGAGCGCAGCCGGGCGTCGGAGGAGGGGTGGCTGTCCAACGCGAGCCAGGCTTCGGTCAGTTCCCGTATCCGCCGGTCGTGGCGGAGACCCACGACGACGCCGATCACCGAGGGGGCCAGTGCCGCCAGGCCGGCCAACGCGAGGACCGGGGTCAGCATGAAGCCGAGGGGGTCCTTCGCGTCGAGGAACCGGATCGGCAGCGTCAGCAGCGCCCAGCCGATGACGCCGCCGACGCCGCACAGCCACAGCAGCAGAAGGCGGTGTATCCCCAGGTGCCGCCTGCGCAGCTCCCCGAGGGCCGTCCCGCGGTCGCTGAGCAGGGCCTGACGGTCCGGCCAGGTGCGCAGATGCACGGGCGGTGGCGGAGGCGGCAGGACGCGGCGGGGCATGGGCCCGACCCTACTGGGGGGCTTCGTGCCTGCTCACACCACCCGGGTGGCTCCCGCGAACGGCATCTGGTCGATGGGCGCGAGCCGCACCGGGGCGCTCGGGTTCGGGGCGTGGATCATCTGGCCGTTGCCCACGTAGAGGCCGACGTGGCTGATGCCCGAGTAGAAGAACACCAGGTCGCCGGGGCGCAGTTCGCCGCGTGAGACGCGCTGGCCCGCGGCGATCTGGGCGTAGGTGGTGCGGGGCAGTGAGACGCCCGCCGAGCGGTACGCGGCCTGGGTGAGCCCCGAGCAGTCGAAGGCGTTCGGACCGGTGGCGCCCCAGACGTAGGGGCTGCCGAGCGCCTTGTAGGCGTACGAGACGGCGGACGCGGCACGGGCGTTGGGGGCCTTGGACGGTGCGCCCGTGGGCGCGTGGCGGTCGGCCGAGCGGGCGGCGCGGTCGCCCTCGTCGTCCGCGAGCCGCGCGCGCTGGTCGGCGGTGAGCCGGGCCAGCAGCCGCTTGGCCTCGCCGAGCTTTCCTGTGACCGTCTTCTTGTGCTTGCGCAGCTCCGCCTGGCGGGCTCGGAGGGCGTCGAGGCGGACGTCGGCCTCGCTGTGCAGCTGGTCGATCGACCGGAGCTGCCTGCGTACGTCGTCGACCGCGGCGGCCTGGCGGCTGCCGGCCCGGTCGGCGAGCGCGGCGCGGTCGAGGAACTGGTCGGGGTCGGAGGAGAGCGCGAGCTGAACGGAGGGGTCGATGCCGCCGGTGCGGTACTGCGCGGCGGCGTAAGAACCCAGGCTGTTGCGGGCGGCGTTGAGCTTCTCCGTCTTGCGGGCTGCCTCGTCGCGCAGCTCGCCGAGCGACTTCTCGGTCTTCTCGGCCTTCTCCTTCGTGCCGTTGTACTTCTCGGTGGCTATCTCCGCCTCGTGGTAGAGCGAGTCGACCTTGGACTTCACCTCGGCGGGGCTGAGCCGTGGTTCCGCGTGCCCCGTGCCGTCGAAAGCGGTCGCCGACGCGGCCCCCGCGAGAGCGAGGGTGGCGGCCGTACGGGCCGTGCCGCCGCTGAGCGAGCGCTGTCTGGGCTTGCGGTGCGCTGCCACGAAGTGGGCTCCTTACCTGTCCGGCGGCGGCCCGCACAGGGGGAGCGGGCCGCCGCCGGGTTTCTCGGCGGTGGTGTCCGACTGCCGTCCTGGGCGGGACGACGGTGGGGAGCCGGTCACCTGGTGAAGGACGCTAAACCTGGCCGTCACGGGTTGGTGACGGATTGTGCGCAATTGGAAGAAGTGCGCGAGGCTACGACCGTGCGTGATCATGTCGATCACGGAGTGATGACCTCTTCGCACGCATCTGTGACCGATGGGTCCTTTGCGGCGTTACTGCCGGTGGCGTGGTGATACGGGGGCGCCTGGAGGGGGCGTCGGAGGCCCCGGCTAGGCTCCGGCCTCATGGACGTACTCATCCATCTCTTCGTCGGCCTGCACATCATCGGCATCGCCTCGCTCCTGGGCGGCTTCCTGACCCAGATGAAGCAGATGGGCCAGGGCGGGGCCCGCTTCACCCCCGCGATGCTGCACGGCGCGCTGACCATGCTCGTCACCGGCGTGGCCCTGGTGGGCCTCAACCAGGCGGACGACAACACGGTCAACAACCTCAAGATCGGCATCAAGATGGCCGTGCTGATCGTGATCCTCGCGCTGGTCTATGTGAAGCGGGACGAGGAGAAGGTCGACAAGGGGCTGTTCGGCGCGGTGGGCCTGCTGACCACGGCGAACATCTTCATCGCGGTGCTGTGGACCTGATCGTCCGGCGGAGCTGAGCCTTCCGCCGACCGGTGGAACCGAGCCTTCCGTAGGCGGGCGGAACTGCGTCTTCCGTCGACCTGAGTCCTCGGCGGAGCGAGTTTTCCGCCTCTACGCGCGCGTGGCCCGCATCCCCGGGAGGATGCGGGCCACGCGCGCGTAGGAGTACGACGTACGTGCCGTCCGGTTGCTACGCGGGACGCACCACGCTGTGGATCGGCATGTAGTAGATCGACTCGACACGGACGTTCGCGCCCGGCTTCGGCGCGTGGATCATCTTGCCGTTGCCGATGTAGATGCCCACGTGGCTGATGTCGTCGTAGAAGAACACCAGGTCGCCCGGCTTGGCGTCGGCGGTCTTCACGGTCGTGCCGACCTTCACCTGGTCCCAGGTGGTGCGCGGCAGGGAGATCCCCGCGGCCTTCCACGCGTCCTGGGTCAGCCCCGAGCAGTCGTAGGAGTCGGGTCCCGTGGCGCCCCACACGTACGGCTTGCCGATCTGGGCCTCGGCGAAGTCGATGACCTTCGCGGCCTTGGCGGCGTAACTGCCGTCCGTGGAGCCGGAGCCCGAGCCCGATCCCGAGCCGGTCCCCGAGCCCGTGCCGGTCCCCGAGCCGGAGTCCTGGCCGCCCCCCTGCTCCTGATCCTTCTCCTTCTGCGCGGCCTCTTCCGCCTTGCGCTTGCGCTCCGCCTCGGCGGCCTGCTTGCGGGCCAGCTCCTCGGCCTTGCGCTTGGCCTCCTGCTCCTTCTTCCGCTCGATCGCCGCCAGCCGCGCCTTCTCCTCGGCGGTCAGCTTCGAGAGCAGCCCACGTGCCTCGCCCAGCTTCTTCTGGACGGCCTGCTTGCTCGTCCTGAGGTCGTCCCGCGACTCGCTCAGCGTCTTGAGGCTCTTCGCCGCCTTCGCGCGCTGCTTCGTCGCCGACGCCTGCTGCGTCTGGTAGTCGTCGACGGCCTTCTTCTGGCGCGTGGTCAGGCGGTCGGCCAGGTGGTTCTGGTCGAAGTAGCCCTGCGGGTCGTTGGCCAGCATCATCGTGGCCGTCTCGGAGACCGCGCCGGTGCGGTACTGCGCGGCGGCGAACGAGCCGAGCTCCTGACGGGCCTCGTTCAGCTCGTCGGTGCGCTTGGCGACGTCGTCGAGCAGGTGGTCGACCTTCTTGCGCTGCTTGTCGGTGCGCTCCTTGGCCGAGTTGTACTTCTGGGTGGCCACGCCGGCCTGGTGGTACAGGTCGTCGACCTTCTTCTGGACCTCTTCGAGGCTGGGCTTCGTCGGCGCGGAGGGCGCTGCCTGCGCGCTCTGCGACAGGAGGGCGACGGAGGTTATTGCCGCCGTCGTGATGCCGAGGGCGGGGGCCGTGCGCATTCCGGCCGTACGGGTCCGCGGCTTGCGGTGCGACGCCAAGGAGGCGACTCCTTCCGTAGACCGCCTACCGGGTTAGCTGTCGGGTTCGGGCGGGTGGTCCGGAAGGTTGCCCTACAGTCCCGTACTTCGTACGGGACCGATTCACCCCAAGGTCATGGTGGGTCCCCGGCTCCGAACGTGTCGGACTCGGCGGGGGCCACCCGGTCCCGGCGGGGTTCGCCGGTGGGGGACGAGCGGCCCGCCGGGCACGCTAGCCAACTTGTGCGGCGCCTGTGAAGGTTGATGTTCGATATGCCCGATACATTTTCGTGACTTCGCGAGGGCCTTGACGCGGACACGCTACGGCGTAGCGGAGTGTGACCGTCCGCGGGCGGCACGTAGGCGAGCGCCTTCCGCCGGAGGAGGTGGCCGGAACCCGGGGCGGGTTGTCAGTGGGGCCGCCTAGACTCGGGAGGCGATGAGCAGCCTCTTTGACGACAGCTTCCTGGCGGACCTCCAGCCCTCGAAGGGCACCGAGGAAGAGCCCCCGCCGCCGCCCGAGGACAGCGCCCCGGAGCCCCTTCCGGACGACCTGTTCGACGGGAAGTTCGACGCGCCCATGTCCCGGGACACGCACTACCGCGACGGCGCCCCGCGCCCGGTCATCGACCCGGCGGCACTCCTCGACGGGCTGAACGAGAACCAGCGCGCGGCCGTCGTGCACGCGGGCTCCCCGCTGCTCATCGTCGCCGGCGCGGGCTCCGGCAAGACCCGCGTGCTCACCCACCGCATCGCGCACCTCCTCGCCGAGCGCGGCGTGCACCCCGGCCAGATCCTCGCGATCACCTTCACGAACAAGGCCGCGGGCGAGATGAAGGAGCGCGTCGAGCAGCTCGTGGGGCCGCGGGCCAACGCGATGTGGGTCTCGACCTTCCACAGCGCCTGCGTCCGCATCCTGCGCCGCGAGTACAAGAAGCTGGGCTTCACCTCGTCCTTCTCGATCTACGACGCCGCGGACTCCAAGCGTCTGATGGCCCTGGTCTGCCGCGACCTGGACCTCGACCCGAAGAAGTTCCCGCCGAAGTCCTTCAGCGCCAAGATCTCCAACCTGAAGAACGAGCTGATCGACGAGGAGGACTTCGCCGCCCAGGCCGCCGACGGCTTCGAGAAGACCCTCGCCCAGGCCTACGCGATGTACCAGTCGCGCCTCCGCGAGGCGAACGCGCTGGACTTCGACGACCTGATCATGACGACGGTCCACCTCCTGCGCGCCTTCCCGGACGTCGCCGAGCACTACCGCCGCCGCTTCCGCCACGTCATGGTCGACGAGTACCAGGACACCAACCACGCCCAGTACGCCCTGGTGCGCGAGCTGGTCGGCCCCTCCGGAGGCGAGGGCGACGACCCCGCCGAGCTGTGCGTGGTGGGTGACGCGGACCAGTCGATCTACGCCTTCCGCGGCGCCACCATCCGCAACATCCTCCAGTTCGAGGAGGACTACACCGACGCGACGACGATCCTCCTGGAGCAGAACTACCGCTCCACGCAGACGATCCTGAGCGCCGCGAACGCGGTCATCGAGCGGAACGAGAGCCGCCGCCCCAAGAACCTCTGGACCAACCAGGGCGCGGGCGCGCGCATCACCGGCTACGTCGCCGACACCGAGCACGACGAGGCGCAGTTCGTCGCCGACGAGATCGACCGTCTCACGGACGCCGGCGACGCCAAGGCCGGCGACGTGGCGATCTTCTACCGGACGAACGCGCAGTCCCGTGTCTTCGAAGAGATCTTCATCCGCGTCGGCCTGCCCTACAAGGTCGTCGGCGGCGTCCGCTTCTACGAGCGCAAGGAAGTCCGGGACGTCCTCGCGTACCTGCGCGTGCTCGCCAACCCCGAGGACGCGGTCCCGCTGCGCCGCATCCTCAACGTCCCCAAGCGGGGCATCGGCGACCGCGCGGAGGCGATGATCGACGCGCTCTCGCAGCGCGAGAAGATCTCGTTCCCGCAGGCGCTGCGCCGCGTCGACGAGGCGTACGGAATGGCGGCCCGTTCGGTCAACGCCGTGAAGCGGTTCAACACGCTCATGGAGGAGCTGCGGACCATCGTCGAGTCCGGCGCGGGCCCGGCCGTCGTCCTGGAGGCCGTGCTCGAACGGACCGGGTACCTCGCCGAGCTCCAGGCGTCGACCGACCCGCAGGACGAGACCCGCATCGAGAACCTCCAGGAACTCGCCGCCGTGGCCCTGGAGTTCGAGCAGGAGAACGGCCGGGCCGAGGGCGAGGCCGATGGCGCGGAGCCGGCTCAGGGCGCCGAGGGCGCCGCGGGCACCGGCACCCCGGAAGGCGCCGCGCCCGAGGAGGGTGCCGACGCCGCCGAAGGCGCCGGTGGTGCGGAAGGTGCCGCTCCGGTCGGTTCGCTCTCCGACTTCCTGGAGCGCGTCGCCCTGGTCGCCGACTCCGACCAGATTCCGGATGAGGAGGACGACGGCTCCGGAGTCATCACCCTCATGACGCTGCACACCGCCAAGGGCCTTGAGTTCCCTGTGGTGTTCCTGACCGGCATGGAGGACGGCGTCTTCCCGCACATGCGTTCTCTGGGGCAGGTCAAGGAGCTGGAAGAAGAGCGTCGCCTTGCGTACGTCGGCATCACGCGCGCGCGTGAACGGCTCTACTTGACGCGGTCCTCGATGCGCAGCGCCTGGGGCCAGCCCTCGTACAACCCGCCGTCGCGCTTCCTCGAAGAGATTCCGGATGCGCACCTGGACTGGAAGCGGACGGGTGCCGTCGCCGCGCCGCCGCCGTCCCGTTCGTCGGGTCCTGCCGGGGGCATCGCCTCGTCGCTGTCCTCCTCGCGCTCCCGCTCCGGCGGCGCGCAGGGCTTCGCCACGCGCCGCGCCTCGGAGAAGCCGGTGGTCTCGCTCGCGGTCGGCGACCGGGTCACGCACGACCAGTTCGGCCTCGGCACGGTGGTCGGAGTGAAGGGCACGGGGGCGAACGCGGAGGCGACGGTGGACTTCGGCGACCCCAAGCCGAAGCGTCTGCTGCTGCGGTACGCGCCCGTGGAGAAGCTGTAGCCCGGCAGGGTCCCCGCAACGATCTGTAGCCCGGCGGGGCCTCGGGCCGCCACCTCGGTGGGGGCCCGAGGGGCCCGACGGCCGGGATTCCGGAAGGGGTGTCCTACGTCGGGTCGAGGCCGTGGCTGCGCAGCCACGGCAGCGGGTCGATGGCCGAGCCGCCTGCGGGGCGCACCTCGAAGTGCAGGTGCGGGCCCGTGGAGTTGCCGGAGTTCCCGGAGAAGGCGATGACGTCGCCCGCCTTCACGGGGCCGCTGGAGATCTTGTGCGTGGAGAGGTGGCAGTACCACGTCTCCGTGCCGTCCTTGGCGGTCACGATCGCCATGTTGCCGTAGGCGCTGTTCCACTTCGTGGAGACGGTGCCGTCGGTCGCGGCCATGACCTCTGTGCCGTACGACACGGGGAAGTCGATGCCGGAGTGCGCGGACATCCAGTTGATGCCGGCCTGGCCGTAGCGGGCGCTCAGGCCGTGCTGCTTCACCGGCAGCGCGAACTTGGGGCGGAGCCGCTCCTTGCGCGCCGCCTCCGCGGCCGCCTTCTTCTCGGCGGCGACCTTCTCGGCCCTGAGGTCGATGCGCTCCTGTGTGCGGCTCGCGCGGTCCGCGAAGTCGCCGGCGTCTGCGGAGAGGTTCGCCAGCTGGGTGTCGAGCTTGTTGTTGGCGGCGGACGGCTTCACGGCCGTGGCGTCCGGGGCCGATGCCGCCGTCGTGTCCTTGTCGTCGTCCCCGCCGAAGCCGCCGACGGAGGCGGCCGCGACCCCGGCGACGCCCATCACGCACGCCGAGGGCACGGCGACCGTGAGGAGGGCGGAGCGCTTGGCGGGGGAGCGGCGGCGGGTCCGCGAACGGCCGCCGCCCGCGGGGTCGCCGCTCTTGCCGCGGGAGGAGCGGCGGGAGAACGGGGCGGCGTCGGGGGAGTCGACGGCCGTCGGGTCGAACTCGGTGTCCTCGTACGTGGACCCGGGGGCGGTGTCGTACGCCGACTCGGCCGAGATCTCGTACTGGTCGGCGAGTTCGTAGTGGTGGGCGCCGGTCTCGGGCTCCGTGGCCTCGTACGAAGAGGGCGCCTCGTGAGCCTCTTGCGGCTCGGGCATCTCGTGCGCGGCGGGCACCGTGTGCGCCGTGTGCGTGTCGTGCGTGCCGCCGGAGTTCCACGCCGTCGCGTCATACGCGCCCGTGTCGAAGGTCTGCGTCTCCCACTGGCCGGTCTGCGGCGCCTGGTTCCAGGCGGCGGCGTCCCACTGGCCCGTGGCGTCGGGGCCCGGCTGCGCGGGGATGTCGGCGAGCTGCTGATGGCCGCCGGTCGACCACACGGCGGTCGTGTCATAGCTGCCGGTGTCGTACAGGGAGGCGTGGTGCTGCGCGGCGTACGCGTCGTAGTTGAGCGTCTGCTGGGTGCCCGTGGTGGTCGCCCACTGGCCCGTGTCGTACTGGCCGCCGCCGTGCAGGTCACCGAAGAGCGGGTCGGCGGCGAAGGTGCCGGTGTCGAAGCCGGCCGTCGCGTAGCTGCCGGTGGACCCGTTGGCGTAGCCGTCGTAGCCGTAGCCGCCTTGCTGGGTGTCGTGCTGGTCGTACGTCGCGTAGTGCGCGTAGTCGGCGCCGGGTGCCGAGGGCGAGGGAGTCGAGCTCCCCGACGGGTGACGGTCGTTCACCAACTTCTCTTTCGCCTCGGCAGCAGGGGCAGAGCAGTGCGGCGACTGTACCCGGCGGTATACGGGCGCGACAATCTTCGGCAGGTTTCGTGGTCTCAGGAAACGGGCATTCGGCCGCCTTTCGGCGGTCTGTGGGCGTAGCTTTGGCCTTGCGTTCGAGAATTGTTCGATAATAAATCGGTTGCGCTCGTCGAGTCAGGCGACCGTGACGCCGTTCGGTGCGCCCTTCGCGTCGGTTCCCGGGTGCGCGAGATCGAGTGCCTGACGTATGCCGTTCGCGACCGCCGGGTGGACCGGGAGCGCGAGATGGCCGATGCCGGTCACGCGGACGTTCTGCGCGACCAGGTCCGGGTGGTCGACGCATGCCGTCTCCAGCGGCGCCATGATCTGGTCCAAATCACTCCAGAAGCTCACGAACTGCGTGCGGCAGCCCGGCGCCGGTTCCTTCAGCTCCTCGATCACGTCGGAGCCCGGACGCATCTGCCGGACGATCGGGTGCGCGTCCGCGAGCGGCACGACCCGGGTGCCCGAGTGCGGCGTGCCGAGGGTGACCAGGGTGCGGATGCGTACGTCGCCGCCGAGCCGCTGCGCGTAGTAGCGGGCGATCAGACCGCCGAGGCTGTGCCCGACGACGTCGACGCGGGTGTGGCCCGTGCGCTCGCAGAGCTCTTCCACGTGGCGGCCGAGCAACTCGGCGGCGGCGCGGATGTCGCAGGTCAGCGGCGAGTAGTTGAGGGACTCCACGCGGCGTCCGCCGTCCTGGGCCAGGGCGCGGCGCAGCAGGACGAAGACCGAGCGGTTGTCGATGAAGCCGTGCAGGAGCAGGACCGGGGGCCTGCGGTCCGCGGGGAGGCGGGGCGCGTCGGGGGGCGGCTGGACCGGGGTCGGCC
>NZ_LIRJ01000411.1:6880-7029 GCF_001419745.1 Streptomyces silaceus | reverse complement strand
CTCTTCCTGGGGTGCGGGGGCGGTCGGGAGGTGGCGGCGCAGCGCGGTGAGGCCCGCGCCGAGCAGGCCCGCGTCGACGCCCGTCACGGTCGTGGTGATCTCCAGGTCGGCCGTGGCGACGGGCAGGCAGCGCTCGTAGAGCACGCCGC
>NZ_LIRJ01000411.1:0-6858 GCF_001419745.1 Streptomyces silaceus | reverse complement strand
CACGGCGGCGACCAGGGGCTCGGCGGTCGCGAGGACGCCGCCGAGGGCCACGGCCTGGGGGTTGAAGAAGTTGACGACGACGGACAGGACGGTGCCGATGTGCCGTCCCGCGGTACGCACCAGGGTGGTGGCCTGGGGGTCGCCGTCCGCGACGAGCCGCAGCAGGTCGGAGGTGTCGGCCACCTCGACGCCCTGGAGGGCCAGTTCGCGGATGAGGGCGGCGCCGCTGGCGACGGTCTCCAGGCAGCCGATGTTGCCGCAGCTGCACGGCCGGTCGCCGGCGGCCTCGACGCGGACATGGCTGATGTCGCCCGCGCTGCCGTTGGCCCCGTCGTGCGGGCGGCCCGCGGAGATCACGCCGCTGCCGATGCCGCGCCCGGCCTTGACGACGACGAGGTGTTCCAGGGCGGGGCGTGCGACGCGGTGTTCGCCGACGGCCATCATCGTGGCGTCGTTGTCGACGGTGACGGGGATGCCGAGGCGCTCGGCGAGGACGTCGCGCAGGGGGTAGCGGTGCCAGCCGGGCATGCGGGAGGGGCTGAGGACGCGGCCGGTGGCGGGCTGTACGGGGCCGGGGAAGGCGACGCCGAACGCGCGGACCGTGCGGCCCTCGGCGCGCTGGCGGTCGACGAGTTCCTCGACCTGGCCGCAGAGCCAGTCGACGGCGGACTCGGGGCCCGCGGTGATGTCGTGCGGCAGGTCGACGGCGTCGGAGACGGCGCCGCCGAGGTCGACCACGCCGAGCCGCGCGTGGTGGCTGCCGAGGTCGGCGGCCAGCGCGACACCGCCGTGCGCGGCCACCCGCAGCAGCCGCGGCCTGCGCCCGCCGCGCGAGGCGCCCTCGCCGGACTCGGTGAGCAGCCCGGCGTCGACGAGTTCCTGCACGCGCAGGGAGACCGTCGAGGGGGCGAGGCCCAGTTCGCGCACGAGGTCGGCCCGGGACGTGGCCGCGCCCGAGGAGACCAGGTGCACGATGTGCTGCGCCGAACCTGGTTCGCCGAGTGGTGTTCCGGCCATGCCGCCCCCATTTAGTTCGAAGCTTTCGTTCGAGAACGGGATGAACTCTAGGTCGGGTCGAAGCAAGTTGGCTACTCTCGCCGGATTTTCCACTTCTTGCCGAATGAAGCTATTGACTTGTTTTTCACCTCCGGCCTAGCGTTCGGGCGCCACCCCGTCGTTCTCCTGTTCGGGGCCGGCCCCGTCCCCCTTGGAGGCCCATCGCCATGCGCTCAATCAGGTCCGCGGCGGCAGCGCTGCTCGTCCTCGCGGCGGCCCTCACCGGCTGCACGCGGGAGGGCGGCCGCATCGACATGGGGCCCACCGGCGGCACCCCCGTCGAGGGCGGGACGGCCACCATGGCCCTGCCGCCGGCCGCGACGCCCAACTGGATCTTCCCCATCGGCGCGCCGGGCTACGGCGCCTCGTACAACTACGGGATCCAGTCGCTGCTGTTCCTGCCGGTGTACGACGCCGTGCAGGACAAGGAGAAGGGCGAGCTGACCACGCACGGGGCCGGCACGCTCGGCCTGGAGCCCAAGTACAGCGACGGCAACAGGACCGTGACCGTGCCGCTGCGCGAGGGCGTGCGGTGGTCCGACGGCAAGCCGGTCACCGCGCGCGACCTGGAGTTCTGGTTCCACCTGGTCAAGGCCAACAAGGCGGACTGGGGCAGCTACTCGGTCGGCACCATGCCGGACAACGTCGAACGGTTCGAGATCCTCGACGACCACACGGTGCGGCTGCGGCTGAGCCGCGCGTACAACCCGGACTGGTTCACCGCCAACCAGCTCACCCTGATGCGGGCGCTGCCCCAGCACGCCTGGGGCGCGAAGACCGACGGCGGGAGGATCGGCGACTGGGACCGGACCACCGAGGGCGCGAAGGCGGTCTTCGCGCGGCTCACCCGGCACGCGAAGAGCCTCGGCTCCTACGGCTCCGACCCGCTGTGGAAGACCGTCAACGGCCCGTGGAAGCTGGCGGGCTGGCGCGACAACGGCCAGGTCACGATCGTGCCGAACGAGAAGTTCACCGGCCCGAAGTCGGAGCGGCCGCACCTGGACAAGGTCGTCTTCAAGCCGTTCACGACGGCCGACTCCGAGTACAACGTGCTGCGTTCGGGCGGTGTCGACTACGGCTACATCCCGCCATCGGTGATGGCGCAGAAGGACAGGTTCGAGGACAAGGGCTACCGCGTCGATCCGTGGGAGGGCTGGGCGGCGACGTACATCGTCTACAACTTCAACTCCACGAACGCGGGCCCGCTGATGGACCAGCTCTACATCCGCCGGGCCATGCAGCACCTCGTCGACCAGAAGGCGATGAGCGACGTCGTCTGGCAGGGCAGCGCCACCCCGACGCTCGGCCCGGTGCCGGTCACCCCCAAGAGCCAGTACCTCTCCGAGGCGATGGAGAAGAACCGGTACCCCTTCTCCGTCGGCACGGCGCGCAGGCTGCTCACCAGCCACGGCTGGCGCGTCGAGGACGGGACGGCGCGCTGCGTTCGGCCGGGCACGGGCGCCGGCCAGTGCGGCAAGGGCATCGAGAAGGACGCACCGCTGGAGCTGACCCTGCTCTCGCAGTCCGGCTCGACGGAGACGACGAACATGATGCAGGAGCTCAAGTCGTCGCTGTCCAAGGCCGGCATCGACCTGACCGTGCGTCAGCAGCCGCTGAACTCGGTGCTCGGCAACTCCGTGCCCTGCGAGGCGAAGGACCCCGGCTGCGACTGGGACATGTCCTTCTTCGGCACGGCCGGCAGCTGGTACTACCCGCTCAACCCCAGCGGCGAGCAGCTCTTCTCGACCGGGGCCTCCGCCAACTTCGGCAACTACAGCGACAAGAAGGCCGACCGCATCATCCGGGCCGTGCAGTACTCCCCCGACATGAAGGCCGTGCACGCCTACGGCGAGTACCTCGCCGAGCAGCTGCCCGTGATGTGGATGCCCAACCCCGCGTACCAGGTGTCGGTGATCCGCAACGACCTGCGCGGCGTCTCGCAGAACCCGACCGTCACCTTCGCGCCCCAGCACTGGTACTACGTCAAGAAGAAGGGAGCCGCGAAGTGACCGGCTTCACCGGCTTTCTGGTCAAGCGTCTCCTCCAGGCGATCGTCGTCCTCTTCCTGGTGTCGGTCATCGTCTTCGTGCTCCTGCACCTGCTTCCGGGCGGCCCGGCGCGCGCCATCCTCGGCCCGAAGGGCACCCCGCAGCAGATCGAGCACTTCAACCACCAGCAGGGATACGACCGTTCGCTGCCGATGCAGTACGCGATGTATCTGAAGCGGCTGCTCACCGGCGACCTCGGCGAGTCCTTCAAGCTCAACTCGCCGGTGTTCGACCTGCTGAAGCAGCGGCTGCCCAAGACGCTCCTCCTGACGGTGCTCTCCACCGCGCTCGCCGTGGTCATCGCGGTCCCGCTGGGCCTGCTGCAGGCCGTGCGGCGCGGCAAGGCCGCCGACTACGCCCTGACGGGCCTCGCCTTCCTGATGTACGCGACGCCGGTCTTCTTCCTCGGCCTCATCATGATCATCCTGTTCGCGCAGGTCATGCCGATCTTCCCGGCGGAGGCGCCGCAGGGCGAGTCGATCGGTGAACTCCTCGGCGACTTCACCGGGTTGATCCTGCCGGTGGTCACCATGGCGTTCGGCATCGTCGCGATGTTCAGCCGCTACATGCGCTCGGCGGTCCTCGACAACCTCACCGAGGAGTACGTCCGCACGGCGATGGCCAAGGGCCAGTCGAGCCGCCGGATCATGGTCAGGCACGTCCTGCGCAACGCGCTGATCCCGCTGGCCACCCTGCTCGGCCTGTATCTGCCGACGCTGTTCAGCGGCGCCCTCGTCGTCGAGTCGATGTTCAACTACCCCGGCATGGGGCTGCTGTTCTGGAACGCGGCACAGGGCTCCGACTTCCCCGTACTGCTCGGGGTGACGCTCGTCGTCGGCGTCGCCACCGTCGTCGGCTCGCTGCTCACGGACGTCCTGTACGCCGTCCTCGACCCCCGGATACGGAGCGTGGCATGAGCACCACCGTCACCCCTGTCGTCGCGCCCGGCCAGGAGGAGGCGGCGCAGGCCACGCCCTCGCTGGCCCGCCGCACCCTGCGGGTCTTCACCGGCAACAAGCTCGCCCTGACGGGCGTGGTGGTCCTGCTGCTCCTGCTGGCGTTCAGCTACCTGGGCCCCCTGGTGTACGACACGGAGCAGGTCCACACCGACCTCTCCCAGGCGAACCTCCCGCCGGGCAGCCCCGGCCACCTCCTCGGCACCACCGACCTCGGCTACGACATGATCGGCCGCCTGATGGTCGCCGGGCGGACGTCCCTCGAGATCGGCCTGGCGGCGGGCCTGTTGGCCACGCTGTTCGGCACCGTGTACGGCGCGGTCGCCGGCTACTTCGGCGGCTGGGTCGACGCCGCGATGATGCGGATCACCGACGCGGCGCTCGCCATCCCGGCGATGTTCCTGCTCGTCGTGGTCGCCGCGATCATCACGCCCAGCAAGGGCGTCCTCGTCCTGATCATCGCGTCGGTGGCCTGGCTGTCCCCGGCCCGTCTGGTGCGCGGCGAGGCGCTGTCGCTGCGCAACCGCGAGTACGTACAGGCCATGCGGATGATGGGCGGCGGAGGCGCGCGGGCGGTGTTCAAGCACATCGTGCCGAACGCCGTCGGCACGGTCATCGTGAACGCGACCTTCCAGGTCGCCGACGCCATCCTCTACGTCAGCTATCTGGCCTTCCTCGGCCTCAGCATCCCGCCACCGTCGGCCGACTGGGGCTCGATGCTCTCGGCCGGCATCACCTACACGCAGAACGGCTACTGGTGGCTGATCTTCCCGCCGGGCATCGCGATCGTGCTGGTCGTCGCCGCGTTCAACTTCATCGGTGACGGGCTGCGGGACGCGTTCGACGTACGGCTGAGGAAGTAAGGGAGTACCGCGAAGATGACCGAGCCCCTGCTCACGATCGAAGACCTGCGCGTCGACATCGTCTCGCGCGAGCGCACCGTCCACGCCCTCGACGGCGTCTCCCTGTCGCTGGCCCCCGGCGAGGCCCTGGGCGTCGTCGGCGAGTCCGGCTGCGGCAAGACGATGACCGCGCTGAGCGTCCTCGGCCTGCTGCCGCCGGGCGGCGCGATCACCGGCGGACGCGTGCTGTTCGACGGCACGGACCTGGCGAGCGCCCCCGCGCCCGTCCTCCAGGACGTCCGCGGCAACACCATCGGCATGGTCTTCCAGGACCCGCTGACCTCGCTCAACCCGACGATGACGATCGGCGCGCAGGTGGCGGAGCCGCTGCTGCTGCACCGCCCCGGCATCGGACGCAAGGAGGCCTGGGCGCGCGCCGAGGAGATGCTGCGCCTGGTCCGCATGCCCCAGCCCGCCGAGCGCATGAAGGCCTATCCGCACCAGCTTTCGGGCGGCATGCGCCAGCGTGTGGCGATCGCCATGGCGCTGGTCTGCGAGCCGAAGCTGCTGATCGCGGACGAGCCGACGACGGCCCTCGACGTGACGACGCAGCACCAGATCCTGGAGCTCGTCGACGATCTGCGCGCCCGGCTCGGCATGGCGATGATCCTGGTCACGCACGACCTCGGCGTCATCGCCCACCGTGTGGACAAGGTCGCGGTGATGTACGCGGGGAAGGTCGCCGAGGAGTCGGACGTACGCGGCCTCTTCGCGCGCCCGCGCCACCGCTACACCGAGGCGCTGTTCGCCGCGCTGCCCGAGCGGGCCGCCGACAGAGGTACCGAGCTCCACACCATCCCCGGCCTGCCGCCGAACCTCGCCGTGCGCCCGACGGGCTGCCGTTTCGCACCGCGCTGCTCCTTCGCCACGGACGCGTGCCGTACCGAGGAGCCGCCGCTGGTGGACGACGCGGCGCGGGGAGCGGAGCACCGCTTCGCGTGCTTCCATCCGGTGCCGGAGGAGGCCGCGTCCGAGGACGAGGTGGTGGTCCCGGCGACCGCGCCCGCCGCCGCACCCCCCGGTGACGTGCTCCTCGAACTCGACTCGCTGGTCAAGGAGTTCCCCCTCAAGGGCGGCCCGTTCTCCCGGAGCCGGGGCACGGTCAGCGCGGTCGGCGGGGTGTCGCTCACGGTCCGCAGGGGCGAGACGTTCGGGATGGTCGGCGAGTCCGGCTGCGGCAAGACCACGCTCGGGCGGATCGTCGCGGGCCTGGAGGAGCCGACCGGCGGGGCGGTGCGCTTCGAGGGCGCCGACCCGTCGGCGATGTCCCGGGCCGAGCGGCGCGCCCACCGGCGGCGTGTCCAGCTGATGTTCCAGGACTCGACCGCCGCGATGGACCCGCGCATGCGGGTCGGCGAGATCCTGCGCGAGCCGCTGGTGATCCAGGGAGTGGGCGCCCGCGCCGAGCAGGAGAAGCTGGTCGCCGAACTCCTCGACGCCGTCGGCCTGCCGCGCGGCGCCGTACACCGCTATCCGCACGAGTTCTCCGGCGGCCAGCGCCAACGCCTGGGTCTGGCCAGGGCGTTGACGCTCTCCCCCGATCTGGTGGTGGCCGACGAGCCGGTGTCCGCGCTCGACGTGTCCGTGCAGGCGCAGATCCTGAACCTGATGCGGGAGCTGCAGCGCGAGCGCGGTCTGACCTATCTGTTCATCTCCCACGACCTGGCCGTCGTACGGCATCTCGCGGACACCGTCGGTGTGATGTACCTGGGCAAGCTCGTGGAGTCGGGCCCGGCCGAGCAGGTGTACGCGCATCCGCTGCACCCCTATACGCGCGGGCTCCTCGACACGGTCAACCTGCCCGACCCCGAGGCCGCCTCCGGCACGGAACGCACCCCGCTGGCGGGCGAGACCCCGTCGGCGGCGCGGCCCCCGTCGGGCTGCCGGTTCCGCACC
>NZ_LIRJ01000410.1:827-1523 GCF_001419745.1 Streptomyces silaceus | reverse complement strand
GGATCCACCGGGCCGGGATCCGGGCTCAGGTCGTGCGGGGGCGGGTAGGCGGATACCTCCTCGTACAGCTCCCGGAGATCACGGTGACCGGTGGCGTTGACCTGGTGGAGGAGGCGGCCGAGGGCGTGGGCCCGGACCTCAGGGAAATTCAGGCACTGGGCCGCCAGGCCGTCCGGGTGAAGAATCAGCCGCATCACGTTCGCGCCCGAGTCCGTCAGATGCGGCGGCACGAGGTCCAGCAGCACGGACATGGCGCGATTGCCGTCGACGACGTTCCAGATGCGGTCGATCGCGGCAGCCGGGTAGGGGTCGTGGCCGGCCAGCATCGTCCTGAGAGCGGAACGGACCATCGTCATCCGGCCGCTGCCCAGCGGAGTCTCGCGGTACGCGGGGGCGTATCCGGCAGCCATCAGCAGGCCGTTGCGATCGCGCAGGGGCACGTCCAGGTGCTCGGCGAGCCGGAGCACCATCTCCCTGCTGGGCCGGGCGCGGCCCGTCTCCACACAGGACAGGTGTCGCGTCGAAGTATCCGCCTTCAAGGCCAGGTCGAGCTGACTGAGCTTTCTGCGCTGGCGCCAGTCACGCAGTAACAGGCCCACGCGGGGCAGGTCGTCCGTCTCCATCATTCCACCGTAGTCGGCGCCCGCACACAGACCATGACCTCTGAGGTCATGGAGTCCGCGACCTGGGGCGTGC
>NZ_LIRJ01000410.1:0-796 GCF_001419745.1 Streptomyces silaceus | reverse complement strand
ACCGGCATGCCGGTGGCGTTCTCGGTGGCGTTCGGGATCTACCAGATCGGCGGGGCGGCCGCGCTGGCCCTGATCGCGGGCTATCCGGTGATTCCGGACGGACTCGCCTGGACCGTCGTCGCGGTGAACGCGGCATCCGCCGTCGCCTGCGTCGTGGTGGCCTTCGGCGACATGGTGTCGCTGACGGGGTTCGGTGTCGCCTTCATGCTGATCGGGGCGCTGATCGTGACGGTCTACGCGGCGCTGGAGTACTCCGGCCTGCGACGGATGACCGGCGGCACGACCCCAGGGGGCTGAGCCCGCGGCGGCCCGGCGCGACGGGGACCGCCCCACCGGGTGTGCCGCCCTGGGTGATGCGGCGTCAGCTCTGGGGTGCACGGGCTCGCATGTAGACGATCGGGGTAGGCAGGGTGATGATCCCGTCGCCTCCCCGGAGGGCGTCCAGCCTGTGGGCCACCTCGGTGGCGAGTTCCTCGGCCTCCGCTGCGGAGAGCCGGTCCCACAAGCGGCGCATGCCGTGCGAGCGAGTCCAGCGGACCCACTGGTCACCGGACTCGACGGTGATGGGCAGGTCCTCCTCCATGACTTCCGCTTCGACGAAGCCGGCATCCATCAGGGTCCCCTCGACGACCTCCGGGGTCACCAGCCAGTTGTTGTGGATGTTGGCGAAGGGGCAGTCGTAGGCGTCGTTCTCCTTGGGCTGCGTCAGGTGCGGCAGCAGCAAGTCGTGGACGACCTCGGGCAGGAAGCCCCACTTCCCGGTGGCGGTCGGGAAGAACGACGGGGCGCTGGCGGC
>NZ_LIRJ01000041.1 GCF_001419745.1 Streptomyces silaceus | reverse complement strand
GCGCGGGGCGGGTGAGAGGGGGCGTGCGCGCCCCTCTCGAAGGCGTGCGGCGGGGCCGTCGTGCGGGTGAGTGATGAGCACGTCACAAGGGTGATTGCCCAAGGAACCCATGTCGTATCGTCGAAGGCGCCATCACCGGCGAGTCGCGCCGGCCGCAGAGCTTGAGGAGAGCCCGTGACGCAGCAGGTCCCGTCGACAGAGCCCGAGCTTGCCGGAGTGCGCAACTTCCGTGACGTGGGCGGGCTGCCGACGGTGGACGGCCGCCGCGTCCGCGCGGGCCGGCTGTTCCGCAGCGGTCACCTCGCGCACGCCACCGAGGCCGACGCGGCGTTCCTCTCCTCGCTGGGCCTGCACACGGTCTTCGACTTCCGCAACGCGGCCGACCAGCGTCTGGAGGGCCCCGACGTCACGCTGCCCGGTGTGCGCAACGTGAACCTGCCGCTGACCGACCCGGCCGACGGCGCGGAGTTCTGGAAGATGGTCCGCGACGGCGACCTCGACCAGCTGCGCGCGCTCCTGTCCGACGGCAAGGCCGCCGGACGGATGTCGTCCTCGTACCGCACGATCATCAAGGAGCGCACCGCCGAGCACAGCCAGGTGCTGCACGCGCTCGCCGAGGACAGCGTGCCCGCCCTGATGCACTGCGCGGCCGGCAAGGACCGCGCGGGCCTGTCCATAGCGGTGACCCTCCTCGCCGTCGGCGTCGAGCGCGACGCCATCGAGGCGGACTACCTGGAGTCGAACGCGGCGCACCGCCGCTACAAGGTCCAGCGCTCCGACGACTCCCCGAGCGCGATGTCGCCGGAGGTCATGGAGCTGCTCAACCCGCTCTTCGACGCCCGTGCCGAGTACCTGGCGGCGGCGTTCGAGACGATCGAGCAGACCTGGGGCGACGTGGACACGTACCTCTCCGAGGGCCTGCGGCTGAGCGGCGGGACCCGCGAGCGGCTGCGCGAGCGCCTCCTCGACTGAGTCCGCCTCCGGCCGGGCCTACTGGTTCTGCGCCCCCAGCTCGAACAGCAGATAGATGAAGGCCGCGAAGAGGTGGCCCACCGCCACATAGATGATCAGGCGGACCCACAGGGCCCGGGGGAACTTCTCCTCCATGGACCTGCGGGCGGGCTGCTCCTGGGTGGGGCCCTGCGGCTCGGGTTCCGTCATGTCGGGTCTCCCTGGGTGGGGCCACCGAGGCACAGCGCGGTGGCGGGGCTCTGCAGCAGTGTGTGGACGAAGAGGAGGTCGGCGCCGCCCTGGTCGGCGGCGGCGATCCGGTGCGGGGTCAGCGAGTCGAAGTGCGCGCTGTCCCCGGGCCCGAGCGTGTGCGAGGTGTCCCCGAGGCGCAGCCGCAGCCGCCCCTTCAGGACGTACAGCCACTCCTCGCCCGGGTGGACGCGCACGATGTCGCCCTGCGCGCCGTGCGGCACGTGGACGCGCAGGGACTGCATGCCGCGGCCCGGCGCGCCCGCCTGCCAGTAGGTCCAGCCGCCGGCCCGGGTGGGCTCCATGTCGGCCGCGCGCACGACCGCGTCCCGGTCGGCGACCGTCTCGCCGAGCAGCTCCGAGACCGTCGTACCGTAGATCCGTGCGAGCGCGAGCAGCATCGGCAGCGACGGCTGGCGCTGGCCCGTCTCCAGGCGGGACAGATGGGCGGGCGAGAGCCCGGCGGTGCGGGCCGCGGCCTCCAGCGTGAGATTCGCGCGGCGGCGCAGTTCGCGCAGCTGGGGCGCGACGGCGGGCAGCGCGTCGGCCGCCTCCGGCGGCTCGGCGGGCTCGGCAGGGCTCATGGTTCGATTGAGCCAGAGCCTTGCCTCTCGGGCAACTTTCTTGCCCGAGAGGCAAAAGGCGGCAGAAGACCCAGGTCTGTGTCGTCACCGGCCGGCGACCGCCCGCCGTCACCAGGCGACGGCCTCCCGCCGTTGCGGGCCGGCGACCGCCCCGCTCAGCGGTTCGCGACCGCCTGCTTCACGAGCGTCTTGCCGAAGTCCCACATCAGCCCGCCGCCGCTGTGCGCGTCGTCCATCACGGCGGTGAAGGCGGCCACGAAGCGGTCCACCTCCTTCTCCCCCACCGTCAGCGGCGGAATCAGCTTGATGACCTCCAGGTGGTCGCCGGAGACCTGCGTGAGGATGCGGTGCTTCTGCAGCAGCGGTACGACGACCATCTGCGCGAAGAGCCCCTTGCGGGCGGCCTGCAGCATCGTCCAGCGCCCGCGCAGCTTCAGCGACGAGGGCCGCCCGAACTCGATGCCGACCATGAGCCCCCGGCCGCGCACCTCGCTCAGCAGTTCGTAGCGGTCGACGAGCGCGGCGAGCCGTGACCTGAGCAGTTCCCCGGTCACGCGCGCGTTCTCGACGATCCTCTCGTCGTCCATCACGGCCAGGACCGCGAGCCCGGCCGCCATCGCCTGGGCGTTGGAGCCGAAGCTCGCCGAGTGCACGAGCACCCGGTCCATCGAGGAGTAGACCTTCTTGAAGATCCAGTCCTTGCCGAGCGTCGCGCCGACCGGCACATAGCCGCCCGACAGGGCCTTGGCGACGCAGACGAGATCGGGCTCGACCCCCTCCTCGTGCTGGTACGCGTAGAAGTCACCGGTCCTGCCGAGGCCGGTCTGCACCTCGTCCGCGATCAGCAGCGCCTTGTGCTGGTGCAGCAGCTCCTGGGCGGCGCGCAGATAGCCGGGCGGCGTCTCGTGCACGCCCTTGCCCTGGATCGGCTCGACGATCAGCCCGGCGACGTCGCCCTTCTTCAGCTCGCGGCGCAGGGCGTCCAGATCGCCGAGCGGGACCGCCGTGTCGGGCAGCAGCGGCGCGAAGCCGTCCCGGAAGCCGCTCTCGCCGTTGACGGAGAGGGATCCGGTGGTCAGGCCGTGGAAGGCGTGCGCGCAGTAGAGCACCCGCGGCCGTCCGGTCGCGTAGCGCGCGAACTTCAGCGCGGTCTCGACGGCCTCGGTGCCGCTGTTGCCGAAGAAGACCCGGTCCAGGTGCGGGCTGTGCGTGAGCAGCCGCTCGGCGAGCAGTCCGGGCAGCGGCTGGCAGTCGAACCGCGTGAGGTCGGCGAGGGAGGCGTCCAGGACGTCGTGCAGCGCCTTGCGGACGACGGGGTGGTGCCGGCCGAGGCCCATCACGCCGAAGCCCGCGAGCATGTCGAGGTAGTCGTTGCCCTCCGCGTCCCAGAAGTACGCGCCCTCGGCCCGCTCGTAGACCTTGTCGAAGCCGATGGTGTGCAGCATGCGCGGCAGCTGGTGGTTGAGGTGCCGCGCGTGCAGTTCGTAGCGCTCGGCACCCCGCTCGGCGAGCAGTCCGCCGAGGTCGAACTCCTTGGTCATGAGCTGTGCTCCTTGCCTGGACCGGACTCCCCCGCGCCTTCCTTGGCCGCCAGCGTGGCGCTGATCCGCCCCGCGATCTCGACGGGCGTGAGCCCGATGTCGGCGAGCACCTCGCCCCGCTTGGCGTGCGCGAGGAACTGCTCGGGGATACCGAACCTCCTGACGGGTACGTCCACTTCGGCCTCGCCGAGCGCGAGCGCGACGGCCGCGCCGACCCCGGCGGACCGGCTGTTGTCCTCGACGACGGCCACGACGCGGTGGCGGGCGGCGAGCGCGGGCAGCTCCGCGTCGACCGGCTTGACCCAGCGCGGGTCGACGACGGTGCAGCGCAGCCCGCGCTCGCGCAGCAGCTCGGCGGCCTGCAGGCAGACCGGCGCCATCACGCCGACCGCGACGAGCAGCACGTCCGCGTCCGGCGCGGCGGGCTCCTGGAGCAGCACGTCCATGCCGCCGAGCCGGTCGACGGCGGGGATCGCGGGCCCCACCGACTCCTTGGGGAAGCGGATGAGCGTCGGCGCGTCGTCCACCGCGACCGCCTCCCGTAGCTGCGTCCGCAGCTGGTCGGCGTCGCGGGGCGCGGCGATCCTGAGCCCCGGCACCACCTGGAGGACGGAGAGGTCCCACATGCCGTTGTGGGACGCGCCGTCCACGCCGGTGACACCGGCCCGGTCGAGCACGAACGTGACCCCGCACCGGTGCAGCGCGACGTCCATGAGGAGCTGGTCGAAGGCGCGGTTGAGGAAGGTGGCGTACACGGCGACGACCGGGTGGAGCCCGCCGGTCGCGAGCCCGGCGGCGGAGACAGCGGCGTGCTGCTCGGCGATGCCGACGTCCCACACGCGGTCGGGGTAGGCCTCGGCGAACTTCGTCAGGCCGACCGGGCCGAGCATGGCCGCGGTGATGGCGACGACGTCCTCGCGCTCGGCGCCGATGCGGACGATCTCGTCCCCGAACACGGAGGTCCAGGAGGGGCCGTTGGACGGGGCGAGGGGTTCGCAGGTGAGCGGGTCCATGACGCCGACGGTGTGGAAGCGGTCGGCCTCGTCGGCGAGCGCGGGTTCGTAGCCGCGCCCCTTCTCCGTCAGGCAGTGGACGAGGACGGGTCCGTGGAAGCGTTTCGCGCGGCGCAGCGCCGACTCGACGGCGCCGGTGTCGTGACCGTCGATCGGCCCGACGTACTTGAGGCCCAGGTCCTCGAACATGCCCTGCGGCGCGAAGGCGTCCTTGAAGCCCTTCTTGGCGCCGTGCAGCGACTCGTAGAGGGTGCGCCCCACCACCGGGGTGCGCTGGAGTATGTCCTTGCCCCAGGCGAGCACCCGCTCGTAGCCGTCGGTCGTGCGCAGCGTGGCGAGGTGGTTGGCGAGGCCGCCGATGGTCGGGGCGTAGGAGCGTTCGTTGTCGTTCACGACGATGATCAGCGGCCGGTCCTTCGCGGCCGCGATGTTGTTGAGCGCCTCCCAGGCCATGCCGCCGGTGAGCGCGCCGTCGCCGATGACGGCGACCACGTGGCCGCGCTCGCCGAGCACCTGGCGGGCCTTGGCCAGTCCGTCGGCCCAGCCGAGCGCGGTCGAGGCGTGACTGTTCTCGACGATGTCGTGCTCGGACTCCTCGCGCGAGGGATAGCCGGACAGGCCGCCCTTGCCGCGCAGCTTCGAGAAGTCCTGACGGCCCGTCAAAAGCTTGTGTACGTAGCTTTGGTGGCCGGTGTCCCAGACGATGCGGTCGACCGGCGACTCGAAGACCCGGTGGAGGGCGATGGAGAGCTCGACCACCCCCAGGTTGGGCCCGAGGTGACCGCCTGTCCTGGCGACCGCGTGCACCAGGAACTCCCTGATCTCCTCGGCCAGTTCACCGAGTTGCGCCTCGGTCAGCGACTTGAGGTCGCGCGGTCCCCGAATGGTGTCGAGAATGGTCATGCTCGGGCCCCCTTACTGGTTGCACTCAGTTCACGGTGACGGCGGGCACCCCGGACGGGATCCCGTCGCCCTCCCTCTGCGCGGCGATCTTCGTCGCCTCTTCGATGAGGGTCTCGACGATCCTGGACTCGGGGACGGTCTTGATGACCTCGCCCTTGACGAAGATCTGGCCCTTGCCGTTGCCGGAGGCGACGCCGAGGTCGGCCTCGCGGGCCTCGCCGGGGCCGTTGACCACACACCCCATGACGGCGACGCGCAGCGGGACCTCCATGCCGTCCAGGCCCGCCGTGACCTCGTCGGCCAGCTTGTACACGTCGACCTGGGCGCGCCCGCAGGACGGGCAGGAGACGATCTCCAGGCGGCGCCGGCGCAGGCCGAGGGACTCCAGGATCTGGATGCCGACCTTGACCTCCTCGGCGGGCGGCGCGGACAGCGAGACGCGGATGGTGTCACCGATGCCCTCGCTCAGCAGCGCGCCGAAGGCCACCGCCGACTTGATCGTGCCCTGGAAGGCGGGACCCGCCTCCGTCACGCCCAGGTGCAGCGGGTAGTCGCACTGGGCGGCCAACTGGCGGTAGGCGTTGACCATGACCACCGGATCGTTGTGCTTGACCGAGATCTTGATGTCACGGAAGTCGTGCTCCTCGAAGAGCGACGCCTCCCACAGCGCCGACTCGACCAGCGCCTCAGGCGTCGCCTTGCCGTACTTCTCCAGGAGGCGTCGGTCGAGCGAGCCGGCGTTGACCCCGATCCGGATGGGCGTACCCGTCTGGGCCGCGGCCCGCGCGATGTCACGCACCCGGTCGTCGAACTGCTTGATGTTGCCGGGGTTCACGCGGACCGCCGCGCACCCGGCGTCGATCGCCGCGAAGACGTACTTCGGCTGGAAGTGGATGTCCGCGATCACCGGGATCTGGGACTTCCTCGCGATCGTCGCGAGCGCGTCCGCGTCGTCCTGCGTCGGGCACGCCACCCGCACGATCTGGCAGCCGGACGCGGTCAGCTCCGCGATCTGCTGCAGCGTCGCCCCGATGTCCGACGTGCGCGTCGTCGTCATCGACTGCACCGAGACCGGCGCACCGCCCCCCACGGCCACCGGCCCGACCTCGATGCGCCGCGAGACGCGGCGCTCGGCGATCGGCCGGACCGGCAGCTCCGGGAGGCCCAGAGAAACGGGCTCTCCAGGGGTCATGACGTCACCCGCGGTTTCCGGAGACCGTCTCGCGGGCCGCGCGGATGGACTCCTTGAGGGAGCCCATGGTGGCGAGGACGGCGGTGGGCTCGTAGCCGCAGTGCGCCATGCAGTTGGCGCAGCGCGGGTCCTTGCCGCGGCCGTACTTGCTCCAGTCGGTCTCCTCGATGAGCTGGCGGTACGTGGGGACGTAGCCGTCGCTCATGAGGTAGCAGGGGCGCTGCCAGCCGAACAGGGAGTAGTTCGGGATCGCCCACGCGGTGCACGGGAAGTCGGCCTTGCCCTCCAGGAAGTCCAGGAAGAGCGGCGAGTGGTTGAGCCGCCAGCGCCGCCGGTTGCCGCCCGCGAAGGCCTTCTTGAACAGCTCCCTGGTCTGGTCGACGCCCAGGAAGTGCTCCTGGTCGGGTGCCTTCTCGTACGCGTAGGCGGGCGAGAGCATCATCTCGTCGACCTGCAGGTCGTCATTGAGGAAATTCAGCACCTCGATGATGGTCTGCGGGGTGTCCGTGTTGAAGAAGGTCGAATTGGTGGTGACCCGGAAGCCGCGCCGCTTGGCCTCCTTGATGGCCGCCACCGCCTCGTCGAACACCCCCTCCTTCGCCACGGACTCGTCGTGCCGCTCGCGCATGCCGTCGATGTGCACGGCGAACGCGAAATACGGCGAGGGCTTGAACTTGTCCATCTTCTTGCGCAGCAGCATGGCGTTGGTGCACAGGAAGATGTACTTCTTCTTGGCCACCAACTGCCGCACGATCTCGTCGATCTGAGGGTGCATCAGCGGCTCGCCGCCGGCAATGGACACCATCGGCGCACCCGATTCGAGAACGGCGCCCACGGCCTGGGCCACCGGCATGCGCTGCTTGAGCACACCGGCGGGGTGCTGGATCTTCCCGCATCCCTCGCACTTCAGATTGCAGGCGAAGAGCGGCTCCAATTCGACGATCAGCGGGAACTTGTCCCGCTTGCGGAGCTTCTGTTCAAAGAGATACGTAGCGACCTTGATGGACTGACGCAGCGGCATGGCCATCTGGCTCACCTCCGGGGGAGCAAAGAAGAACGGTGCCATTCAAAGAAAGCGGGGAGCACGGCACGAAGAACGCGGAAAGCTGATATTCCACCGCGCACCGTGCCGATGCGGACGAGTTCGTGCTGTGGGGCGTCCACGACCACCCGGACGGCGGCAACGGGCCGCTGTCCCGCGCGCACGGCGCTGTGCAGTGTCGCGGCGGACTCCATGTCCACGGCGATCGCGCCCGTGGCCAGGAGGTCGCCGCGCTCATGGCCGCGCACGACGTGGTCGGAGCCGGTGAGCGGTCCGGTGTGCACGGTGCGTCCGGGCACGGCCCGCACCAGCTCCTCGACCAGCAGGGCGGTCCCCGTGCAGGGGGTGCTGCCGCGGGCGTCCCGGGTCTCCTCGGCGACGACGAGGTCGCCGGGGTGCATGCCGGGGGCGAGTCCGGCGCAGAAGCCGGTGGCCAGGACGGCCGCGTCCCGCAGGGGGTCCTTGCCGAGCGCCCCGCTGACGGCGCGCTCGGCGTTCTTGGGTCCCATGCCCGTGCGCAGCACGGTCAGGGGTCCGGGCGCGCCGCTGCGGTCGCCGGTGCGCAGGGCGAGGTGCTCGATGCCGAGCGCGCAGGCGATCAGCAGCGGTGCGGGGCCCGGCCGGGTGGCCGGGGTCCGGTCCATCAGCTCCCCTTGCCGGAGCGCTCGGAACCGTTCGCGAAGGGATCTCCGTTGACGTACCTGCCGAGCGCGGTCAGCGGGAAGACCTGCCGGTAGAGGTGGTAGTTGATGGAGAAGTCCCAGGGGAAGCCCGTGCCGGTGAAGTACGGCTCGTCCCAGGAGCCGTCCTCGCGCTGCGTCGCGGCCAGCCAGTCGACGGCGCGCTCCACGGCCTTGGACTCGCGCTCACCGGCCGCGAGGAGCGCGAGGAGCGCCCAGGCGGTCTGCGAGGCCGTCGATGTGCCGTGCCCGGCCCAGCCGCGCTCGCGGTAGGAGCGCAGGTCCTCGCCCCAGCCGCCGTCGTCGTTCTGCACCGACTCCAGCCAGGCGACCGCGCGCCGGATCGCGGGGTGCGAGCCCGGCAGTCCGGCCGCGACGAGCGCGGGGACCACGGACCCCGTGCCGTACACGTAGTTGACGCCCCAGCGCCCGAACCAGGCGCCCTCGGGCTCCTGTTCGGCCAGCAGCCACTCGATGCCGCGGCGGGTGCGCGGGTCGTGGGATCTGCCCTCGACGGCGAGCATCTCCACGACATGGCCCGTGACGTCGGCGGACGGCGGGTCGATGACCTCGCCGAAGTCGCAGAACGGCAGGCGGTTGGGGAAGGCGCTCGTGTTGTCGACGTCGAAGGCTCCCCAGGCGCCGTTCTTCGACTGCATGCCGAGGTTCCAGCGCACACCCCGCTCAATGGCGTTCTCCACGCGCGCCTTGTCCGGGTGCTTGACCCGGCGCAGCGCGAGGGCCACCTCGGCGGTGTCGTCGATGTCGGGGTAGTTGTCGTTGTGGAACTCGAACGCCCAGCCGCCGGGCGCCAGTTGCGGCCTGCGCACCGACCAGTCCCCCGGGCGCACGATCTGCTCGCCGAGCATCCAGTCCGCGGCCTTGACCAACTGAGGGTGATCGGCGGGCAGTCCGGCGTCCGCGAGCGCGATGGTGGCCAGACAGGTGTCCCACACGGGCGACTGGCACGCCTCGATCATCCGCGCGCCGTCCTCGCGCCACACGGCGAAGCGGTCGAGCGACTCCAGGCCGGCCCGCAGGACGGGGTGGTCGAGGTCGTAGCCGAGCAGGTGCAGGGCGATGACGGAGTACACGGCGGGCGGCTGGATCCCGCCCCAGCAGCCGTCGTTCTCCTGCCGCTCGATGATCCAGCGCGCCGCGCTGTTCATCGCCGTCCTGCGCAGCCGCCGCGGCGCGACCTTGTGGTAGAGGTGCAGCGCCTTGTCGAGCCGCTGGAACACCCCGTCCCAACTCGCCACGGGAGCAAGGGGCTTGGCCGGGCTCGGCCGGCGCGCGTCGGTGTGCAGCTCGTCGAGCGCGAAGGGCGCGGGCCGCACCGGCCGCTTGGCGGAGACGATCGTGAGCGGCACGATCGTCTGCCGGGCCCAGCAGCCGAAGTCGTAGATGTTGAGCGGGAACCACTTGGGGAAGTAGATGAGCTCCGGCGGGAGTTCGGGCAGGTCGTCCCACTTCCACCAGCCGAACAGGGCGAGCCAGATGCGGGTGAAGACCCGGCTCGCGGCGATGCCGCCCTGGTCGCGGACCCACGCGGAGGCCTTGGCCATGTGCGGGGCGTCGGGCAGGTCACCGGCCAGGCGCAGGGCGACGTACGCCTCGATGGTGGTGGAGAGTTCGCCGGGTCCGCCGAAGAAGGTGGCCCAAGTGCCGTCGTCGCGCTGCTCGCCGCGGATGAAGAGCGCGGCCGCGTGCGTGGTCCGCTCGTCCCGGATCCCGAGGAACTGCCGCAGCAGCAGGTCCTCGGCGTCCATGGTGACGTTGGTCTCCAGGTCGCCCTTCCACCAGCCCTGGGCGTCCTGCCGGGAGAGCAGGAACTGTGTGGAGCGCTGTATGGCGCGCGCGGCGGCTTCCTGCGTGCCCGCCGCCGCGGCGGTCGTGTCGGTGGTTTCGCTGGCCGAGGCTGCGCGGGGCGTGGCCGCTCCGGTGCTTCCGTCGGTCGTCGCTGTCATGGCTTCCCCTTCGTGCAGTGCAGTGGCTACGTCTGCTGTGGGTCCGCCGTCGGCCGACGCGAAGCGCCGGCCGGCGACTGCGAGTCATATTCGGCCGATAGTGATCATCTCTCTCGTACGACGACGAAGTCCGCGAGCGCGACGAGCTGCGCCCGCACCCGGTCCGGCATCTCGATGGTGTCCAGCGCCTCGACGGCGATGGTGTGCTGGCGCCGGGCCTCCTCGGCGGTCCACGCGCGGCCGCCCGCCTCTTCGATCAGAGCGGCGCGTGCGGCGAACTCCTCCTCGGAGAAGCTGTCGAAGTCACTGCTCTTGGCGTCGGCGGCGAGCAGTTCGCCGAGCCGCTCGGACGCGGAGCCGCCCGCGGCGAGCGCGGCCACCACCGGCAGGGACTTCTTGCGCTGGCGCAGGTCGCTCCACGTCTGCTTGCCGGTGGCCTCCGGGTCGCCCCAGATGCCGAGCAGGTCGTCCACGGCCTGGAAGGCGAGGCCGAGGTGGTAGCCGTACTTCTCCAGCGTGTCGGCGGTGCGGTCGTCGGCGCCGCCGAGGACGGCACCGATGGAGACGGCGCAGGCGAGCAGGGCGCCGGTCTTGTTGCCCTCCATCTCCAGGCACTCCTCGACGGTGACCCGCTCGCGGTGCTCGTAGCTGATGTCCTGCGCCTGGCCGTCGATCAGCGCGCGGGTCGCGGTGGTCAGGCGGCGCGTGGCGCGGCCCGCCTCGACGGTGCCGAGCTCCAGGAGGATCTCGTTGGCCAGCGCGAAGAGGGCGTCGCCGACGAGGATGGCCTGCGCGGGGCCGTGCACCTTCCACACCGTGTCGCGGTGGCGGCGCTGCTCGTCGCCGTCCATGAGGTCGTCGTGCAGCAGCGAGAAGTTGTGCACGAGCTCGACGGCGACCGCGCCGGGCACGCCGACCTCGGGAGCCGCGCCCGCGGCCTCGGCGGAGAGCAGGGCGAGCGCGGGGCGCACGGCCTTGCCGCCGTCGCCGTCGGACGGGTTGCCCGCGGCGTCGATCCAGCCGAAGTGGTAGGCGGAGACGGTGTCCATGGGAGGCGCGAGGCGGTCCACCGCGGCCCGCAGCACCGGGGTGGCGAGGGTCCTGCCGCGCTCGAGCAGTGAGGTCACGTCCACCGTGTCGGCAGCCGCCTTTTCGGCCGGGGGCACAGTCGGCACAGGTTCTCCTCTTGTTCCGGTGCGGGATTCCTGGGGACCTGACCCCAGAAGATCGAGCTTCACGCCGCCGCCTCCTCGAATGCGAAGAGGTGATCGCGGGGGCGGTCGAGGGCGGAGAGGGCGGCTTCGGCCGCGCTGATGCCGCTGCGCACCGCGCCCTCCATGGTCGCGGGCCAGCCGGTGGCGGTCCACGCGCCCGCGAGGTAGAGGCCGCGGGCCCGGGTGCGGGCCCCGGGCCGGAGCCTGCCGACGCCGGGCGTGGGCGCGAAGGTGGCGGTGCGCTCGCGGGTGACGAAGAAGTCGCGGACCTCGGCGCCGTGCGCGGCCGGCAGCAGCCGCTCCAGTTCGGGCAGATAGCGCTCGCGCAGCGCGGCGACGGGCGCGTCGATCTCGTCCTGGGCGGCGGACTGCGACAGCGCGAGGTACTGGCCGTCGGTCAGGCCGGAGGCCTCGGTGCGGTCGAAGACCCACTGCACCGGGCTGCCGAGCGCGGCGAAGAAGGGGCGCTTGAGCACCTTGCGGCCGTACACGACGTGGATGTTGAGGATCGGCGCGGTGTCGATGTCGAGCAGCCGGTCGGGGCGCTCCAGGGCGCCGTCCGGGAGCAGGTCGTGCGCCTCGTGCTGCGGCACGGCGAGCACGACGGTGTCGGCGTCGAGGGACTCGCCGGGAACCTCCACGCGCCAACCGCCGTTGTCCGTACGGGAGATGGAGGTGACTCGTGTCTTCAGTTCCGTACGGACTCCCGCGGCGTCGAGCGCCTTGCGGGCCAGCTTGTCGTGCAGATCACCGAGGGGCACCCGGGACCAGCCGATGTCGGCGGCGCCCGGGTCGGAGAGCAGCCCGGTCTTGAACACCATCGCGGCGAGCCCGAGCGAGGCGTCGCCCGCGACGGCGTTCAGCGTGGCGACACCCACGAGGTCCCAGAGTGCCTCGATGGCGCGTGGCGACTGGCCGTGCCGGGCGAGCCAGCTGCCGAAGTCCTGGGCGTCGAGTGCGGGATCGGCCGGGTCGAGTCCCTTGAGGGCGAGCGCCGCGCGCCCGACCTTGGCGCGCTCGGCGACCGACAGATGCGGGTAGGTGGCGAGGCTCGCCGCCAGGTGCAGGGGCACCGGAAGCGCGGTGCGCCGCAGCCGTCCGAGCCGGTTGCGGTCGGCGTCCAGCACGGGCACGTCGAGACGTTCCTGCAGGGGCGCGAGGTGCGCGCCCTCGACACGGTCGAGGAACCAGCGGTAGGCGGTGCAGCAGCGCAGGTAGACGTGCTGGCCGTTGTCGACGGTCAGATCGCCGCGCTGGAAGGAGAACGCGAGCCCGCCGAGCCGCGGCCGCCCTTCGAGCAGCGTCACGCGCAGCCCGGCGTCGGCGAGCGCGAGCGCGGCGGTGACGCCGGCGAGTCCCCCGCCGACCACTACGGCGGCCGCCCCACCGGGGCGGCCTTCGGCGTCCGCGATCAGCCCCTCGGGCCGCATGTCGTCGCTCTTCATGCACCCTCCCCTTCGGCCGTTGCCGTCTGTGACGCGGCCTGGGAGCGGAGGGTTGCCCGCCGCTTCGCGCAGGTCGCCCCACCTGCCCCACGGTCACCCGGGATGCGCCTCACGCGCGCCTCCTGACGGTCTGGCGTGACACGTTCCGCGCGTCGAGGCCGGACAGGCCGCGCACGGCGACGTACGCCTTCTCGCGGCCCGGCAGCGAGACGCGGCCGCGCAGGACGGCCTCCGGTTCGCGCTCGATGCGGTCGAGCAGGCGGCGGTAGATGCCGGCCATGGCCGCCACACAGGCACCACTGCGCCGGTCCAGCATCGGCAGCAGGCGGTAGCCCTCGGCGAACAGGGCCCGTGCGCGCCGCACCTCGAAGTGGACGAGGCCGGCGAAGTCCGATCCGGCGGGCGGCTCGGAGCCCGAGAACCCGGCGGAGCAGCCGAACTTGGCGAGGTCGTCGGCGGGCAGATAGGTCCGTCCGCCCTCGGCGTCCTCGCGAACGTCCCTCAGAATGTTGGTCAGTTGGAGCGCGAGACCGAGCGTGTCGGCATACTCCGGCGCGCGCTCGGCGTGGAGCGCCCCCCGCTCGGTGCCGAACACGCCGAGCGAGAGCCGCCCGATCGCCCCGGCCACACAGCGGCAGTAGACCTTCAGGTCCTCCCAGGTCTCGTACGTCTCGCCGCGTACGTCCATCAGGACGCCGTCGATCAGTTCGTCGAGGCCGCCCATCGGGATGGGGAAGTGCGTGGCGGCGTGCGTGAGGGCGACGGCCACCGGGTCGGTGTCGTCCTCCTCCACCTCTCCGGCACTGATCCGGGCGAGCAGCACCCGGGTGTCGTCGAGCCGCTCCGCCTTGACCTCCGGCGCGAGCTCGCCGTCGCCGATGTCGTCCACGCGCCGCGAGAGCGCGTAGAGCGCGGACATGGCGCGCCGCTTGGGCGTCGGCAGCAGCCTGATGCCGTAGGCGAAATTGCGCGCCTGCTGTCCGGTGACGGCCTCGCAGTAGCTGTACGCGGCGAGCACCGACGCGGACACATAGGGTTCCGACTCCACGGTCCGGCTCACCCCTCTCCTCGCAGAACCGCCCCTGCTTCGCGCAGCAATCGGGGCGTGGTGGGCTTGGGTGGTCCAGGAAGCACGTCGTAACCGGCGGCGACGATCGCCCGGACCGCCGCCCTCCCCCCTGCCACGAACCCCGCCAGCAGCAGCTTCAGCCTGCCGTGGACGCTACCCACCAGGGGGGTGCCTTCATTCAGGAGGTCACGGGCGCGTTCTGTTTCGAATGCGACCAGAGCGCGCACCGACGCACCCGCCGTCGGCCGGGCCAGATCGGCCTCGCTCACGTGGAACCGCTTCATGTCCTCGACGGGCAGATAGATGCGGTCGCGGCGCAGGTCCTCGGCGACGTCCTGGAGGTGCTCGACGATCTGGAGCGCGGTACAGACGGCGTCCGACCTGCGGATCCGTTCGGGGGTCGCGGTGCCGGTGATGGCGAGGACGAGCCGGCCGATGGGGTTCGCGGAGAGCGCGCAGTAGGCGACGAGGTCGTCGTACGTCTCGTAGCGCGAGACGAGCTGGTCCTGGCGGTTGGCGGCGATCAGCGCGAGGAAGGGCTCGGCGGTCACGCGCCCGCGCTCGGCGACCGGCCGCAGGGCCCGCAGCAGCGGGTGACCGGCCCGGCCGTCGTCGAAGACCCTGCCGAGGTCGGCCTCGACCGCGTCGAGCAGCTTCAGCGGGTCCTCGGCGTCGGCGCCCTCCACCCCCAGGCACCGGGCGTGGGCGGACCCGGGCGGCAGGTCGCCGTCGCCGATGTCGTCGATGAGGCGGACCACGCCGTACACGGCCATGAGGTCCTCGCGCCAGGCCCGGGGCAGGAAGAAGGGCGCCACGGGGAAGTTCTCGTCCGCGGCCTTGTCGAGGACGGCGGATGCATCGCGGAGCTGGAGATCATCCGTAGCCATTGCCGTCACATCTCCCGTTCTACACTGCCGACCCAATACATCCTATTTCGGACACGCCGCCCGGTTCTTCGCGAGGTACGCCGTGCTCTGAGCCGGAGCGCCGCGCGATATCGCCCCACTTGCCGCGAATCAGCACCGGTACAGCTTACGTTGTACAACCCAGCACGCATCGTCGGGGTGTTCGGCACATCACAACAACACACCGATTGGCGTCAATCTTCCCTGGGCGCCGGTGAGTTGAGGGATTCAAGAGGCCCCGGGCACCCTATGACACAGCAGGGCCCCGCCGGATCCGTCCCGACGGGGCCCTGCTGCCGAACGGGTGCTTTCCCGATGGCTCGATCGAGCTACTTGCCCGTGAACTTCTCGTACTCCTTGATGACCTCGTCGGTCGGCCCGTCCATGCGCAGCTCGCCGCGCTCCAGCCAGAGCACCCGGTCGCAGGTGTCACGGATGGATTTGTTGTTGTGGCTGACCAGGAAGACCGTGCCGGCCTCCTTGCGGAGCTCGCGGATGCGGGCCTCGGAGCGCTTCTGGAACTTGCGGTCGCCGGTGGCGAGCGCCTCGTCGATCATGAGGACGTCGTGGTCCTTGGCCGCCGCGATCGAGAAGCGCAGCCGGGCCGCCATACCGGACGAGTACGTGCGCATCGGAAGGGTGATGAAGTCACCCTTCTCGTTGATCCCGGAGAAGTCGACGATCTCCTGGTAGCGCTCCTTGATCTGCTCGCGGGACATGCCCATGGCGAGACCGCCGAGGATGACGTTGCGCTCACCCGTCAGGTCGTTCATCAGGGCCGCGTTCACACCGAGCAGCGAGGGCTGGCCGTCGGTGTAGACCTTGCCCTTCTCGGCCGGGAGCAAGCCCGCGATGGCACGCAGCAGGGTGGACTTGCCGGAGCCGTTGGAACCGATCAGACCGATGGCCTCGCCGCGGTAGGCGGTGAAGCTGACGCCCCGCACGGCGTGCACCTTGCGCACACCGCGCTCCTCGCCGCGCTTGAGCATGCGGCTCAGCGCGGAGGTCGCGCTGCCCTTGCCCGTCTTGGCGCCGTTGACGCGGTAGACGATGTGCAGCTCGTCGGCGATGACCGTGGGGATGTGGCCCTTGCCGGCGGGGGAATCGGTCCGGTCGTTCTTGTCGTCAGCCACGGCCGTAACGCTCCTCAGCCTTCCAGAAGTACACGAAGCCGACGACGCCGAACAGCAGCGCCCAGCCGACGGCGAAGGCCCAGACATGAGGCGGCAGGTACGAGGACCCGTAGTCGTCGATCATGGCGAAGCGGATCAGGTCCATGTAGATGGAGGCCGGGTTCCACTGGAGCACGTCACCGACCCAGCCGGGCACGTCCTCCTTGTCCGCGAGCATCGCGGGGATGCTGAACATGACACCCGAGGCGTACATCCACGTACGCATCACGAACGGCATCAGCTGGGCGAGGTCGGGCGTCTTGCTGCCCATCCTGGCGAAGATCAGCGCGAGGCCCGTGTTGAAGACGAACTGCAGGGCGAGCGCCGGCACCACGAGGAGCCAGGACCAGGTCGGGAAGATCCCGAACGCCACCATGATCACGACGAGCACGATCATCGAGAAGAGCAGCTGCTGGAGCTGCTGGAGCGCGAAGGAGATCGGCAGCGACGCGCGCGGGAAGTGCAGCGCCCGCACCAGGCCGAGGTTGCCGGAGATGGCCCGTACACCCGCCATCACCGAGCTCTGGGTGAAGGTGAAGACGAACACACCCGTCACCAGGAACGGCACGTAGATCTCGTGCGGGATGCCCTTCCTGGCACCCAGCAGGAGTCCGAAGATGAAGAAGTAGACCGCCGCGTTCAGGAGCGGCGTCGCCACCTGCCACAGCTGGCCGAGCTTGGCCTGGCTGTACTGGGCGGTCAGCTTCGCCTGCGAGAAGGCGAGGATGAAGTGGCGCCGTCCCCAGAGCTGGCGGACGTACTCGAAAAGTCCGGGCCGGGCGCCGCTGACGGTCAGACCGTACTTGGCGGCGAGGTCGGCCCGGGAGAGCCCGTCATCGGGCGACGGGGGCGCGGTCACGGCGACCCCGCCGTCATGCGTTGTCTCACTCACGAGTGGAAACTTTCGTCTTCAGATGCGCAGCCGGTCGGGCGTAGGCGTGGGCCAGGGACCGGGGTATGGCCCAGATGCTCTCAGACCCGAGCTTGTCAGATGACAGGAGGTCGGCCCAGTCGGGTCAGCCGCCACACGGTACGCCACTTCATGGGCCTGCGCGGTCCGCAGGGCGTCGTCCAGCCCTCCTTGAAGCCGCCGAACCAGGCCTTCAGCGCGGGGCCCGAGGGGCGCCGGGCCAGGGTGAGGAGCAGCCAGACGCCGAGGTAGACGGGGACCAGGAGCGCGGGGAGGTTGCGGCGGGCCAGCCAGACGCGGTTGCGGGCGACCATGCGGTGGTAGACCGCGTGCCGCGAGGGGGCCGTCGTCGGGTGGAAGAGGACCATGTCGGAGCGGTAGTCGATCATCCAGCCCGCGTTCAGCGCGCGCCAGGCGAGGTCGGTCTCCTCGTGCGCGTAGAAGAACTCGTCCGGCAGCCCGCCGACCTCGGCGATGACCTGGGTGCGCACGGCGTTGGCGCCGCCCAGGAACGTGGTCACGCGCGAGGAGCGCATCGGGTCGGAGGCCCGCAGGCGCGGCACGTGGCGGCGCTGGGTCTCCCCCGTGTCCGGGTCCGCGATGCGGAAGCTGATGATGCCGAGCTCCGGGTCGGCGGCGAAGGCCTCGCGGCACAGCTGGGCCGTGTCCATGTTCGCGAGCAGACCGTCGTCGTCCAGGAAGAGCAGGATGTCGACGTCGGTGCCGCCGGGGCCGAAGGCCTCGATGCCGACGTTGCGGCCGCCCGGGATGCCGAGGTTCTCGGGCAGCTCGACGGTGCGCACACCGGCGGGGACGTCCGGCACGGGGGCGCCGTTGCCGACCACGACCACCTCGACCGGGTCGCCGTCCTGCTTGGCGACCGAGTCGAGGAGGGCGCGCAGCTCCTGCGGCCGGTTGCCCATCGTGATGATGACGGCGCCGACCTTCAGCTTCTGTCCCGGGGCAGTACTCACTTCAACCTGCTCGATACGAGGATGGACACGAGGTGGAGCAGGGTCTGCAGGAGCGCGATGCCCGCGAGCACCGCGACACCGAGGCGCGAGAAGAACAGGTCGCCCCGGACCGAGTCCACGATCGCCAGGACCAGGATCAGCAGGGACGCCTCGACACCGAGGATGAGGCGGTGGAACTTCAGCGCGGCGGCGGCCCTGCGGGCCAGGGCCATGCCGGACGAGCGCGGCTCGGACGCCGCTTCCTTGACCGGCGGCTTGCCCGTCTGGTGGCGGGCGACGCCGACGAGGTCGGTCTCGGCCTTGATCAGGATCGCGCCGAGCGCGGCCAGGGTGCCGAGGAACGCCCACAGCCAGTCGATGCGCCCCGAGCCCCACAGGTCGGCGGCGCGCAGACCGAAGCCGACCAGGACCGCGGCGTCGCACAGATAGGCGGCGACCCGGTCCAGGTAGACGCCGGCCATCGAGTACTGCTTCTTCCAGCGGGCGATCTCGCCGTCGACGCAGTCGAGCAGCAGGTAGAGCTGGACCGCGAGCACGCCGAGCACGGCGCCCGTGATGCCCGGCACCAGCAGGGCCGGAGCGGCGAGGGCGCCTGCGACGGTCATCACGTAGGTCAGCTGGTTGGGCGTGACCTCCGTGTTCACCAGGTGCCGGTCGATGCGCAGGGAGACCTCGCGCATGTAGAGCCGGCCGGCCCAGTGTTCGCCGCTCCGCCGGTCCTTCACCCCCGGGGGGTGAACAACCGGGCGGAGCTCAGCTACCGATGGCTTTTGCATAGTCGGCGTATGCGTCCCTGATCTGGTCGGTGGACAGGTCGAGGTGTTCGAGGATCGTGTAGCGGCCCGGACGGGTCTGCGGAGCGAACTCCACGACCTTCACGAACTCCTCCACGGTGAAGCCGATCTCCTCCGGCAGCACGGGCAGGCCGTGGCGGCGCAGGACCTGGGCCATGAAGCGCGACTCCTCGCGGGCACCGCGCAGGTGCATCGCGAAGGCCGCGCCCAGGCCGCACTGCTCGCCGTGGCTGGCCGCGCGCTTGGGGTAGAGGAGGTCGAAGGCGTGGTTGATCTCGTGGCAGGCGCCGGACGCGGGGCGGGAGTCGCCCGAGACCGACATCGCGATACCGGTGAGGACCAGGCCTTCGGCGAGGACCTGGAGGAACCCGTCGTCGCCGACACCGCCGGGGTGACGCAGGACGGCCTCGCCGGCCTGGCGGGCCATGGCGGCCGCGAGCCCGTCGATGTCCTCGCCCCGCTCGCGGGCGGCCAGCTCCCAGTCCGCGATCGCGGAGATGTTGGAGAGGGCGTCGCCGATGCCGGAGCGGACGAAGCGGACCGGCGCCTCGCGGATCACGTCGAGGTCGATGACGACCGCGATGGGGTTCGGCACGCCGTACGAGCCGCGGCCCGCGTCGTTGTCGAGGGTCGCGACCGGCGAGCAGAGGCCGTCGTGCGACAGGTTCGTCGCGACGGCGACCAGCGGCAGGCCGACGCGCGCCGCGGCGAACTTGGCGCAGTCGATGATCTTGCCGCCGCCGAGGCCCACGATCGCGTCGTAGCGGCCCGACTTCTTGATGGCGTCGGCGAGCTTGATGGCGTCGTCGAGCGTGCCGCCACCGACCTCGAACCACTCCGCGCCGCCGAGCGAGGGCGCGAGCCGCTCACGCAGCACCGCGCCCGAACCGCCGCTGATGGCGATGGCGAGCTTGCCGGTCGACGAGCAGATCCGCTGGTCGGCGAGGACATCGGCCAGGTCGTTGAGCGCCCCCGGCCGAATGTCGACGACGACCGGCGAGGGGATGAGCCTCGTCAGTACTGGCACGCGATCTCCCGGCCCTTGGCGAGGTCTTCGTGGTTGTCGATCTCGACCCACTTGACATCGCCGATCGGCGCCACGTCGATCTTGAAGCCGCGGTTGACGAGCTCCTGGTAGCCGTCCTCGTAGTAGAGGTCGGGGTCGCGCTCGAAGGTGGTCTTCAGCGCGTCGGCGAGCTCCTCGGCGGCCTCGCCCTCGATGAGGGTGACGCCGATGTACTCACCGGTGGCCGTGGCCGGGTCCATGAGCTTGGTGATCTTCTGGACGCCCTTCTCGGGGTCCACGATGACCTTCATCTCCTCGTCGGCGAGGTTCTTCACCGTGTCGAGGGCGAGGATGATCTTCTTGCCGTCGCCGCGGGCGGCGAGCAGCGTCTTCTCGACGGAGACCGGGTGCACGGTGTCGCCGTTGGCGAGGATCACCGAGTGCTTGATCGCGTCACGGCCGCACCACAGGGAGTAGGCGTTGTTCCACTCCTCGGCCTTGTCGTTGTCGATCAGCGTCAGCTTGAGGCCGTACTTGGCCTCCAGCGCCGCCTTGCGGTCGTAGACCGCCTCCTTGCGGTACCCGACGATGATCGCGACGTCGGTCAGGCCGATCTCGGCGAAGTTCTTCAGGGTGAGGTCGAGGACGGCCAGCTCGTTCTCGGTTCCCTCGCCCACGACGGGCACCAGCGCCTTGGGCAGCGTTTCGGTGTAGGGGCGCAGACGCCGGCCGGCGCCGGCGGCCAGGACGAGGCCGATCATGCGGGTTCTCCTTCATCGTGTACGGCGGGTGCTCCGGAAGAGACCCAGAAGCGGATGCTCTCGACGAGCACCACGAGTGCCACGGCCACGGCGAGTGCCGTGAGCGCGACGGTGAAATCAGTGGTGGGCAGCAGGGCCGCGGCCAGTGCGACCACGAGGGTCCTGCCGTCCTGGCCGCCGATCGCCCGCACCAGCCAGCGCGGGGGTGCGCCGGTGCCGCCCTTGATGCGGTACACCGTGTCGTAGTGATGGTAGGCGACCGCGGCCACGAGCCCGAAAGCCGCGGGAAGCGCTCCGTTCACATCGGCTTTGGCCGCCAGTACCAGGACCGTGCCGTACTCGGCGGCGCGGAAGAACGGCGGAACGAGCCAGTCCAGCGGGGCCTTGAGGGGCCGCGCGAGCGCGAGCCCGGAGGCGATCACGTAGGCGACCGCGCCGACGATCACCCACGGGCTGCCGTACGAGGTGAAGGCGGCCACACCGACGACCACGGCACCGCCGAGGAAGGCGATGACGGGCGCGGGCAGCGGCCACCCGGCGCGCAGGGCGGCGAAGGCCGAGGCCAGCGGGCCGTTGTCGGCGAGGTCGCGCAGGGCGAGCGCGGCACGGTCGGTGCGGGTCGCCTTGCGGGTCAGCGAGCGCAGGACGCGGCCCGCCGTGGTGTAGCAGGCGGCGAGGGCGCAGCCGATGATCAGGACGACGAGCGTGATGCGCGGGGTGGTGACCGCGGTGAGCACGGCGATCATCGCCCAGCGCTCACCGATGGGCAGCACTATCATCCGGCGCACCCACACCGTCCATCCGACGCTGTCGAGCTTGTCGGAGAGGGCCGCGGTGGGGCTGGTGTTGGCGGTCGCGTCGTGGTTCGCCTCGTTGAAGGAGAAGTCGACGACGTGCCGGCAGGTCTGCAGGACCATCGCGCCGAGCGCGAGCGCCCAGACGTCGTCGCCGCCGCGGGCCGCGCCGAGCGCGAGGCCCGCGTAGTAGGCGTACTCCTTGGCACGGTCGAACGTCGCGTCCAGCCAGGCGCCGAGCGTCGAGTACTGCAGGGAGTAGCGGGCGAGCTGCCCGTCCGTGCAGTCCAGGACGAAGGAGAGGAGGAGGAGCAGGCCCGCCGCGACGAAGCCGCCGCGGGTGCCGGTCGCCGCGCAGCCCGCCGCGATCAGCGCGGTGAGCAGGGAGGCGGTGGTGACCTGGTTCGGGGTCAGGCCCCGGCGCGCGCACCAGCGGGCGATGTAGCGGGAGTACGGGGAGATGCAGAACGTCGTGAAGAAGCCGTCCCGCGACTTGACCGCCGTGCGCAGACGTACGGCTTCGTCGTCGACGGCGGCGACGGCCTGCCGTGCCTCGTTCCGCGCCTGCGGATCGGTGGGCACGGTGGCGACGAGGGTGCCGAGTTCGGGGCGGTGCACGTCCGTGTCGGCGGACTCCAGCGCGGTGGCGACGTCGTCCGGCAGGGCGTCCAGCGTCACGACGCCGCCGGCGGTGCCGGCCGTGGCGCGCAGGGCGCGCGTGAGGTCCTTGCGGGCGCCGGGCTGCGCGGTGACGGCGCCGGGCACGGCACAGACGGGGAAGCGGGGGTCGGTCAGGCCGAGGCGCAGGGCGTGGACGTGACCGACGAAGCGTGCGTCGACGACGGCGACCCGCTGGTCACCGGGCACGTCGGCGAGCAGCGTCTCGACGTCCGCCGCGTCCGGGGCGACCCGCACGTCGAAGCCGAGGGACCGCAGATCGCCTTCGAGCGGCGACCCGGGGACCGGCTGGCCGGTGAGGATGGCGGTCGACAGACGAACTCACTCCTTGAGTCCCGGCGCGGCTCGCGCCGGGCACATGCGTAAGGGGGACGCCCCTGGCCACAGCGGCCGGGCGGCACGTCGGCAGAGGCTATCGGATGATGGGAAGCGGGCGTTCATCACCCGTTCACGCCCCGATAAGGGCGGCCTGCGAGGGCCTCGTCCTTCGCGATCATCATGGTGGATGGGGGCCCGCACCCACAAACCGCGACCGCGCGGCGCCCGGCTTGCCCGAGAGCGCCCGCATAGCGCCCGCATGGCGCGCACCTGCCTCCCGACGCGCCTTTCGCCTGCTCCTGCGCGATCACGTACGCCTACTCCGGCGTGATCACGTACGCCTCGGTGATCACTCTCATCGGTGAGGTGCGCGCGGACGCCGGCCCGGCACCCGTCGGGGCACATCGGGACACCTTTTCCCGACGGCTCCCCGGGCCGTGAAACCCCGCCCCCGACCGCCGGAGCTGATCGTTCCGAAGCCCTGACCTGCACCCCTCCCCTTGCCGGGAATCGTTGCCATTTTCGCAGGTCAGAGCAGATGACAACGGTGTTCAGTGCCGCGTTGCCAGATACCCCCCACCCGTAGTTCACTGTCCACCGCGACCAGCGAACAACAGACCGATGACCGACGCGGGAGGGCGGCTCCATGGGGGCTGGGCACGATCACGGACACACGCACGGGGCACCGACCACGGGGACGGCGGCCAACGCCTACAAGGGGCGGCTGCGGATTGCGCTGAGCATCACGATCACCGTCATGGTGGCCCAGATCGTGGGCGGCGTCATGGCCGACTCGCTCGCGCTCATCGCGGACGCGGCCCACATGGCGACGGACGCCGTGGGCCTCGGCATGGCCCTCCTCGCGATCCACTTCGCGAACCGCCCGCCGACCCAGAACCGCACCTTCGGCTACGCACGCGCCGAGATCCTCGCCGCGCTCGCCAACTGTCTGCTGCTGCTCGGCGTGGGCGGCTACGTGCTCTACGAAGCGGTCGAGCGGTTCTTCACGCCGGCCGAGACCCAGGGCGGGCTCGCCGTCTTCTTCGGCCTCTTCGGCCTCGTCGCGAACATGATCTCGCTCTCGCTCCTGATGCGCGGCCAGAAGGAGAGCCTCAATGTGCGCGGCGCCTTCCTGGAGGTCGTGGCCGACACCCTCGGCTCGGTCACGGTCATCGTCTCGGCGACCGTCATCATGCTCACCGGCTGGCAGGCGGCCGACCCGATCGCCTCGCTCGTCATCGGCTTCATGATCGTCCCGCGGACGGTGAAGCTCCTCAAGGAGACCTTGAACGTGCTCCTGGAGTCGGCGCCCAAGGACGTCGACATGGCCGAGGTACGGGCCCACATCCTCGCCCTGCCGGGCGTCGAGGAGGTGCACGACCTGCACGCCTGGACGATCACGTCGGGCCTGCCCGTGCTCTCCGCCCATGTCGTGGTCGGCTCCGACACCCTCGACGCGATCGGCCACGAGAAGATGCTGCACGAGCTGCAGACCTGCCTCGGCGACCACTTCGACGTCGAGCACTGCACCTTCCAGCTGGAGCCGAGCGGCCACGCCCAGCACGAGGCGAAGGTCTGCCACTGAGCCACGACCGGGCCACCACGTTGCGTGCTATCGTGGCCAAGGATCTTTGAGCGCCGAGCAATGAAGGAGGTGGGTTGATGACTGTCGCGCCGAGCGCTGCTCTCGCACTGCGCAGCGACACGTGCATCCCCACTTCCCGGGCTCACGGCTGACATCTCGTACGTTTCTTCCGTACGGCCTCTTCGTACCGCCTTCACGCGTACCTCTTCGTACCCGTTTCGCGCGCCTGCGTCCGGCACGTCTGCCGAGCCCCTCACTCAAGGGTTTCCCACGTTGACCGACAACACCTCCCTCACCGACGCCTTCTTCGCCCTGCACCACGGGCTTCCCCGGCAGGGCCCGGGCTCCGACGCCACCACCCGGCGGCTGCTCTCCTTCGTGGGGGCGCTGCCCGAGCGGCCGCGCGTGCTCGACCTCGGGTGCGGACCCGGCCGGGCCGCACTGCTCCTCGCCGCCGAGGCCGGCGCCGAGGTGACCGCCGTCGATCTGCACGAGCCGTTCCTCGACGAGCTCCGCGCGTCCGCACGGGCGCGCGGCCTCGACGGGTCCATCACGGCCGTCAACGCCGACATGACCGAACTCCCCTATCCGGATGGTTCGTTCGATCTCATCTGGGCCGAGAGTTCGGTCTACGGCATGGGCTTCGACAGGGCGCTGACCGCCTGGCGGCGCCTGCTCGCACCCGGTGGCGCGCTCGTCGTCACCGAGTGCGAATGGACGGCCGCCGAGCCGTCCGACGCCGCCCGCGCCTTCTGGGACCGGCACTACGCGCTGCGTACCGGAGAGGACAACATTCGAGCCACCGCACGCGCCGGGTACTCCGTGCTCGGCGTGCACCCCCAGCCGGAGTCCGACTGGGAGGAGTACTACGGCCCGCTGGCCGCACGCGCGGACGCGGCGGACCCCAGCGCTCCCGGCATGGCCGAGGCGCTCGCCGCCACCCGCGAGGAGATCGCGATGCGGCGCGAGCACGGGACGGAGTTCGGTTACACGGGCTACGTCCTGCGTCCCGCGGACGCCTGGCCGACCCGTCCGGAGACCCCGGCCGACGTCGCCGTCGTGCACGCCGTGAACACCGCCGCCTTCGGGACGGAGGCCGAGGCGGACCTGGTGGACGCGCTGCGCGCGGACGCTGACGCCTGGCTGCCGGGACTCTCCTGCGTCGCCGAGGCGCCGGACGGCTCGGTGGTGGCGCACGCGCTGATCACCCGCTGCCGGGTGGACGGCGCGCCCGCGCTGGCGCTCGCGCCCTGCGCGGTCCTGCCGGAGTACCAGCGGACGGGGGCCGGCTCGGCCGTCATCCGTGCCGTGCTCGACGCGGCACGCGCGCGTGGCGAGCGGCTCGTGCTCGTCCTCGGGCATCCCGAGTACTACCCGCGGTTCGGATTCCGGCCCGCTTCCGGCTACGGAATCCGGCCAGGATTCGAGGTGCCCGACGAGGCGATGATGGCGCTCGTCCTGGACGAGGACGACGGTTCCTCGCCGTTGCCGCAGGGCACGATCAGGTATCCGGCCGCTTTCGGGGTCTGAGGCCTCGGGGGCGTCTCGGCCAGAGACGCCCCCGCGTGTCCCGCCGTACCGTCCTCGGCGGGACATGCGGGTCCCTGGAGTGTCGGGAGTGTCCGGAACGTACGGCAGACTTGGGACTCGAACGACCGAAGCGAAGGATGGGTATGCCGATCACACCTGCCACCGCGGCGAACAGCTCGTCGAACGGCACCGGAGAAGCGATCTTGCTGGAACTCGTGGACGAGGACGGCAGGACGATCGGCACGGCGGAGAAACTCTCCGCTCATCAGGCGCCCGGGCAGCTGCACCGGGCGTTCTCCGTCTTCCTCTTCGACGAGCAGGGCCGGCTGCTGCTGCAGCAGCGCGCCCTCGGCAAGTACCACTCCCCCGGCGTCTGGTCGAACACGTGCTGCGGCCACCCCTACCCGGGCGAGGCGCCGTTCGCCGCGGCCGCCCGGCGTACGTACGAGGAGCTGGGGGTCTCGCCGTCGCTGCTCGCCGAGGCGGGGACCGTGCGCTACAACCACCCGGACCCGGACTCGGGGCTGGTGGAGCAGGAGTTCAACCACCTGTTCGTGGGCATGGTGCAGTCGCCGCTGCGGCCCGACCCCGCGGAGATCGGCGACACCGCGTTCGTGACGGCCCAGGAGCTGGCCGAGCGGCACGCCAAGGGGCCGTTCTCCGCGTGGTTCATGACCGTGCTCGACGCGGCGCGGCCCGCGATCAAGGAGCTGACCGGACCGTCCGCCGGCTGGTAGCCGTGCGACGGGGCCGCGCGCGCTAGGCGCCGTCGGGCTTGAGGGGCAGGGCCGCCCAGATGACCTTGCCCCCGCTCGCGGTGTGCTCGACGTCGCAGGCGCCGCCCGCCTCCTGGGTGATCTCGCGGACGAGGAGCAGCCCCCGGCCGCCCGTCTGCCCGTGGTCCGCCACGAGGGCCGTCGGGCGGTAGGGGTGGTTGTCCTCGACGGACACGCGCACCCACTCGGCGCCGACGGCGACCTCCACCGCGAGCATCGGCGAGAGCAGGGCGGCATGGCGCACCGCGTTGGTCACCAGCTCGGAGACGATGAGCAGCAGGCCCTGGATGAGGTCGTCCGAGGCCGGGACGCCCTGCCGGGCCAGCAGGTCCCGCACCGCGTGCCGTGCCTGGGGCACGGAGGCGTCGACGGCGGGGGCGGTGAAGCGCCATACGCCCTCGTACGGCACCGGTCCGTCGCCCCTGGGGAGCGGGCCGGACCCCCTCCCGTCGTTCTCCATCGTCCGGTCGCCGCCCTTGCGCTCGATTGTCACCACACATCGAGTGTTGGGAATGCGCTGGTCCGGACCGCGCTACTGACCAGAAGTCAGCGACTATCGACGGATTTTGATCGGTCCCGCATGACCGCGTCACTTGTGTGACTGGTCCTGCTCTCCTACTTCTGCCTTGGAACGTTCTTCAGGTTGTACGAGGCTGACGATGCGGCGCCCGCCGATGCCGGTGGCGATCAGGCCGAGGCCGTCGAAGAGCAGCGCCAGCGAGAAGAAGCAGCCGATGACGTACTGACTGCTGCTGGGCCAGCCGGCGAGCACCAGGATGCCGATGAGCAGGCCGAAGGCACCCTGCAGCAACGTCAGGGCGAACTGGGGACCGCGCACCACCAGGCTGCCGACCAGGCGGAACACCCCGCCCGTGAGGAAGAGCAGGGCCGCGAACATGGTCAGCGCCTCCGCCGCCACGTCGGGCCTGCGGATGATGACGACGCCCGCCGCGAGGTTCAGCGCGGCGACCACGACACCCAGCCAGAAGAAGTTGCTGCCCCGCGCCTGGACGGCGTGCAGCAGGCCGACGAAGCCACCGACCAGCAGGAGCCAGCCGAACAGCAGCATCGAGGTCAGCGTGGCGACCCCGGTGTAGACGAGTCCGACGAGCCCGGCGACCGCGAGGATCACCCCGAGCAGCGCGAGCCAGCCGAAGCTGCGGCTGAGCCGCGCGCCCGGGTCGCCCGCGCCCCCTCTCCCGGATCTTCCGGGCTCGGCGGGGTCCATGGGCGTGGTGGGGTTGGCGTCCTCGAGTCCGGCCATCAGCGTCTCCGTCCCGCTCGGCAGAGCCTTCTGCGCCCTATGCTCCCTGTGCGTCTTTCGTCCCACCCCTTCTTGATCGTACGTTCGAGGGGTACGGATAGCATCCGGCGCATGGAGCCGCAGCTGAGGCACACCGTCACGGACGGCGTCGCCACCGTCGTCATCGACCATCCGGCCAAGCGCAACGCCATGACGGCGGACATGTGGCGCCAGGTGCCGCCGCTGTTCGCGGGGCTCGCCGCCGACCCGGCCGTGCGGGCCGTCGTGCTCACCGGCGCGGGCGACACCTTCTGCGCGGGCGCCGACATCTCCTCGCTGCGCGAGTCGCCGACGGACCCGCAGGAGCTAGCGGTGCGGGCCGAGGAGGCCCTGGCCGCCTTCCCCAAGCCGACGGTGGCCGCCGTGCGGGGTTACTGCGTGGGCGGCGGCTGCCAGCTGGCGGGCGCGTGCGACCTGCGGTTCGCGGACGAGGGCGCCTCCTTCGGGATCACCCCGGCCAAGCTGGGCATCGTCTACGCGGCGGCGTCCACCCGGCGCCTGGTCTCGCTCGTGGGCCCCGCCACCGCCAAGTACCTTCTCTTCTCAGGGGAGTTGATCGACGCGGAGCGGGCACTGCGCACCGGTCTGGTGGACGAGGTGCTGCCCTTCGGCGAACTGGACAAGCGGGTCGCGGAGTTCACCCGGGTGCTCGCGACCCGCTCGCAGCTGACGCAGGCCGCGGCCAAGGAGTTCGCGGCGGGGCGCACGGACCGGGACGCGTACTGGGCCGGGCAGGCGCGCGGCAGCGGCGACACCGCCGAGGGGGTCGCCGCCTTCCTGGAGCGCAGGCAGCCGCGCTTCACCTGGACCGTTCAGGACGACTGAGCCGTCACCGGTCCGCCGGGTTCATCAGCTCGTCGAACCGGCTCGTGTCGCGGAACGAGGCCACGATGTGCGCCGGCGCCTTCTCCGGGGACCCGGCGTCGTACGGCGGCTGGGGGTCGTACTCGGTCAGGAGCTGCACGGTCTGCGCGACCTCGTCGCCCGCGATCCGGCCGGCCAGGGCGAGGCCCATGTCGATGCCCGCGGAGACACCGGCCCCCGTCACGTACTTGCCGTCGAAGACGACCCGCTCCCCCGTCGACTCCACGCCCATCCTGTCGAGCTCGCCGAGGGCGAGCCAGTGCGAGGTGGCGCGGCGTCCCTTGAGGAGTCCGGCGGCGGCGAGGGCCAGGGAGCCCGTGCACACCGACGTCGTCCAGGTGGTCGTGGCGTCGACCGCGCGGAGCCAGTCCAGGAGCGGGCCGTTCTCCACCTGGTCGCTCTGGCCGGGGCCGCCGGGGACGACCACGATGTCCGGGCGCCGCACCTCGTCGAAGGACGCGCCGGCGACGAGCGTGAGGCTGCCGCTGTCGTCGCCCACCGGTCCCGTCCGCTCGGCCACGAACACCGTCTCGGCGCCGGGGAGGCCGCTGAGCATCTGGTACGGGCCGATGGCGTCCAGGGCGGTGAAGCGCTCGTACAGGGCGATGGCGATCTGCATGGTGTCCCTCTCGTTCGGGGTGGATGGGTGGGTCATTCCGGGCGGGCCGGTACGGGACGGAAGCGGCGCCGGTACTCGGCCGGCGCCGTGCCGAGCGCCTTGAGGAAGGCACGGCGCATGGCCTCGGGAGTGCCGTAGCCGCAGGCGCGTGACACCTCCTCGACGCCGTCGGAGGTGTCCTCCAGGAGCCTGCGCGCGTGCTCGACGCGGACGCGCTCGACGTACTTGCCCGGCGTCTGCCCGGTCTCGGCCTGGAAGGCGCGGGCGAAGTGGCGGGGCGAGAGGCGGGCGCGCGCGGCGAGCGCGTCGACCGAGAGGTCCTCGGCCGGGTGCTCGGTGATCCACTGCTGGACCTCGCGCAGCGGTTCGCGCCGGGCGGTCTGCGTGGCGAGCTGGACGCTGAACTGCGCCTGGTTCCCCGGGCGGCGCAGGAAGACCACGAGGTACCGGGCGACGGTCAGCGCCACCTCCCGGCCCAGGTCCTCCTCCACGAGCGCGAGCGCGAGGTCGATGCCGGCGGTGACACCGGCGGACGTCGCGACCGGGCCGTCGCGCACGAAGATGGGGTCCGGTTCGACCTCGACGCCCGGGTGGTCCTTGGCGAGCTTGTCGCAGTACGCCCAGTGCGTCGTCGCCCGGCGGCCCTCCAGGAGCCCGGCCTCGGCGAGCCGGAGCGCGCCGGTGCAGACCGACACCAGGCGCTCGGCGCGCGGGCCGTTCGCGCGCAGCCAGCCGGTCAAGTCCGGGTCCGGCGGGCGGGTGCCCTCGCCGCCCGGGACGAGCAGCGTGTGCGGCACCGGGGCGTCGGCCAGCGCGAAGTCCGGGACCAGGGTCAGGCCGCTGGTGGCGCGTACGGGAGAGCCGTCCAGGGAGGCCGTGCGCACGAGGTAGCCGGCTCCCGGGTCGTCCAGGCAGTTGCTCGCGCCGGTGAACACCTCCGCGGGACCCGTGACATCAAGGCTCTGGACGCCCTCGAAGAGGACGACCAGGACGGTTCGCTGCTCCATGCCCCCGATTCTTGGCGGGCCGGACGATGGCCGCAATGACGAGTACCCCACCTTTCCTGCCATCCGTGACCGGGGCACGCACTCCATACCGACCAGTAGGTAGCGTGACCCCCATGACCTCTTCGACGACCTCCACCCCGGCCGCCGCGCCGCAGCCGCGCGCCGGGCGCCGCTGTCACAACGTGCTCAACTCGCTGCACTCCACGCACTACTTCTCGCCCGACGTGGCGCGGGAGCTCGCCGGGCTCGGGGTCACCCACCCCAGCGCCGTCAACTTCGCCGTGCGCGCGGCGGCCATGGGGGCCGTCGGCGCCGGGACCGTGACCGCGGCCTTCTACAACTACAAGCACGACCTGGTCGCGGCGCACGTCCCCGAGGTGTGGAGGACCGCCTCGCCCCAGGACGTGCTCGCGGCCCGGCTGCGCGCCGTCGACACGACGCTGCGGCGCCTCCTCGGCGAGGAGCTCGTCGCGTCGAAGGAGATGGCGGAGGCCGCCGGGCTCGCCCTGCGCGCCACCGAGGCCTGCACCCGCAGCGCGCGCCCGCTCTACTCGGCCCACGCCGACCTGCCCGTCCCCGAGGAGCCGCACCTGGCGTACTGGCACGCGGCGACGCTGCTGCGCGAGCACCGGGGCGACGGGCACCTCACGGTCCTGCTCGGCGCCGAACTCGACGGCATCGAGGCCCTGGTGAGCCACACCGCCACCGGCAAGGGCATGACGCCGAAGTGGGTCTTCACCACCCGGGGCTGGAACCAGGCCGAGTGGGACGCCGCCGTGGAGCGGCTGCGCGGGCGCGGCCTGCTGGACGGCGAGGGCGAGTTGACGGAGGACGGCGTGGCGCTGCGCCGCGACGTCGAGACGGAGACGGACCGCCTCGACCGGGCGCCCTACGCGCACCTGGGCGCCGCGGGCGTCGAGCGCCTGACGGAACTGGGCACGCTGTTCATCGGCACGGCGCTGCAGGCCGGCGCGTTCCCGGCGGATCTGCTCGGCAAGAGCTGAGCCGCCCCGCGCGCATGGCCCGGGACGCTTGAGGTACCCGTTCGTCTCCCGCACCGCCGGTCCTGGCGGTACCGGGAGACGAAAGGGGAGAATTCATGTTCCGTGCCATCGCGGACGTCCTGCGGCAGATCGGCTCCGCCATCGCCACCGTCGTCACCCTGCCGTTCCGTGCGCTTGCCCGGCTGTTCGGCGGAGCGTCACGTTCCACGGGCCGGGGCGGGCGCGGTGCCGCCCGTGGGGGCGGACGCACCGGCCGGGCGGGCCGGGTCTGATCGTCCGTTGTCGGCGCCACCTGCCACAATTGCCCGGCAACCTCAGTGAGAAGGCGGTACCGGATCGTGGCAGCATCGAAGACGTCCACCCCCACTCCCTCGTCCATCGAAAGCAGGATCGCCGAGGAACTCGGCGTACGGGAGCGGCAGGTGAAGGCCGCCGTCGACCTGCTCGACGGCGGCTCCACGGTGCCCTTCATCGCGCGCTACCGCAAGGAAGCGACCGAGATGCTCGACGACGCGCAGCTGCGCACGCTCGAGGAGCGGCTGCGCTATCTGCGCGAGCTGGAGGAGCGGCGCGCCGCGATCCTCGACTCGGTCCGTGAGCAGGGCAAGCTGACCGACGAGCTGGAGGCGCGGATCCGCGAGGCGGACACCAAGGCGCGCCTGGAGGACATCTACCTGCCCTTCAAGCCGAAGCGGCGCACCAAGGCGCAGATCGCCCGCGAGGCCGGTCTCGAACCGCTGGCCGACGGTCTGCTCACCGACCCCAGTGTGGAGCCGCAGGCCGCCGCGGCCGCGTTCGTGGACGCCGACAAGGGCGTCGCGGACCCGCAGGCCGCCCTGGACGGTGCCCGCGCGATCCTCGCCGAGCGGTTCTCGGAGGACGCCGACCTCATCGGCGAGCTGCGCGAGCGCATGTGGGTGCGCGGCCGTCTCGCCGCGAAGGTGCGGGACGGCAAGGAGGAGGCGGGCGCCAAGTTCGCCGACTACTTCGACTTCGCCGAGCCCTTCACCGAGCTGCCCTCGCACCGCATCCTCGCCATGCTGCGCGGCGAGAAGGAGGAGATGCTCGACCTCGTCCTGGAGCCGGAGGAGACCGACCCCGACGCCGCGCCGGGCACCCCGTCCTCGTACGAGGGCATCGTCGCCCACCGCTTCGGCGTCGCCGACCGCGGCCGGCCCGCGGACAAGTGGCTCCAGGACACGGTGCGTTGGTCCTGGCGGACCCGGATCCTCGTGCACCTCGGCATCGACCTGCGGCTGCGGCTGCGCACGGCCGCCGAGGACGAGGCGGTGCGGGTCTTCGCGTCGAACCTGCGCGACCTGCTGCTCGCCGCGCCCGCGGGCACGCGCGCGACGCTGGGCCTGGACCCCGGTTTCCGTACGGGTGTGAAGGTCGCCGTCGTCGACGCGACCGGCAAGGTCGTCGCCACCGAAACGATCCACCCGCACGTCCCGGCCAACAAGTGGGACCAGTCCCTGGCCACCCTCGCGAAGCTCGCCAAGGAGCACGAGGTCGACCTGGTCGCCATCGGCAACGGCACGGCCTCGCGCGAGACGGACAAGCTCGCCGCCGACCTCATCGCCAGGCACCCCGAGCTGAAGCTCACCAAGGTGATGGTCTCCGAGGCGGGCGCCTCGGTGTACTCCGCCTCGGCCTTCGCCTCGCAGGAGCTGCCCGGCCTCGACGTGTCGCTGCGCGGCGCCGTCTCCATCGCGCGCCGGCTCCAGGACCCGCTGGCCGAGCTCGTGAAGATCGACCCGAAGTCGATCGGCGTCGGCCAGTACCAGCACGACCTGTCCGAGGTGAAGCTGTCCCGCTCGCTCGACGCGGTCGTCGAGGACTGTGTGAACGGCGTCGGCGTGGACGTGAACACCGCCTCCGCCCCGCTGCTCGCCCGGGTCTCCGGCATCGGCGCGGGCCTCGCGGAGAACATCGTGGCGCACCGCGACGCGAACGGCCCGTTCAAGAACCGCAAGGGCCTCAAGGACGTGGCGCGGCTCGGCCCGAAGGCGTACGAGCAGTGCGCGGGCTTCCTCCGCATCCGCGGCGGCGACGACCCGCTGGACGCCTCCAGCGTGCACCCGGAGGCCTACCCCGTGGTGCGCAGAATGGTGAAGTCGACGGGCGGCGAGGTCGCCTCGCTGATCGGCAACACGGGGGCGCTGCGCTCGCTGCGGGCGGACGAGTTCGTGGACGACGTCTTCGGTCTGCCCACGGTCACGGACATCATCAAGGAGCTGGAGAAGCCCGGACGCGACCCGCGTCCCGCCTTCAAGACGGCGACCTTCAAGGACGGCGTGGAGAAGATCTCCGACCTCGCCTCCGGGATGGTCCTCGAAGGCGTCGTCACGAACGTGGCCGCGTTCGGCGCCTTCGTGGACGTGGGCGTCCACCAGGACGGCCTGGTCCATGTGTCCGCCATGTCCAAGACCTTCGTCAAGGACCCGCGCGATGTCGTCAAGCCCGGTGACATCGTCAAGGTGAAGGTCATGGACGTCGACATCCCGCGCAAGCGGATCTCGCTGACGCTGCGTCTGGACGACGAGGCGGGCGCCGCCGACGGGGACCAGCCGAAGCGGGGCGGGCGGCCGCCTCAGCAGCGGCAGCAGGGCGGCCAGGGCGGCCAGGGCCGCCGTCAGGGTGGCCAGGGCGGTCAGGGCGGCCAGGGGCAGCGCGGTGGTGGGCGTGGCGGGCAGCGCGGTCAGCGCCCGCAGCGGCAGGCTCCGCCGCCGGCCAACGACGCGATGGCCGAGGCGCTGCGACGGGCCGGTCTGGTCGACCCCGGGCGGCGCTGACGCCGACGTGCCGGGCGCCCCGGGTTCGGGGCGCCCTGGTTCGGATGCGGGGCTGAGGCCTTGTACGGGGCGGTGGTCTGCCCGGGGCGGTCGTCTCTTCGGGCCGAGGTCAGAGGGGCCGTTCGGTGACGGTTCCCTCCGCCACCTCCAGGCGGCGCGTCACGCGGACCGCGTCGAGCATCCTGCGGTCGTGCGTGACCAGGAGCAGCGTGCCCTCGTACGACTCCAGGGCCGACTCCAGCTGTTCGATCGCCGGCAGGTCGAGGTGGTTCGTCGGCTCGTCGAGGACCAGGAGGTTCACCCCGCGGCCCTGGAGCAGCGCGAGGGCCGCGCGGGTCCGCTCGCCGGGTGACAGCGTCGCCGCGGAGCGCAGCACGTGGTCCGCCTTCAGGCCGAACTTGGCGAGCAGTGTGCGGACTTCGGCGGGCTCGGTGTCCGGTACGGCCGCGCAGAACGCGTCCAGCAGGGACTCCTTGCCGTGGAACAGCGCGCGGGCCTGGTCGACCTCGCCGACCAGGACGCCCGAGCCGAGGGCCGCGTGGCCCTCGTCCAGCGGGATGCGGTCCAGGAGCGCGCCGAGCAGGGTCGACTTCCCCGAGCCGTTCGCGCCAGTGATCGCCACGCGGTCCGCCCAGTCGATCTGCAGGGTGACCGGGCCGAGCGTGAACGCGCCGCGGCGCACCCGGGCGTCGCGCAGGCTCGCCACGACCGCGCCGGAGCGGGGGGCCGCGGCGATCTCCATGCGCAGCTCCCACTCCTTGCGGGGCTCCTCGACGACGTCGAGGCGCTCGATCATGCGCTGGGTCTGGCGGGCCTTCGCCGCCTGCTTCTCGCTGGCGTCGCTGCGGAAGTTGCGGCCGATCTTGTCGTTGTCGCCGCCGCCCGACTTGGCCTTGCGGCGGGCGTTCTTGACGCCCTTGTCCGCCCAGGAGCGCTGCATCTGGGCGCGGCTCTGGAGCGCCGCCCTCTTGTCGGCGTACTCCTCGTAGTCGTCGCGGGCGTGGCGGCGGGCCGTCTCCCGCTCCTCCAGGTACGCGTCGTAACCGCCGCCGTAGAGGTTGATCTGCTGCTGTGCCAGGTCGAGTTCGAGGACCTTGGTGACGGTGCGGGTGAGGAACTCGCGGTCGTGGCTGACCACGACCGTGCCGGCGCGCAGGCCGCGGACGAAGCTCTCCAGACGTTCCAGGCCCGCGAGGTCGAGGTCGTTGGTCGGCTCGTCCAGGAGGAAGACGTCGTAGCGGGACAGGAGGAGGGAGGCGAGGCCGGCGCGGGCCGCCTGGCCGCCGGAGAGCGAGGTCATCGGCTGGTCCAGGCTCACGGCGAGGCCGAGGGAGCCGGTGACCTCCTCGGCGCGTTCGTCCAGGTCGGCGCCGCCGAGCGCGAGCCAGCGCTCCAGGCTGGTGGCGTAGGCGTCGTCGGCTCCCGGGGTGCCGTCGACGAGTGCCTGGGTGGCGTCGTCCATGACGCGCTGGGCCTCCGCCACGCCGGTGCGGCGGGCCAGGAAGGCGCGGACCGTCTCGCCGGGGCGGCGGTCGGGTTCCTGGGGGAGGTGGCCCACGGACGCGGTGGGCGGCGACAGCCGCAGCTCACCCCCTTCGGGGGCGTCCACACCTGCGAGCAGGCGCAACAGCGTGGACTTCCCGGCCCCATTGGCCCCGACGAGCCCGATGACGTCGCCGGGGGCGACGACCAGCTCCAGATCCGAGAAGAGGGTGCGGTCACCGTGGCCGGCGGCGAGATTCTTGGCGACGAGGGTTGCGGTCATCAGGGGGCGATTGTAGGTCAGGGGGTCCTGGCGGGGCGCCTTGGCTTCGTCGGTGGGGCGGGCCGTCCGGCGTCCGGCGGGTCGCGCGGTTGCCTCGTCTGTGGGGCGGGGCCGC
>NZ_LIRJ01000409.1 GCF_001419745.1 Streptomyces silaceus | reverse complement strand
GCCGCGGCCGCCCGCGGCCTGCTCGCTATCGCGCACGTCGCCATCGGCGGACGTCCGGCCGGCGCCGACTTCCGCTTGGGCACGAGGAGTTCGCCGCCCGCCCGCAGCGCCGCCGCCTCCGCGACAGACGGCGTGCCCACGGCCGCCCGGGACCGCGCGGACGGATTCGGCACCGTCACCTGGGCGAGCTCCGCCGCCGAGTACGTCACGACCGGAACCCCCAGCCGCGCCGCCGCCCCCACGATCCCCGGCTCCTCGCCCTTCACGTCGACCGTCGCCAGCTCGGCGACGGCCCGTTCGGTCAGCCCCGTCTCGCGGACCGCGTCCCTGACGAGGCCGAGCACCTCCGCCACGGAGGCGTCCGCGCAGGCGCCGACGCCGACGACGAGCACGGCGTCCTCGGTGGACGGCACCTTTCCGGCAGCGGAGTCGGCCATGGATCGATTCCTTTCGTACGGGTGAGATGGGGCGGAAGAGGCGGGCCGGATGTGCGCGGCACGGGGTCAATCGGATAGCAAGGGCCCATGGCGGTGTTCGTGGCGCTCGGCGCCTTCCTCATGACCCTGGTGGGCGGCTGGACGGCGCAGCGGGTCACCGACCGGCGCCACCTCGTCCTGGGGCTCGCGGGCGGCCTGATGCTCGGCGTCGTCGGCCTCGACCTGCTGCCGGAGGCGCTGGACGCCGCGGGCGGGCCCGTCTTCGGCGTGCCCGCCGCGCTGCTCCTGTTCGTGGCCGGCTTCCTCGTCGCCCATCTGGTGGAACGGCTCCTCGCGGGCCGCCAGGCCGCGCACGGCGCCGACGAGCACGAGAACGGACGCGTCCCCGAGGTGGGCCTCACGGCCGCCGCCGCGATGGTCGGCCACAGCGTCATGGACGGCATCGCGATCGGCGCCGCCTTCCAGGTGGGCGGCGGGATGGGCGCGGCCGTGGCACTCGCCGTCGTCGCCCACGACTTCGCGGACGGCTTCAACACGTACACGATCACGAGCCTGTACGGGAACGCCCGCCGCAAGGCGCTCGCGATGCTGTTCGCGGACGCGGCGGCCCCGGTGGTGGGCGCGGCGTCGACCCTGCTCTTCACCATTCCGGAGCAGCTGCTCGGCGGCTATCTCGGGTTCTTCGGCGGTGCGCTGCTGTATCTCGCGGCGGCCGAGATCCTGCCCGAGGCGCACCACGACCACCCCGCGCGCTCGACCCTGCTGTGCACGGTGGCGGGCGCGGCGTTCATCTGGCTCGTGGTGGGCATCGCGGGCTGAGCCGCCCCCCGTCGTCACGGCGCGCAGCCCTCGACGAACCGCCGCGCGACCCCCGGTTCCGCCGCCCAGTGCGTGTGCAGATAGCTGGCGTGCACGTTCCGCTGTACGAAGCCCTCGACCCGCCGCTCCGGCCGGTGCAGGCCCCACGCGGGCGCGGGACCGGCCCCCGGCTCCATGACCGTGCGGTGGAACTCGTGCCCCCGCATCCGCGTCCCCGCCGGCGCGAGCACGCTGTCCGACACGGCGACGGCCTCGCGGTACCCCAGCGTCAGCCGCTCCGACATCCGCGCCCCGGCGTCCAGCACCCCGCACATCGGCTTCCCGTCCAGCTCGCGGGAGAGGTAGAGCAGCCCCGCGCACTCGGCCGCCACGGGCGCCCCGGACAGCGCGAGATCGGCCACGGCCTTGCGGAGCGTCTCGTTGGCGGACAGCTCGGGCGCGTACACCTCGGGGAACCCGCCCCCGATGACCAACCCGCCGGTCCCGTCGGGCAGTTGCTCGTCGTGCAGCGGGTCGAACGGCACGACCTCGGCCCCGGCCGCGGTCAGCAGCTCGGCGTGCTCGGCGTAGGAGAAGGTGAACGCGGCGCCCGAGGCGATGGCCACGCGCGGTCGTGGGCGGGCGCTTCCCGGGGAGGCCACCGCGGCGGCCGGATCCCACGCGTCGCCGGGCAGCGAAGGCGCACTCCGCGCCAGCGCCAGCAACCCCTCCAGGTCGCACCCCTCCCGCACCCGCGCCGCCAGCGCCGCCACCGACTCGACCGCCTCGGCCCGCCGCTCGGCGACCGGCACGAGCCCCAGGTGCCGCGAGGGCGCCTGCACCTGGGCGGCGCGGCGCAGGGCGCCGAACACCGGCACCCCGGACTCGTCGAGCGCCTCCCGCAGCAGCGCCTCGTGGCGGTCGGAGCCGACCTTGTTGAGGACGACGCCCGCGACCCGCACCTCCGGGTCCCAGGACGCGAAGCCGTGCACGAGCGCCGCCACCGACCGCGACTGCGACGACGCGTCGACGACCAGCACGACCGGCGCCCGCAGCAGCTTCGCCACATGCGCGGTGGAGGCCAGTTCGCCCTGCCCGGCGGCCCCGTCGTACATGCCCATCACGCCCTCGACCACCGCGAGGTCGCACCCGGCGGCCCCGTGCGCGAACAGCGGCGCGACCAGGTCGGGTCCGCACAGATACGCGTCGAGGTTGCGGCCCGGCCGCCCGGTCGCCAGCGCGTGGTAGCCGGGGTCGATGTAGTCGGGCCCGACCTTGTGCGGGGACACCGCGAGCCCGGCCGCCGAGAAGGCGGCCATCAGGCCCGTCGCGACGGTCGTCTTGCCGCTGCCCGACGACGGCGCCGCGACGACGAGACGAGCTACCACTCGATGCCCCTCTGGCCCTTCTGTCCGGCGTCCATGGGGTGCTTGACCTTGGACATGTCGGTCACCAGGTCGGCGAAGTCGACGAGCTGCCGCGGGGCGTTGCGGCCGGTGATGACGACGTGCTGGGTGCCGGGGCGGTCGCGCAGCACCTCCACGACCTCGTCGGTGTCGATCCAGCCCCAGTGCAGCGGGTAGGCGAACTCGTCGAGCACGTACAGCTTGTACGTCTCCTCCGCGAGGTCGCGCTTGACCTGCTCCCAGCCCTCGCGCGCCTTGTCCTCGTTGGTCGGCTCGCCCTCGGCGGGGGCGCGCTGGATCCACGACCAGCCCTCGCCCATCTTGTGCCAGGCGACCGTGCCGCCCTCGCCGGAGGCGCCGAGGACCTTCAGCGCGTTCTCCTCGCCGACCTTCCACTTCGCCGACTTCACGAACTGGAAGACGCCGATCGGCCATCCCTGATTCCAGGCCCGCAGCGCGAGACCGAAGGCGGCCGTCGACTTGCCCTTGCCGATGCCCGTGTGCACGAAGACCAGCGGACGGTTGCGGCGCTGCCGCGTCGTGAGCCCGTCGTCCGGCACGACGCTCGGCTGTCCCTGCGGCATTAAGCGGCCCTCCTCGAAGGCGAGTTCATTCCCTGTACGTCCTTGACGAGACCGGCGATCGAGTCCGCCCGCAGCTCGTCCAGCGTCACGGCCGTCCCGCCGAGCTCGCCCGCCAACTGACCCGCAAGGCCCAGGCGTACGTAACCCGACTCGCAGTCCACGACGACGGAGGCGACGCCCTCGGACGCGAACAGCCGCGCCGCGCGCCCCGCCCGCGCCACCGGCTCGACGCCCCCGGTGGCCCGCCCGTCCGTCACCACGACCACCAGCGGGCGTCGCGCCGGATCCCGCAGCCGCTCGATCCGCAGCACGTCGTGCGCCTTCATCAGGCCCGCCGCGAGCGGCGTGCGGCCGCCGGTCGGCAGGGATTCGAGCCGGGCCGCGGCCGCGTCCACCGACGACGTCGGCGGCAGCGCCACCTCGGCCTCCGTGCCCCGGAACGTCACCAGTCCCACCTTGTCGCGCCGCTGGTAGGCGTCCAGGAGCAGCGACAGCACGGCGCCCTTGACGGCGCTCATCCGCTGCCGCGCGGCCATCGACCCCGAGGCGTCCACGACGAACAGCACGAGGTTGCCCTCGCGGCCCTCGCGCGTCGCCTGCCGCAGATCGTCACGCCGGACGACCAGACCGGCCCCCGACCGCCCGCGCGCCTTCTGGTGCGGGGCGGCGGCCTGCACGGTCGCCGCCAGGTGCAGCTTGGTGAGCGCACCCTGGGGCCGCCGCGAACCCGTGGTACGGCCGTGCTCGGTACGGGCGCGCGAGCGCCGCCCGGCCGCGCCCTCGCCGACACCGGGCACGCTCAGCATCTTCGTGCGGAAGGGCTCGGAGGCGCGTACGGGCTGCTGCTCGGCGGCGGCGGACGGGGCGCCCGGCGCCGGCGCGGGCTCCTGCGGGGCCGGTGCCTCCTCGGTGTCCGAACCCTGGTTCCGGGACGGCGGTTCGGGGGACTCGGGGCCGCCGGCCGGGGGCTGCCCGCCGCCGGGACCGCCGTCGTCGCCGGGGCCGCCGCCGTCGGGGTCGTCGTCGCCCTCGGGGGCGTCGTCCTCGCGCGACTCCTCCAGCGTCTCGTCGAGCTTGTCCTCGTCCAGGCCCGGCGCGTCGAAGGGGTTGCGGCGCCTGCGGTGCGGCAGCGCGAGCAGCGCGGCCTGCCGCACGTCCTCGCTCTGCACGTCCGTCCGCCCCGCCCACGCGGCCAGCGCCGTCGCCGTGCGCGCCATCACGATGTCCGCGCGCATCCCGTCGACCTCGAACGCAGCGCAGGTCGCCGCGATCTGCCGCAGCGCGCCGTCGCCCAGGACGACCTGGGGGAGCAGCGCCCGCGCCGCCACCACGCGGGCCCGCAGCGCGGCCTCGTCCTCGGCCCAGCGCCCCGCGAACCCCTCGGGGTCGTCGTCGTACGCCAGCCGCCGCCGCACGACCTCGACGCGCTGGTCGGTCTCGCGGGACGCGGCCACCTCGACGGTCAGCCCGAACCGGTCGAGCAACTGCGGCCGCAGCTCGCCCTCCTCGGGGTTCATCGTGCCGACGAGCAGGAAACGCGCGGCGTGCCGCACGGACACGCCCTCGCGCTCGACGTACGAGGCGCCCATCGCGGCCGCGTCGAGCAGCAGGTCGACCAGGTGGTCGTGGAGGAGGTTGACCTCGTCGACGTAGAGGATCCCGCGGTGCGCGTCGGCGAGCAGGCCCGGCTCGAAGGCCTTCACGCCCTCCGCGAGCGCCCGCTCGATGTCGAGGGCGCCGACGAGCCGGTCCTCGGAGGCGCCGACGGGCAGCTCCACCATGCGGGCGGGCCGCGCCGTGTCCCCGGCCGACTCGTGCGGTCCGTCGGGGCAGTTCGGGTCGGGGGCCGCCGGGTCGCACGAGAACCGGCACCCGGCGACGACCGGCACCTCGGGCAGGAGCGCCGAAAGGGCGCGCACGGCGGTGGACTTGGCGGTGCCCTTCTCGCCCCGCACGAGCACACCGCCGACGGCGGGCGAGACGGCGTTCAGCAAGAGCGCGAGCCGCAGGTCGTCCTGCCCGACGAGGGCGGTGAACGGGTACGGGGTACTCACAGGGCCTCCTTGGCACGTTCCGGTGCTGCTGCTGTTCCTGCTGCCGGCGGCGCGGGCGGCGCTCCGGGCGCGATGAACGGCAGGCCCCCCGGCACGCCGTTCTCGATCAGGCCCAACAGCGCGTCCGTGTCCGCGTGTTCTTCGATCAGGTCGCCCAGCAGGTCGAGCTGCTCCTCGCGCAGCGTGCCGAAGCTGGTGTCGGGCGCGGGCACGAAGCGGCGGCCCGCGGCGCGGGCGACCTCGGTGAGGAAACGGCGCCGGAACGCGTCGCTCTCCAGCGACCCGTGCCAGTGCGTGCCCCACACCTCGCCGACCCGGCAGCCGTCCAGGAACGGCTCCCCGCCCCTGACGTCGGCGACGCCGTGATGGATCTCGTACCCCTCGACCCGCTCGCCGAGGGCCTCGCCCACCGGCCGGGCGAGGGTCTTCTCGCGGGCGAACCGCACCCGCACGGGAAGCAGTCCGAGCCCGTCCACGGATCCCGCCCGCGACTCGACCTCGTCCTCGATGTGCTCGCCGAGCACCTGGAAGCCGCCGCAGATCCCGAGCACGGGCCTGCCCTCGGCGGCCCGGCGCGCGAGGGCGTCCGCGAGTCCGCGCTCGCGCAGCCACTCCAGGGCGCGTACGGTCCCGCGCGTCCCCGGCACCACGACCAGATCGGCGTCGACGAGCTCCTCGGCCCGGTCCACGAACCGCACGACGACACCCGGCTCGGCGGCCAGCGCGTCCACGTCCGTGAAGTTCGACATCAGCGGGACCGCGCACACCGCGACCCGCAGGACGTCCTCGCCGACCGGCGGCGCGACGGCGGACTCCCGGACGGCGCCCCGCAGGGACACCCGCAGGCCGTCCTCCTCGTCGATGCCGAGCCCGTGCCGGAACGGCAGCACGCCGTAGGTGCGCCGCCCGGTGAGCCCCTCCAGCATGTCGAGCCCCGGCTCCAGCAGCGAGACGTCGCCCCGGAACTTGTTCACCAGATATCCGGCGACCAGCTCCTGGTCGGCCGCGCTCAGCAGCGCGGTGGTCCCGAAGAACGAGGCGAACACCCCGCCCCGGTCGATGTCCCCGACCACGAGCACGGGGAAGCGGGCGGCCCGCGCGATGCCCATGTTCACGATGTCGGTGCGCCGCAGATTGATCTCGGCGGGGCTGCCCGCGCCCTCGCAGATCACGGCGTCGTAGGTGCTCCGGAGCTCCTCCAGGCAGCCCACGACGGTGTCGAGCAGCGCGGCCTGGCGTCCGCCGTGGTAGCCGCGCGCGCTCATCTCGCCCACGGGCCTGCCCATGAGGACGACCTGGCTGGAGCGGTCGCTGCCCGGCTTGAGCAGCACGGGGTTCATCAGCGCGGTGGGCTCGACGCGGGCGGCCTGCGCCTGCATGGCCTGCGCCCGCCCGATCTCGGCGCCCTCGCGCGTGACGAAGGAGTTGAGGGACATGTTCTGCGCCTTGAACGGCGCGACGGACACGCCCTTGCGCGCCAGCCACCGGCAGATCCCGGCGGTGACGACGCTCTTCCCGGCATCGGAGGTGGTCCCGGCGACCAGCAGTCCACCGCTCATGAGGTACGGCCCTTCTTCCACTGAGTCGATCGGGCGGTGACGGCGACGCCGAGCGCCAGCAGGCTCACGTGCCGGGACAGCCGCACGGCCCGCTCGATGTCCCCCACCCGCACCTCGCGCCCCTCCGCGTTCAGGACGGGCCGGTGCTCGACCCGTCCTCCATAGGACAGCGTCCCCCCGAGCCGAACCCCCAACGCCCCCGCGAAGGAGGCCTCGACGGGTCCGGCGTTGGGGCTGGGGTGCTTCGCCGCGTCGCGCCGCCAGGCCCGCACCGCCCCGGCGGGCGAGTCCCCGGCCGCCACGGCCAGGGCGGCGGTCAGCCGCGCTCCGGGCCATCCGAGGGCGTCGTCCAGCCGGGCGGAGGCCCACCCGTACCGCCGGTAGCGCGGCGACTTGTGCCCCACCATGGCGTCCAGTGTGTTGACGGCCCGGAACCCGACGAGTCCGGGAACCCCGCCGATCGCGCCCCACACCAGCGCCCCGACGACCGCGTCGGACGTGTTCTCGGCGACGGACTCCACGACGGCCCGCGCGATCCCGTCGGCGTCCAGTGCCTGCGGATCCCGCCCGCACAGATGCGGCAGCCGCTCGCGCGCGACCTCGATGTCCCCGGCCTCCAGCGCGCCGGCGACGGCCCGCGCCTCCCGGCCCAGCGAGGTCCCGCCGACCACGGACCAGGTCGCGGCGGCGGTCAGCGCGACGGAACCGGCACGTGAGCGGCGGACCAGGGAGGAAGCGAGGGCGGCGGCACCCGCCGCGCCCCCGGCGCACACCGCGGCGTGCAGCGCGCCCCACCCGCGGTGGTCGCGCCACAGCACCCGCTCGACGGCGGCGGCCGCCCGTCCGAACGCGGCGACCGGATGCCCCCGGCGGGGATCGCCGAGCAGCAGGTCACCGAGGAGTCCGGCGGCGGCGCCGTACGCGAAGTCGCGATCGGCACTCATGGGCTCAGCCCGCAGCCGTACTGAGGAGAGAACTCGTACTCAGGAGGGGAAGCGGCACCGGGCGGCCGAGCATGGCGATATGTCCTCACTCAGGGTGTCCGCGCCCTGGTTCGACGTGATGCGGCGGCGAGAGTTCCTGGCTTCCGGGGAGCGTCTCCCCGGTGACAGTGGCGGGACCGCGCCGGATTCACACCGGCTTCCTCTTCTGCCGCCGTAGTTGGCCCCGGCAGTCCACCACGCCCCGCGAACGCCCGTCAACTCGCCGTTGACCTGCGGCGGGAGAGTGTGCGGAGCCCCACATACGACGGTGGGGCGCGAGGCGTTCGCACGCCCCACGCCCCACCCGAGGACTCCGGCCGTCAGGCGACGATCAGATAGATCCCGTACGCCACCGCCGCCAGGCACAGCGCGAAGCAGGCGTACGCGCCGGTGCGGGCCAGGGCCGCGGAGCCGCCGCCCGAGGCGGTCGCCGTCTCCTGCTTGGAGAGGCCGACGATGCCGAGGGTGAACAGGCCCACGAGGGCCACCGTCACCGCGAGGCTGACTCCGAAGACGGAGCCGAGAGCTGCCCAGTCGATGCTCATGCTGATGCGTCCTTACACCGTCGCGGGCCGGGCGGGGTCCGCCATGGCGCCGGTCGTGGTCGTGGTCGGGGCCGTGGTGGCCTTGACCGGGTCGTCGGAGGCGGCGGTGGAGGCCGCGACCGTGCCCGTCGGGGGCGGGGTGACGGCGGCGATCGCGGTGGTCACGACGCCCGCGGGCTCGGTGTCCGTGGTGGCGCCGCCCTGCCGGATCTCGTCGTCCGTGACGTTCGTGTGGTCGATCGCGTCGCGCCGCGAGAGCGCCCAGATCACGGCCGAGCCGCCGACCAGGATCGCGGCGGTGACCGCGATGCCCCAGGGGCCCTGCTTGGTGAGGAACTCGGCGCCCGCGCCGACCAGACCGGCCGCCGGCAGGGTCAGACCCCACGCGACGAACATCCGGGTCGCGGTCGACCAGCGGACCACGCCGCCCTTGCGGCCGAGGCCCGCGCCCATCACGGCGCCGGAGCAGGACTGGGTGGTGGAGAGCGAGAAGCCCAGGTGGGAGGAGGCCAGGATGACCGTCGCGGCGCTGGTCTGGGCGGCGAAGCCCTGCTGCGGCTGGAGGTCCGTGAGGCCCTTGCCCATGGTGCGGATGATGCGCCAGCCGCCGAGGTAGGTGCCCAGCGCGATGGCGACACCGGCCGAGACGATGACCCACATCGGAGGGTTGGCGCCGGGGTTGAGGACGCCGCCGGTGACCAGGGCGAGCGTGATGATGCCCATGGTCTTCTGCGCGTCGTTCGTGCCGTGGGCCAGCGAGACCAGGCCCGCGGAGGCGATCTGGCCCGCGCGGTAGCCCTTGGCGGTGGCCTTGGTGTCGGTGTTGCGGCCGATGCGGTACGTGAGGCGCGTGGCCAGCGTCGCGGCGAGGCCGGCCACGATCGGCGCCGCTATGGCGGGGATCAGGACCTTGGTGACGACGGTGCCGCCGTTGATCGACGACCAGCCCATCGACATGACCGCGGCGCCGATGAGGCCGCCGAAGAGGGCGTGGGAGGAACTGGAGGGCAGGCCCACCAGCCAGGTCAGCAGATTCCAGAGGATCGCGCCGACGAGCGCGGCGAAGATGACCTCTGTCTTGAGGCCGTCCTCGTTGACGATGCCGCCGGAGATCGTCTTGGCGACCTCGACCGAGAGGAAGGCGCCGACGAGGTTGAGCACGGCGGACATGGCCACCGCCGTCTTGGGCTTCAGAGCGCCGGTCGAGATGGTCGTCGCCATCGCGTTGGCAGTGTCGTGGAAACCGTTCGTGAAATCGAACACGAGAGCGGTAACGATCACGATCCCGAGGAGAAGCGTGATGTGTTCCATTTACCCAGGCTTCTGTTGGACGTCAGTGGCATGTGGAACGTAGGCAACCCGGGTGAACGGAAAGTGAACTGGGTCGGGCTGTGCGGTGACCCGAAGTGGAGTGCCGTCACTCCGCATTCATCAGGTGCCTGACGAAGATCGTACGGAGCGACGGCGCGAGGCCCGAAATTCGGGCGGAGTGTCGGGTTCCGCCGACTGGCGGCTACCCCCTGGCGAACCGTTTCAGCTGGGCCGTCGAGCCGTTGAAGAGATTCTGGTCACCCGGCAGGCCGCCACCGTTGTCGTACTGCCAGAACGTCCAGTACGCCCAGCCCCTGGGCAGCGATCCCGCCGACGCCGACCAGCGCGCGAGCCACAGGGCGTGGCTCGACGCGAAGGCCCGGCTGCCGCCGGTGCAGTCGTTCCACCACCTGGAGGTCGTGTAGATCACCGGGCGGCGGCCCGTCTGGCGCTTGACCTCGTTGCTGAAGGACTTGATCCAGTGCACCATCCGGCCCTTGCTCAGGCCGTAGCACCTCCGTGAGCTGTACGGATTGTGCTCGATGTCCAGCGCGGGCGGCAGCGTCCAGCCGTCCCCGCTCCAGCGGCCGCCGTGGGCCAGGAAGTACCGGGCCTGGGTCCGGCCGGAGGACGAGCTCGGCACCGCGAAGTGGTACGCCCCGCGGATCAGGCCCGCGTTGCGCGAGCCGTTGTACTGCTGGGTGAAGTACGGGTTCCGGTACGTGTGCGACTCGGTCGCCTTCACGTAGACGAACCGCGCGCCCTTGCTCTTGGCCTTCTGCCAGTTGACGTGCTTCTGGTGCGAGGACACGTCGTGCCCCCGCGGCTTGCCCGCCGCCGAAACCGGAATCTCGGCGAGGGCGGTCCCCCCGATGGCCACAGCCGCCACGGATGCCGTGATGAGGCGGGTACGACGACGGGACGATTGCTGGTCACGAGCCATGATTCCCCCCGGATCGCGATGTACACGGCAAATCTCCCAGAGAGTACTGGAAGATCATCTGATGCCCGGCGATCGCAGGCCAATGATTCCCAGAACGGGATGTATGCCGATATACGGGCTTCCGGAGGCCTGCGCTCCGCCCTACAGTGCGCAGCGCCCGGCTGGCAGGATCACCGCATGACTGAGCAACGGCGGGACACGGCGCGCGGCACGGGACGGGACGCGATCGGACAGGCCTGGCAGGAGCTGGTCGAGACCGCCCGCAGGACGGTGGCGGACAGCCTCGTCGTCGGCACCTCGGGCAATGTCTCGGTGCGGGTCGGCGACACGGTCCTGGTCACCCCGAGCGGGGTCCCCTACGACAGATTGCGGCCCGAGGACGCGGTCGGCGTCGACCTCGAAGGGCGCCGTCTCGTCGGCGACCTCTCACCGACCAGCGAGCTGCCCCTGCACCTGGCGATCTACCGCCACACCGACGCGGGGGCCGTCGTCCACACCCACGCGGTGCACGCCACGGCCGTGTCGATGCTGGTGCCGGAGCTGCCGGGGGTCCACTACATGGCCGGCGTCCTCGGCGGTCCGGCCCGCGTCGCGCCGTACGCGCTCTACGGCACGGACGAGTTGGCCGAGAACATGCTCCAGGCCCTGCGGGACCGCACGGGATGCCTGCTCCAGAACCACGGAACGGTCACCTACGGAGACACCCTGTCCCAGGCGTACGACCGCACGGCCCAACTGGAATGGATGTCCCGCCTCTGGCTCACCGCCAGCGCGGTCCCCTCCCTCACGCCCTCGCTCCTCACCCCGGCCCAGCTCGACGAAGCGGAGCGGAAGCTGCGGGGGTACGGGCAGCAGCCGGCCTGAGCCCCGCCGGCGCGCTGCGGAGCCCCGCGGGGGCGCGGGGGACACCCGTCGGCCCCCGCCCACTGGCCTGGTCCGCCCGGGGCCCGGACACTGGAGCCGTGCGCCCAGCCAAAGCGACGGCAGCAGCCGTAACCGTAGCCACAGGAGTCGCCGCCCTCGGCGCGGCCGCCGTCGCGGCGGGCCGGGCCGCGGAGGGGGGCCTCGACGCCATCACCGTGCGCCCCGCGGACAGCCGCTACCAGGAGCTGATCCGCGGCACCAACCAGCGCTGGGTCGGCCGCCCCGACTACGTACGCCTCGTCTACTCGGCCGACCAGGTCGTCGACGCGGTCAGGGAGGCGGTCACCGCGGGCAAGCGCGTCGCGGTGCGCAGCGGCGGCCACTGCTACGAGGGCTTCACCACCGACCCCGAGATCAAGGTCGTCATCGATCTGTCGGAGCTGACCGACGTCTCGTACGACGCGGGCAGGCGGGTCTTCGTCGTGGAGCCCGGCGCCTGGCTCTCGGACGTCTACTGCGCGCTGTTCAAGCGCTGGGGCGTCACCCTGCCCGGCGGCTCCTGCCCCTCGGTGGCCGCCGGCGGCCACATCGTCGGCGGCGGATACGGCGCGCTGTCCCGCATGTTCGGGCTCACCGTCGACCATCTGTACGGCGTCGAGGTCGTGGTGGTCGGCAAGGACGGCACCGTCCGCAAGGTGGTCGCCACGCGCGACTCCGACGACCCGGACCTGCGCGACCTGTGGTGGGCGCACACCGGGGGCGGCGGCGGCAACTTCGGCATCGTCACCAAGTACCTGCTGCGCACCGCGGGCGCCACCGGCACGGACCCGTCCCAGCTGCTGCCCCGCCCGCCGGCCGAGCTCCTGACCAGCACCGTGACGTGGTCCTGGGAGGGCATGACGCAGGCCGCCTTCAAGCGCCTGGTGAAGAACTACGGCGACTGGTTCGCCGCGCACGGTACCGCGGACTCCTCCTGCCTGGACCTGTTCAGCCAGCTCAAGGCCACGCACCGCTCGGGCGGCGCCCTCCTGCTGGTCACGCAGATCGACGCGACCCGGCCGAACGCCCAACGGGACCTGGACGCGTTCGTGGCCGCCGTCGGCAAGGGCGTGCCCGTCACCCCGACGACGGCCACCCAGCGGCTGCCGTTCCTGCACGCCACCCGGTGGCCGGGCTTCGCCGGCGGCGACCCGACGCTGCGCTTCGAGGACAAGTCCGCGTACATGCGGGCCTCCTTCCCCGAGGACCAGCTGAACGCCATGTACAAGCACCTGACCCGCACCGACTACGCCAACCCGGCGGCCCTGCTCCTGATCGCCGGCTACGGCGGGCGCATCAACGCCGTCGACGCGGACGCCACGGCGGTCGCCCAGCGCGACTCGGTGATGAAGCTCCAGTACCTGGCCTTCTGGCAGGACCCGGCCGAGGACGCCAAGCACCTCGCGTGGGTGCGGGAGTTCTACCGCGACGTGTACGCATCGACCGGCGGCGTGCCCACGCCGGGCCGGGTCACCGACGGCTGCTTCGTGAACTACGCCGACATCGACCTGAGCGACCCGGACCACAACAAGTCCGGTGTCCCCTGGCACGCCCTCTACTACAAGGACAACTACCCCCGCCTGCAGAAGGCGAAGGCCACCTGGGACCCGCGCGGTGTGCTCCGGCACGCCCAGTCGGTCAGGCCGCAGGCCTGATCCTCCCCCGACCACGCGCCGCGGAGCGTCTCCCGCGCCGCGTCCGCCGCCCGCACGGCCCCCGTCGTGCGGGCGGCTCCCCGCAGTACCCGACACGGCATCACCAGACACAGCATCAAAGGAGAACGGCATGCCCACAGTCTCGACGTCCGACTCGGTGGTGGAGTACTTCGTCACCGGTACCGGACCCGGGCTCGCGCTGGTCCACGGGACCGGCGGTGACGCGGCCGGATACGAGCACCTGCTGGAGAAGTTCAGCGACCGGCGCACCGTCATCACCCCCAACTACTCCGGCAGCGGCGCCACCAAGGACGGCGGCGACGCGCTCACCCTGGAGCTGGTCGCCGACCAGGTCGTCGCGGCCGTCGAGGACAGCTCCGCCGAGGGCCCGGTCGACCTGGTGGGCTGGTCCCTGGGCGCGGTGGTCGCGGCCAAGGTCGCGGCCGAGCGCCCCGACCTGGTCCGCCGTCTGGTCCTGCTCACCGGGTGGGCCTCGCTCGACGAGCGCCAGCGGCTCTTCTTCGACCTGTGGCACCGCCTCGACCAGCTCGACCACGAGGCCTTCGGCCGGTTCCTGCAGCTGCACGGCTGGACCGACGACCAGCTCAACAACCTGGGCACCAAGGGCGTCGAGGAGCTCGTCGCGGGCGGCATCCCGGCGGGCATCGGCCGGCAGATCGCGCTCAACCTGACGACCGACATCACGGACCTGCTGCCGAAGATCACCGCGCCGACGCTGGTGATCGGGGCCACGCACGACCGGATGGTCCCCGTGGTGCACTCGCGCGCGCTGCACGAGGGCATCCCCGGCAGCACGTACGCGGAGCTCGACGCCGGTCACTTCGCCATCTTCGAGAAGGCGGACGAACTGGCCGAGCTGATCCAGGAGTTCATCCACAAGGACGCGTAAGCGCCGCGCGGCGCGCTCGCGGAGCGCTCGTCGAGACGGCCCTGTGCGGGGGCGGACCCGGTCCGTCCCCGCACAGGGCCGTCCGCGTACGGGATGCGGGGAGGGAAAGCGGGCCAGGAGGTACGGGGCTAGCGTGCCGTCGGGTCGTGGCGCAGGCGGTTCACCAAAGAGGCCGTCGCGGGCTCGAACGACGCGACGTCCAGGGCCAGTTCGAGCTCCTTGGAGAACGTCCCCTGGGCGCGGGCGACCAGCTTCTTGCCCTCCTCGGTGAGCTGGGCGAACATCACGCGCCGGTCCTCCTCGCCCGCCGTGCGCGCGGCGAGTCCCGCGCCCTCCAGGCGGCCCACGAGGCGGCTCATCGTGGACTGGCTCAGGCCCACCGAGTCGGCCAGCTCCTGCATCCGCAGCCGGCCGCCGCCGAGGATGGAGAGCGCGGTGAACTCCGAGGCGGTGATGCCGTGCTGGCGCTGCAGCTTCTTGTCGAGGGTCGTCCCCACGCCGTTCACGAGCAGCAGCAGCTGCCGCCAGAGCTCCTGCTGACCCCCCAGTCGCCCCCGCGCTCCCGTCGCCATGTCCGCCGCACCGCCCTCTCCCGCGCTCAGCACCCGCCGCGGCACGGCCCTGCCGAACGATGAACTTGTTTTTGCAAGCATAGAGCAACTCTTTGGAAACGGAACCGGCCGGTACGCATCCCTCCGGGGACGCGTACCGGCCGCCGGCCGCCGGGGACCGTCAGGCACGGGCCCGCGCACGGGGCTTGCTGTACCTCCGCATCATCGGCATCTCGATGCCCTTGTGCAGCAGCCAGGCCACCCCGAGGCAGAGCACGAAGTAGAGCCCGATCACGCCGACACCGCCGGGCACGTCGTACAGCTTCGTCTCGCCGATCAGCGAACGCGCCCACACCATCAGGACGTTGTGCACGATGTAGAAGGCGAACGACACCTCACCGAGCCAGATCATCACCCGGCCCCGGAAGGGCGAGCGCTCCCCGCGCAGGTCGGTGGTGGCGGCGGCCGGGATGAGCAGCGCGAAGGGGATGAGGGCCGCGGCGTTGAGGCCGAAGAGCCACGGCACGGCGTTGGCCACCGCGTACCCCACGAGCACCAGGAGGCAGGCCGGGAGCAGACCGAGGCGGATCCAGCGGCCGCTCATCACGATGCGGGCCATGATCATGCCGAGCGCGAAGTCCAGGGTGCGCACCGGCGGCAGCATGTAGACGGCCCAGTACTGGACCTCGGAGACGGGGAAGCCGTTGGACATCGTGCCGTCCGGCAGCAGCAGGTAGGCCAGCGCGGGTATCGCGGTGACGGCGGCGACGAGACCGGCCGCCCAGGCCCAGAGCCGCTCGGGCCTGATCTTCTTGATCCAGTGGTGCAGCAGGGGGAAGCAGAGGTAGAAGAACACCTCGCAGGAGAGCGACCAGCTGGGCGGGTTGATGCTCAGGTAGGTGTGGTAGTCGGGGATCCAGGTCTGCACGAGCAGCAGGTTGGGCAGCCACTGCTGCCAGGTGGCGGTGGCCGCGGCGAAGAGCACCATGGCGCCGATCCAGCCGGCCACGTGGCTCGGGTAGAGCTTGACCAGGCGGCGGCGCCAGAACCGGCGCGGGGCGTCGCCGGGCCGCGCCGAGTAGGTGAGCACGAACCCGCTGAGCAGGAAGAAGAAGGTGACGCCCATCCAGCCGGTCTTGGTGAAGGCCGCGTGGTAGACGTCGGACGCCGTGCCGCTGAAGGGGTTCAGGGGCGGCTCGGTGGTCAGCGAGGAGTGGAACAGGAAGACCATCACCGCCGCGATGAACCGCATGCCCGTCAGCGAGGGCAGCCGGGACAGCGGTCCCGACGGCGACGGAACCTCCGTCGCGGCGCCGGGCGTGGTGCCGGCGGGCGGGGTGGCGGCCCGTGGCGCCGCGTCGGCGGACGGCGCCGCGTCGGCTGGTGGTGGTGTGGCGTGCGTGGTCATGGGAGCTCCTTCGGAAACCGGTACATCAAGGCTCGAAACGATGCATGATCAAGCATTTATCTGGGCGAGGAAACGGCGCGGGACATCAGTTCCTCCTGGATCGCGGCGAACGGCCGGTTCTTGGTCTCGGGGACCTGGCGTACGACGAACCACAGAGCGGCCAGGGCGACCGCGGCGAAGAACCAGAAGACGACCGACTCCCCCACCAGATCGGCGGCCGGCAGGAACAGCTGCCCCACCACGAAGTTGGCGGCCCAGTTGACCAGGGCGCACAGCCCGGCGCCCCAGGCGCGCAGGGAGGGCGGGAAGATCTCGGCCGCGAGGATCCAGAAGACCGGGCCGAGCCCGATGGCGAAGGCCGAGACGTACAGGCCCATGCACCCGAGCGCGATGAGGTGCGAGGCCGGACCCAGGTCGCCGTCGAGGGCGAAGCCCAGCGGGACCAGCGCCACCGCCATGCCGGTGAGGGACAGCACGAGCAGCGGGCGCCGCCCCGCCCGGTCGATCAGCGGGATGGCGGCCGCCGTCATCAGCAGGTTCACCACACCGATGGCGACGGAGTACAGGATCGAGTTGGTCGCGGGCAGCCCCGCGCGGCGCATGATGCTGGGGGCGTAATAGATGATCGTGTTGATCCCGGCGAACTGCTGTACGGCGCCCAGGGTCAGACCGATCATCAGGGCCCGGCGCACGGCGCGGTCGGCGAGACGGCCGCGCGGACCCGCGCCGCTCCCCCGCTCCGACGCTCGCGACGGCCCCTGGTCCGGCCCGCGCCCCTGCTCCTGACCCCGCGCCCGGTCGCGCGCGGCGAGCCACACCGGGCTCTCCGGCACGAAGAGCAGACCGACCAGCATCAGCAGCGAGGGCACCAGGCCCACGCCGAACATCGCGCGCCAGTCCGCATCCCCGGCGAACCACAGGTTGACGAGGTAGGACACCAGGATCCCGGCGGTGAGCAGGATCTGGTTGACGGTGATCAGGCGGCCGCGCAGATGGGGCGGCGCGATCTCGGCGAGGTAGAGCGGGACGACCGTCGAGGCGGCGCCGACCGCGAGGCCGAGGACCACACGGGCCGCGATCATGCTCCAGAACCCGGCCGCCAGCGTGGCCATCGCGAGGCCCAGCGTGAAGGTGACCGCGATGACGAGGAGCGTCCTGCGCCTGCCCCACCGGTCGGCCGGGCGCCCGCTGCCGAGCGCGCCCGCGGCGGCTCCCAGCAGCAGGGAGGAGATCACCGTGCCCTCCTGGAAGGAGGTCAGGTGGAAGTCCGTCTTCAGGAAGAGGAGCGCGCCGGAGATCACGCCCGTGTCGAAGCCGAACAGCAGCCCGCCGAGGGCCACGACGCCGACGGCGAAGCCGAGTCTGCGGGGCGGGTCCGAGTCCGGTCCCGGTCCTGCTCCTGCTCCTGTTCCTGGCCCTGGTTCCGGCTCCGGTCCTGCGGTCGCGGGCAGGGTCGCGGGTGCGGGTGCGGCGGCGGACGCCGCCGTCGGTGCCGCGCCGTCCTCCTCGGCCGTCTCTAATGCCTGTGTCGTCATGGGCGGCACCTCTGCTTCTCTCTGTTCTCTTCTGGTGTCGGGGATTCAGACGCCGTACGTCGTGCGGTACACGGCGAACCGGCTGTCCAGCCGGCGGCGCGAGAGGCCGAACTCCGTGGGCTGGAAGGCGCGCGCGGTGCGGGCCGCGCGGGCGGACCGGGCGGCGAGCGCGGCGACGGCGTGGTCGACCAGCGCGGTGGGCGTCACCCCGGCGAACCGCTGGACCCTGCGCACCTCGCGCACGGGGTCGGCCACCAGCTCCGCGTACCGCACGTCGAGCAGGCGCGACTGGGGCAGCGCCGCGCGCGCCTGTTCCGATGCCGCGAAGTGCCGTTCGGCGCGGGCGGCCCACTCGGCGCCCACCGGCGCGGGATCGCCCGCCGGTGCGGTGGTGCCGCGCCGGGCGGCGCTGATCCCGGCGCAGACGCCGACGACGTCCGCGGGGCTGCGGTGCACATGGACGACGCGGGCGTCCGGGTAGGCCCGCAGCAGCGCCCGCAGATGACGGGAGTGGAAGGGGTCGCGCAGCAGCGGCGCGGAGCCGGGGATCCGCCAGGTGACCGCCTGGAGCTGGGCGCGGTGGAACGCGTACGCCTCGGTGAGGTCCGCGTCCTCCAGCCAGTCGCCGTAGCCGGGCACCCGCCAGGTGAGCGTGGCCATCATGCTGTGGAAGGCGTTCGTCAGGAGGCGGTGGCAGCCGCCGGGGCGGGTGTGCCGCAGCAGCTGTCCGGCGCCGCGCTCCAGGGTCGGCCGTGCCGTGCGCTCGGCGTCGGCGCGGGCCCGCCGCAGGGCGGCCCGCCGCTGCTGGATGTCGGTGAACTCGGCTCCCGGGTCGGCCAGTTCCCACAGCGCGGGGGCGTCGAGGCCGGGGTGCTCGGCCAGCAGGTTGTGCAGCAGCGCGGCACCGCTGCCGGGCAGGCCGGTGATGAAGACGGGGGCGCGGATGTCGGTCAGGGCGATCGTCGGGCGCTCGCGCAGCAGCCGTACCAGCTGCCGCTGGCGGACCAGCGCCCGGGCCAGTTCGCGGCGGACGGCGGCGCGCCCCTCCGCGTGCAGGCCCGCCTCGGAGTCGAGCGACTGGACGAGGCGTTCCAGGGCGGGCAGGAAGCGCAGCCGTGACTCCCCTTCCTCGTCGTCCTCGCGCACCCGCTCCAGCAGGTCGCCCACCGCGAGCCGGTCGCGCGGCGCGGCCTTCGTCGGGCGCAGCGCGGCCGGGTCGGGCGCCGCGGGGAGGGCGAGGCCGCCGTTCCTGAGCGTGTGGCGCGCGCCCGGGGCGCCCCAGGCGGGACCGCCTCCGCCGCGCCGCCAGGACAGCGCCGACTCCCGCACCGGGGCCGGCCGCACTTGCTGCTCGTTCATCCATCCCACCTTCTGGTTCGTCGCGCCGGGCCGTGTCGGCCTCGGGCGCCTCGCGGGGCCCGGCGGTCGGGGCCCGCTCGTCCGGCTCGCCGCGCGCGGGCGCGGGTCGCC
>NZ_LIRJ01000408.1 GCF_001419745.1 Streptomyces silaceus | reverse complement strand
CCCCTCCCTCTCTGCTCAGCAGCCGGGTGACCTCCCCCTTCGCCGCCTCCAGGAGGATCACGGTGAGAGTTCGCACCAGAAGCACGGCCGTCATCGGCAGCATCTGCCTCGTGGCCTCGCTCGCGCTGACCACTGCGTCCGCCGACGAGCGTGCCGCTCCGGCCCCGAAGGTACCCAAGGTCGCGCTCACGAAGGTGGCGACGGCCAAGAACCCCACCGCAGGCGCCGCCGGTCCCGGCGGAACGGTCTGGATCGCCGAACGCGCGGGAACGGTACGGGTGCTGAGCGGAAAGGGGCTCGGTGAGCCCGTCCTCGACATCTCCTCCGAGACCACCACCGACGGTGAACGCGGCCTCCTGGGCATCGCGTTCGACAAGCAGTTCGCGCACTTCTACATCTCGTACACGAACCTCGAAGGCACCAGCACCATCGACGAGTTCGCCGTACGGAAGGGCAAGATCCAGCCCGACACACGACGCACCGTCCTCACCCAGACGCAGCCCTACGCGAACCACAACGGCGGCGACATCAGGTTCGGCCCCGACGGCTACCTCTACATCGCGTTCGGCGACGGCGGCTCGGGCGGTGACCCGCACGGCAACGGCCAGAACCTCGGCACGCTGCTGGGCAAGCTGCTGCGGATCGATCCCCGGGGCGGCAAGCCGTACGCGATCCCGTCGGACAACCCGTTCGTGGACGACCCCGAGGCGAAGGGGGAGATCTGGGCGTACGGGCTGCGCAACCCGTGGCGGTTCTCCTTCGACAAGGGCACGGGCGACCTGCTGATCGGCGACGTCGGCCAGAGCGCCTGGGAGGAGATCGACTGGGCCCCGGCGAGCAGCGACGGCGGCGAGAACTACGGCTGGTCCCAGATGGAGGGCAACCACCCCTTCCGGGACGGAGTGGAACCAGCCGACCACGTGCCGCCGGTCCACGAGTACGACCGCACCGGCCTGGGGTGCTCGGTGACCGGCGGATACGTCTACCGGGGCAAGGCGATTCCGGCCCTTCAGGGCCAGTACGTCTTCAGTGACTACTGCGACGGCACCGTCCGCAGCCTCCAGATGGAGAACGGCAAGGTCACCGGGGTCAACGACCTCGGGGTCAACGGCGGCGAGGTCATCTCGTTCGCGCAGGGCGGCAAGGGCGAGCTGTACGTGTTCGACCTGGGCGGCACCGTCTCCCGCATCGACCCGGCGTAGACCGGGGCAAGGCCGCGCAGGACTGGCCGGGTCGGGCCCAACCGGGCCCGGCCCGGTGCCGTTCGCTCAACCCTCACCCCCGGTACGGGGTCCTGCCCGAGAGCAGGGTGGACCTGCGGATGACGGTGAGGAGTGTGCGATGACATCACGTCAGAGAGCTTCATCCCCGGGAAGGTTGCCTCAGCGCGTGTCGAGCGGTCGCGGCAGGGCGAAGGCCGGCGTGGTCGGGCTCGTGGCCGTCGCGCTGACGGCGCCCTTCGTGGGGCCGGCGCAGGCGGCCGGAAAGGATCCCGCGGCGACCGGGCACCGGGCGACGCAGCGCGCGATGGACGCGGCCGTGCGGGCCGGCACCCCCGGCGTCACGGCACACGCCCGGGACGCCCGCGGCACCTGGTCGGCGGCCTCGGGCGTCGGCAACCTGAGGACGGGGGAGCCGCGCGGCAAGAACGACCGGTTCCGCGTCGGCAGCATCACCAAGACGTTCGTGGCGACCGTCCTCCTCCAGATGGAGGCGGAGGGACGGCTGAGCCTCGACGACAGCGTCGAGGAGCACCTGCCCGGCCTCGTGCGGGGCAACGGCAACGACGGCCGCGCGATCACCGTGCGCCAGCTGCTCAACCACACCAGCGGCCTGTTCGACTACCTGGCCGACGAGAAGTACGTCGAGACGTACCTGCTCGGCGAGGGGTACCTCAAGCACCGCTACGACACCCTGCCGCCCGAGAAACACGTCGGCGTGGCCCTCGCGCACAAGCCGCTGTTCGAGCCCGGCGCCGAGCACCGCTACTCCAACACGAACTACATCCTGGCCGGGCTGATCGTCGAGAGCGTCGGCGGCAGGACGTACGAGGAGGAAGTACGCGACCGCATCATCCGGCCCCTGGGCCTGAAGGCGACGTCGAACCCGGGCAACGGCATCCATCTGCCCCGGCCCAGCAGCCGCGGCTACTCCAAGCTGTTCCAGGACAAGCCCGACCGGATCGACGACATCACCGAGATGAACGGGTCGCAGGGCTGGGGCGACGGCGACATCATCTCCAGCGCCGCCGACCTGAACCGCTTCTACAACGCCCTGCTGCGCGGCAGGCTGCTGCCGCCGAAGCAGCTGAAGGCCATGAAGACCGTGGCCAGGCCCCCGGGCACCCCGGACGCGGAGTACGGCCTCGGACTCGCCCGGTACACGACGAGCTGCGGCACCGAACTCTGGGGCCACGGCGGAGCGATGGTCGGCTGGCTCACCATGGCCGTGAGCACCGAGGACGGCCGCCACCAGCTCACCTTCAACTACAACGGCGACTGGGACGCGCCGTCCATGGCGAAGATCATGGACGCGGAGTACTGCCGGTCCTGAACCGCATGACCGGGCGCCGCCCGTCCCGACCCGGGGGAGCGCTCAGCGGGCCTCTCCGGTGAGCGTTCCGTCGAACAGCTGGGTGAGCAGGGCCTTCTGCGCGTGCAGACGGTTCTCGGCCTGCTGGAAGATCCTCGACCGGGGGCCGTCCTTGACCTCGGCGTCGACCTCCTCGCCCCGGTTGGTGGGCATGCAGTCGAGGAACACCGCGTCGTCGCCCGCGAGTTCCATCAGCGGGGCGGTGACGCGCCAGCGGTCCGCCAGGCGCGTCCTCGCCTGGATCTCGTCCTGCCCGGTCAGTGTCGGTGACTTCCAGCTCAGGGTGTACACGGCGGCGCTGCCGCGCACGGCCTCTTCCAGGTCCTCGGTGAGCTCGACGCGCGCTCCGGTGCGGGCCGCGACGTCGCGCGCGGCCCGCGTCACCCGTTCCTCGGGCGCGAAGCCCGGCGGGTGCGCGACGATGACGTGGTGGCCGAGCAGGGCCGCGGCCATCATCGAGGAGTGCAGCACGCCGGGGGTCTTCTGGCGGGGGGAGTAGGACCAGGCGTACACGACCCGCCGCGCCGGCACGTCGCCGCCGTACAGCTCGCGCAGGGTGAGGAGGTCGGCGAGGACCTGGCAGGGGTGCTCCTCGTCGTCGAGGGCGTTGATGACGGGAATCGTCGCGAGCTCGGCCATCGTGCGCAGCCTGCGGTGTCCGGCGCCGGGGTCCTGCATGTCGTACCAGCGCACCACCAGGGCGTCGAGATAGCGGTTGAGTACGCCGATGGTGTCCTCGATCGACTCCCGGTTGGCGAGCCGCAGTTCCTCCACGCCGTACGGAAAGCTCTCGGCGCCCAGCTGGGAGGCGGCGACCTGGAAGGAGACGCGGGTTCTGGTCGAGGGGACGTTGAAGAGCAGCCCGACGCAGCGTCCCGTGAGGTGGGGACGTGTGTCGTCGCCGCGCTTCATGGCCTCGGCGAGGTCGAGCAGCGAGGAGATCTCCTTGGCGGACAGATCCTGGATCCGCAGGACGTGGCGCACGGTCATGTGGGTGTCCCTCTCTCGTTCGGTGGGGTGACGCGCCGGCGCAACCACCGCTCGGCGACGACGGAGACGAGCAGCACGGCCAGCGCGATGACGACGCTGGAGCCGAAGAACGGCAGCATGGCGACGGTGACCGCGACGACCGCGAGGTTCGCGTACGCGACCGGACCGCGGGGCAGCAGCCGGACGGCGGAGACGAACGCCATCAGGAAGATCAGCACGTAGGTGGCGGACGACGCCTTGATGAGGGAGGCCTCGCTGGAGTCGGTGACGAACAGCGCGACGACCGACACGGCATAGCCGGGCAGCAGCGCGAGGACGGCGCGCGCCGGGAGGCGCCGGCGCGGGGCGAGCTTGCTCAGTCCGCGCGGCAGGATGCCGTCGCGGGCCAGGGCGAAGACGACGCGGGACGTGCCCAGGCACCAGGCGTTCGTGGTCAGGAGCAGCAGCACGCCCGCCAGCAGGTAGCCGCCGCTGCGCAGCCCGGTCCCGGTGGCGACTTCGAGGAGCCGCACGAACGCCGTCAGGTCCGACTGGTCGCCGTCCGTGCCGGGCAGCGCCACGGCGACGGCGAGGGCCATCGCGAAGTAGAGCACGCCGACACAGCTGACGGCGTACAGGATGCCGCGGGGAAAGGTACGTTCCGGATCGCGGACCTCCTCGGCGACCGGAGCGGCGTTCTCCCAGCCGATGAACCCGAAGAAGCAGATGAGCAGGGCGCTGCCCAGCGCTCCCCAGCCGTGCGGCGCGACCGGCGCGAGGCGCGTGTAGTCCCCCTGGGGCAGGGCCAGGCAGATGACCACGGCCAGCAGGAGCACCACGGTGGCGAGCACCACCGTCTGGGCGCGCGTGCTCACCTTGATCCCGAGGAGGTTGACCAGGACGCAGCACACGATGACCGCGGCGCCCGCGAGCAGCGCCGCGCGGTTGGAGGCCCCGGGGTCGACCGCGGCCAGCAGATAGCGGCCGGCCGCGAGCCCCAGGACGGGGTTCCCGGCCAACAGCGTCAGGAGCAGGAAGACGGCGGAGATCCGGCCCGCGCGCGGGCCGAACGCCGCTTCCACGAACCGGGCGACGCCCTTGCTCGTGGGGTGGAGGGTGGACAGCCGCGCGAAGACCAGCGCGAAGGGGAAGCTGTAGAGGATCAGCAGCCCCCAGGCGAGCAGGGACAGCGGTCCCGCGACCCGCCAGGCGAGGGCGGGGATGAGCAGGACGCCCGCGCCCATCACGGACGTGACGTAATGGATCACGAGCCCGGAGGTGCCCAACTGGCGCCGAAGGAGCGGTACGTGGGACGAGTCCAGCGGAGCCTCCTCGACCGCTGTCACGCGGTCTGCTCCTCGCGCGATCCGTCCCAGAGGGTGTCCATGGTCTCGTGGCTGATCCGCTTGTCGAGGTCGGCCCGGGACGCGTACCCCATGTTGATGATGAGCCGACGGCCCCCGCTCAGCGGATAGACGCGGTGCAGGGTGGTGTCCGTGCGCAGGAAGTACAGGTCGCCGGGGTGCAGTTCGAAGGAGTGGATCGGCCGGTCGACGAACTGGCGGTGCAGCTGGGGGTCCTCCTTGTTCCAGCGGGTGCGGGGCACGCACTGCACGAAGCCGCCGTGTTCGAGCGGCGGGCACGCGACGACCCAGACGAGCGCGAAGCTGTAGTCGTCCCAGTGCCAGCCGTGGGTGTCGCCGGACTGCTCCAGCTCCGTGATGACATAGCGCTCCGGTTCGTACGGGCACTCCAGGACCGGCTCGCCCGCGACCTTCCCCAATGCCTCGCGGAATTCCTCGGACGCGTACACCTCAGGAATGAGGGAGCCGTAGCTGCTGATTTCGTGGTGGCGGACATTGCGCATCAGCCGTGGTGTGTGGTCGGTCTCCTTGAAGCTCATTTCGCGGCGGACGCCGTGCTCCGCGATCAGCGTCTCTATTTCGTCCGCGATGGCGGCCTTGGCGTCCTCCGGGGCGAGGAAAGGCACTTTGACGAAGCCGAGACCGAGAAAGTCCCGGCGGGCCCGCTCCCATTGTTCCTCGTCGACGCCGTGGATCAGGTGTTTCGACAGGGACTGAACGAGGCCCCCGATCCGCTCGTCCGGTCGCATGACAGACTCCCAACATCATGTGAAGGGGAATGGCGGTCGCTCACACTTTTCGAGAACGAAACCCTACAAGGTCCGGTGGCCGTCACCAAGGGAAAGATTTCCGCAGGGAAAAATTCCGGCCATGCGAAGTAGGTGTCATGGGCATTGTGTGCTGAAGAAAGTGCTCCGTTTTACATGATTCAGCGACGGCTTCCCCTGGCCCATCGGCGGCGGTGTTCCGGTATTGGACGCTCCTCCGCATTTCGTCCACACCGGCGCCACGATTCCACGGGTGAGGCGCGATGCGGCATGTCGGCGAACCCGGCGAGTGGCACGTCCCCGTCGAGACCGTCGAATTCCGGGAATCGCGCGGACGCCGGGCGTCGCCAGGGGGCGCAAAGGCGCCCACGTCCTGTGCGTGACGCCCGCGCGCGCCCCCTGTCCGCCGGATGAACCGGGACGTCCGAAACGCGGCCTTCCGCTGTGGTGTGCACTCTTGACACGTGCGTGCTGTTTCGCGACCTTTAAGCCTCGCAGGACTGGGGAGCGGGGGGAGCCGTCAGTCATGACATCCGTCAGGTCCAGGAGAGCCACGACGCCCACGGACACGTCCCTCGCGGAGCCCGCGGAAGGGCGGTCGATCTGAGATGGACACAACGATCCAGGGGCTCGACGAGCTGAGCGCGGCACTGCGCGGTGCCTGGCACCGGACGATGGACGCGTCGCCCCAGTACGCCAACCCCTTCCTCGCGCCGGAGTTCGCGATGGGGGTCGCCCGGCATCGCGGCGGGGCGCGGCTCGCGGTCCTGCGCGAGGGCGGTGAGCCCGTCGGCTTCCTGCCGTTCGAACGCAACGCCTTCGGTGTCGGCCGGGCCATCGGGCTCGGCCTCTCCGACTGCCAGGCCCTCGTGCACCGCCCCGGCATCACCTGGGACACCCGCGAACTGCTGCGCGCCTGCGGCCTGTCGGTCTTCGAGTTCGACCACCTCGTCGAGGAGCAGCGGCCGTTCGGCGACTACGTGACGGGCACCTTCGCCTCGCCCGTGCTCGACCTGAAGGTCGGCGAGGAGAGCTACGCGGAGTGGCTGCGCGGCGCCTACCCCGGCCTGGCCAAGACGACGCTGAAGAAGGAGCGCCGCCTCGGGCGCGACGTGGGCGAGATGCGGTTCGTCTACGACGAGCGCGACCCGCGGGTCCTGCGCACGCTCATGCGCTGGAAATCCGCCCAGTACCGCAGGACCGGCCGCATGGACCGGTTCGCGCGGCCCTGGATCGTCGACCTGGTCGACGACCTCTTCCAGGTCCGCGAAGAGCACTTCACCGGAGTGCTGTCCGTGGTGTACGCCGGTGACCGGCCGGTCGCCGCACACTTCGGGCCGACCTCCGGCACGGTGTTCGCCGCCTGGTTCACCGCGTACGACCCGGAGTTCCGCTACTACTCGCCCGGTCTGCTGATGCATCTGCGGATGGCCGAGGCCGCGGGCCGCGAGGGCGTGCGGATCATGGACATGGGGCGCGGCGACAAGGAGTACAAGGACTGGCTCAAGACCCGCGAACTGCGCGTGGGCGAAGGGTTCGCGACCCGCCGCCACCCGGTGGCCACGGCGCACCGGCTGTGGCGCAGACCCGTGCGCGGCCTGCGGAACACGGTCCTGGCACACCCCCGGCTGCGCACGTCGGGCCGATCGGACTCCGGCGTCCCGGCGCCCCGCGGCTCCGGCAGGGCGACGCCCCGGCCGCGCTGAGCGGGCCCTGCCGCCCCGGGGCCGCACCCTCCCCCGCACCCCCTTGCCGGGCGCCCGCGCCTGGCCGTCGGCACGCCCCCAGCCGGTCGCCGCTCACGGTGACGTGTCACCGACTCCGCTGATTCTTCGAGAGCTTGAGGGACCCTTCGCGACTCTTCGACGGGAGATGTTCGGATGCCGTACGGATCGCGGCTCGCCGCGGCGATGTCACGACGACTGGGACGCGAGTGCGTCTACACGCCCTCGGCGCGGCTGGCGCTGTACCTGGCGCTGCGGCACTGGTGCAGGCCCGGCGCGCGCGTCCTGATGTCCCCGGTGAACGACGACGTGATCCTCTTCGTGGTCCTCGCGGCCGGACTGCGCCCGGTCCAGGCCCCGGTGTCCCTGACGGACGGCAACATCGACCCGGACGCCGTACCGGAATCGACCTGGCGGAACGTTGATGCGGTGCTGACCACGAGCCTGTACGGCATGCCCGACCGCATCGTCGAACTGCGCCGCCGCTGCGACCAGTTGGGAATTCCCCTGTTCGAGGACGCGGCCCACGCGATCGGCACGCGGGTGGGTAGGCGGCCCATCGGGACGTTCGGGACGGCGGCGGCCTTCAGCCTGTCCAAACACGTGGCGGCGATGGCCGGCGGCTTCCTCGCCGTCGGGGACGCGCGCACGCGCCGGGAGCTGGAGCGGCGGCGCGACGAACTCCTCGCCCCGCGCAGCCTGCGCGCCGATCTGACGACCACGCTGCGCCCCCTGGCGCGGTCGGGCGTCCGTACCCTGCATCTGGTGCGCCCGGTGTGGCGGACGATGCAGCGCCTCGGGGTGCTGGAGCGCGACGCGTTCCGGATGGACCTGCACGCCCCCAGGCTCGCCGAGCGCGCGGCGCGGGCGCCGAGCCTGACCGCGTACGAGCCCTGGATACGCGTCGATCTGCACGGCTTCCGCACCCGCCACGGGCCGCTGGTGCGCGGGCAGTTGAAGGTCCGCATGGACCGGCTCGACGCCGACCTCGCCCGGCGCAGGAGCGGTGTCGCGCTGCTGTCCGGCACCGACTGGGCGTCCCCGGCGCTCCGCGGCCGCCCCGCGGGGGAGAGTCCGCATCCCCTGTTTCGGGTTCCGCTTCTGGTGCGCGACCGGGATGCGCTGATCGACCGTCTGGTGCGGCACGGCGTGGTCGCCGGGTATGTGTACGACCCGCCGCTCGACGACTACGCGGGCGCGGAGTTCGTCGAGCCGTCGCCCGATCCGACGGCCGCCCGCTGGTTCGCCTCCCATGTGCTGCCGGCCGATCCGCTCGTGGCGCGCAGGATCGTCAAGGCGCTGACGAAGGAGCAGGCGGCGACGGCGCATCCGCCGAGCGCGAGGCCCGCGCAGGACACCCAGGCCTCGACGCCGCTGACCCAGTAGGGGTCTTCGGGGGTACGGGGGTCAGTCGCGGGGCCAGGGGCGGCCGTCGAGCCGCTCGATGTCGCGGTTCAGGCGGGCG
>NZ_LIRJ01000407.1 GCF_001419745.1 Streptomyces silaceus | reverse complement strand
CGAACCCCGCCGGTCCGGCGTCCGCCGCCGGCCCCGCACACCCCGCGAAGGAGACCGAAGTGCGAGCCCGACTCCACGACCTGCGAGCCGAGCGCTCCGTCGACCCGTCCGGTGTCTTCACCGGACCCCTGCGCACCGTCGCCATCGAGACCGTCGCCGCCTCCGGCACCACCGAACTGGTCGCCGACGGCTGCGAGCACATGGTCTTCGTCCTCTCCGGCACCGGCTGGGTGGACAACGGCTCGGGCACCGCCGAACTGCGCCCCGGCACCGCCGTCACCCTGCCGCTCGGCACCAAGGCCCGCGTCGGCGCCGACCACGTGGGCGACCTGGAGCTCTTCCACGCCGAACTCGCCGTCCCCGCGCGGGGGTCCGGCCGATGATCGTCAACAGCCAGGACCTGCCCGCGCGCTATCTGCGCAGCGGCGCCCCGGACAGCACCTGGAGGTGCCTCGCGCGCCGCGGCATGCTCCACAGCGAGTGCGAGGCCTTCGAGCAGGTGCGGCTCGCGGCGGACACCGGCTGGGCGCACGACCCCGAGCACGGCACCGAGGTGACCCTCTACGCCGTCGCGGGCACGGGCACCGTGCGCGACGCGTCGGGGGAGCGCCCGCTCGCCGCCGGGCACGTCCTGCTCGTGCCGGCCCGCTCCGCGCTGCGGGTGACCGCGGGACCCGACGGCCTGAACCTCGCCGTCGTACGCGTCCTGCCCGCCGAGATCACCGCAGAGCTGCCCGCCCGTGTGCCGGAGCTGCCGGCGCACGAGCAGACCGCCATTTTCCGCCCGGAATCCGACGGGCCCTGACCCAGGAGGGGATGCTTTGAGCGAACACCACGACAAGGTGCTGCCACCCACCGACGACCTGCTGTGCGGCCGCTGGCCGAACGGCTCCATGACCGCCGCGGCCGTCCTGGAGGCGGGCAAGGTCGGCCCGGTGCAGCTGGAGATACCGGGGCCCGAACTGGGCTACGTACTCGTCGCGCCGACCACCGTCGGCATCTGCGGCACCGACCTCGAACTGCTGCACGGCACCGCGAGTTACGTCAAGGACGGCCGCGCCGTCATGCCCCATGTGTTCGGCCACGAATGGGTCGGACGGGTCGTGGCCATCGCGGGCAACTGCCAGTACTCGCGGCAGCTGGAGATCGGCGACCGCGTCGTCGGCCAGACGATGCTCTCCTGCGGCGGCTGCCGGGCCTGCCAGCGCGGCCACCGCAACGAGTGCTCGCAGCTCAAGGAGGTCGGCCTGTACGGCCAGCAGGGCGCCGCCGCCGAGTTCATCCGGCTGCCCGCCCAGTCGCTGACCAAGGTCCCGCCGGGCGTCGACGACTTCGCCGCCGCCCTCGCCGAACCGGCCGTCACCGTCCTCGCCGCACTGGACAAGGTCGGTGTCTTCCCCGGCGAGCGCGTCCTGGTCATGGGCACCGGCACCATGGGCCTGCTCGCCGTGCAGATGGCCCGGCGGGTGGCCGGCACGGTCGACGTCGTCGGCGTCGACGACGCCGGCATCGGCACCGCGCTGCGCATGGGCGCCGAACACGCCTTCCTGCCGGGCGAGGCCAAGGACGGCGCCTACGACGTCGTCATCGAGGCGTCCGGCGCGGTCTCCGCCCTCCTGGAGTCGCTGCGGGTGGCCGACATCGGCGGCCGCATCGCCGCGGTCGGCGTGCCGAACGCCACGCTGCCCTCGGTCGACGCGGCCGAGATGGTGCTGCGCGGCGTCACCATGGTCGGCGTCCGGCACGGGCTCGACTACTACGAGCGCGCGCTGCGCCTCTTCGAGGAAGGCGTCCTGTCCGCCAAGGGCATGATCGCGGACGTCTTCCCGCTGGCCGCCGCCGACGAGGCGTTCGACCTCCTGGAGAACGGCCGCAGGGCCGCCCCCAAGGTCGCCCTGTCGGTGACGTCCCGCCCCTGAGCCGAGGCGGTCCCGCCCCCGCACACCTGACC
>NZ_LIRJ01000406.1 GCF_001419745.1 Streptomyces silaceus | reverse complement strand
GTCGGGAGGGGATCCGGGTCGGGGTCCGGGGGAGGCGGCGAGACACTGGGGCGCAGCGTGCCGGACGCGGTCAGGGCGCGGATCCGCGCGATGAACTCCGGTCCGGGCAGCGGCAGTTCCAGGTCGTCGTCGACGAACTTCACGGCGGAGACGACGTAGTCCATCACCGCGCCGATCACGGGCTGGCGGGCGCGTGGCCGGCGGTCGGGCCTGAGCCTGCTCAGAATGCGGAGGGTGGTCGGCAGACTCGCCGGCCGCCGGATGGGGGGCAGCCGTCCGGGCACGGCGCGCACCTGCTCGTCGGGCTCGGTGGCGCCGGGGATCTGCTCGAACCACCAGGCGGCGGCCGCCTCCTCGCCCAGCGAGCGGTGCTGGAGAGCCAGGCAGTACGAGGAAGGGTGATCACCGGCGCCCGCGGCGAACTGCCACCAGAAACGCGCCCCGTCCTGGACGTCGCCGAGATGGAGGATGCAGCCGAGGACCCGGGCGGCGGCCGGTTCGGCGGGCACGGTCTGGGTGAGGAAGCCACGGCTCAGCGAGTCGACGGCCGCGCCGGTGACGACGGTCTCGCACAGGGTCCGCAGGTCCCAGGCCGCGTCCCCGGCCCGGCTGTCCCGCCCGCGCCGGCGGGCCGGGGCATGGGCGCGTGGCAGCGCGGCGTACGGCGTCGGCCTCTCGTCGCCGGCGCGAGCGGTGGGGACGGCGTCGATGAGGCGGGCTCTGGCGAGTAGGTGATCAATGGGTGAGGTCACCATGGTCCCTCCTTGGTGGTGCGGTCGGGGAAGAGGCAGTTGGTCAGACTGCGTTTGGCGTGCCGCTCGGTGGAGCGGACCAAGCCGAGGGAGAGGCCCAGGACGTCGGCGGCGTCGACGTCCCGCATGCCGCGCAGGTGCATCAGGACGATGACGTCCAGCTGATCGGGCGGCAGTCGGCGCACCGCCCCGAACAGGTTCATGGACTCCTCGACCTGGTGCAGTTCGGCGTCGCTGTCGTGGGCCTGGCGCAGCGCGACGGAGTCGAACGCGGCCTCCACGAGGGCCGGGTAGCCCTCCCGGTGGGGAGTGCGCTCCAGGACGGTGTCGCGCAGCATGCGCCAGGCGAAACGTTTCGGGTTCGCGCTGGAGAGCACGTCCTCCCAGACGATGAAGAGCAGGGTGAACACCGCGTCGACGGCGCGGCGTGCCTCGGCCTGGCTGCGCAGGAACGTGTGGGCGTAGCTGAAGTAGATGCCGTAGTACAGATCCTGGAAGGCGCTGAGATGCACGGGCCGCTCGCTGTCCGGGATGTCCTTGGCCACGCAGCCGTTGATCCATCCGGTGCGCTTGTTCGCGTCTATCGCGGCCAGCACCCATCTGCTGCGCAGGGCGACGACCGATTCGTCGGGCAGGCCGAGGGCGAGCAGCAGCGCGCGCAGGCACTCCCAGCGCGGGTAGCGGCCCACCGCGCGCAGCAGCTCGCTGATCTTGGAGCGGGGCCAGCCCGTGTCGCGCTCCAGCTGTTCGATGGTCATGCCGCTGGCCCGGTAGGCCTCGCGCAGCGGCTGCAGCCAGGCCCGGTGGGCCGGGGAGGCCTCCTTGGTGATCGGCCCCAGCTTGCGGCCCGGCCTGGCCTGCGCCGGGCCCCGCGGCCCGGTCGGCGGCATCGGCATGGTCACCGCGGACGCTCCTCACCGTCGCGCGGGCCGGGGGCGGCCGTGCGGCAGGCTTCGGTGGTCCACTTCAGGCACAGGGCGACGAGTAACACGAGGGCCGTTGTGACAACGGCCGTTCTGCCTATCATGCGTTTCCTTTGACTGCGGTTCCGAGTCCGTGATGTGACGGCTCCTCGGACGTTTGCCGCGTCCCCCTGCTCGAGAAGCCAGGCTTCAGCATGGGGTGTCTGGGACCGCGATGACCGGCCGATGGGTGATCCGGGAACAATACGAGCGCTCACCGGCCGGGCAGAGTGGGCCATTTCGGTGTCGTCTTTCGCGCGTTCCTGCACGGTGTGGCCCGGAAACGGCAATGTTCCCCGTTCCGCTTGCGCCGCCCGCCCGCCGCGGCGCCCAATGGGCGACGAAGGGGCACCTCGCCGTGCCCCGCGCGGGATCCCTGTCCGGGAGAGGGCCCCCTTGTTTGCCGCGAGGGGGCCACCGGGCGGTGGGGTGCGGACGGCTGTCAGCTCGACCGACGGTGGCCGTCAGGACGCAGGTGAGGGCCACGCTGCACGATGTACTCCCCGGCCTCCGGCCGATCCAGGGCTTCCTGCCACGGTTTCGAGGAGCCGCGCTCCCCGCAAGCACATCCGATCAGCGGGCAGCATCCCACCCGCACGCCACGGGCAACGCAACAGGAGCCTTACTCGCCCCGGCAGAGGGCGTTGTCGATGAGGGTCCGCATCGCGTCCTCCTGTCGGGCGGCCGCGTCGGGATCGGCCGGACGGCTGTGGGCGGCGACGGTGAGGGTGCGGCGCCCGTCGACCGTGGCGGCGCCGCGCATGACGTACCCGAAGCCGCTTCCCCCATGCCCGAGGTATCCGCCGCCGCAGGACAGCGGGGTGGAGAACAGGCCGAGTCCGTCCCCGGTGCCCGCGGGGTGGCCATGGCCGTCGGGCACCGGGACGGTGGTCCGCATGGCGGCGAGCGTGGCGGGCTTGAGCAGCTTTCCCCGGGACAGGGCGGAGAGGAAGCGATTGAGGTCGCGCGCCGTGCCGGTCATCGAGCCGTCGGCGCCGTCGTCGAAGGGACGGTAGGGGATCGTGGTGTCGATGAACGGTCCGCCCGGGGCGAACTGCTGATAGTTGGCCGCGTACGGCCGGGGCAGGAGGGGCGAGACGCCGGGAGCCCTGGTGTGCCGCAGCTTGAGGGGACGCAGGATGCGGGACTGGACCTGCTGCTCCCACGCGCGACCGGTGACCTTCTCGATGATCATCCCGGCGAGGACGTAATTGGTGTTGGAGTACGCCCAGTCCGTCCCCGGCGTGAAGTCGGGCGCGTGACGCATGGCCATGGCGACCAGCTGCGCGGGCCGGTAGCCGCGCCACCGGTTGGCGAAGTAGGTCTCGGCGTTCTGCTCGGGGAACACGTCGCCGGTGTAGTCGTGGAGGCCGCTGGTGTGCCGCAGCAGATCGCGGACGGTGATGGCGCGACCGTCGTTGCCCGCGCCGGACACGACCCCGGGCAGGATCTCCTCCACCGTCTGATCGAGGGTCAGCCGCTTCTCGTCGACGAGCTGCAGCACGACGGTGGCGACGAATGTCTTGGTGATGCTGCCGAGCCGAAGGTGGCCGTTCTCGGGCACGGGCCGCCCGCTGTCCAGATCACCGACGCCGGAGCGAGCGGTGAGGGACCCGTGTGACGTGTCGAGCCGGACGGACACTCCGGTGACCCCGGCATCGCGCAATGCGTCGGCGTCGCGCTGCAAGGCCCGGTCCGCGGAGTCGTAGGGCGCTGTTGCGCCTCCGGACGCCGCGGAGGCGGCGCCGCCGGCCGCAGGCAAGGCGGACACGACGAGAGCGAGAACAGCGGCGGAGGACAACCACAAACGGCGAATGATCATGCCCAGAGGCTAGGAAGCCGGAATCCCCCCGGCGATCCGGACGTCCCCCCGACGCGGCGGGTGCTACCTGGATGGACATGACGACATCGACTGGATTCGCTGCCACCGTGCTGCACTGCTGCCCACTCGCTGGCCAATACGGTCACCGAGCGGTACATCGAAACGACGACTCCGCGTGCGGAGAACGGAGTTGCCCCAGCGGTTCGCCACTGGCGGATCCTCGGACCGCCCGGGCAGATGGGAACCCGGAATGCAGTGGTTCACATTTCTCTCGACCCTTCTGGGAGCGGCTATCGGCGTCAGCAGCACGCTGATATCGGAACGTTTCCGTGGCAGGGAAACACGCCTTCAGCTCGAGCGCGCGATGCGGACCGAGACGTACTTGAACTTCCTCCAGGCCATGAACGAATCCGCCGGGGCCCTGCGCACCTTGGCTCTGAAGGCGGCGGAAACCTCACCCGACCAGCGTCAGGAGGCCAGCCGGAAGGCCCTGGGTGACAGTTGCCTGTACGTGATGCGCGAGCGCGTCATCCTGTTCGCGCCCAATTCCGTGGCCGTTGCGATGAATGTCGTCTTCAACAGTCTCCTGGAGATGCAGGAGGTCGTGGCGGGCGGGTGTGACAGACGCAGCCCGGAGTTCCTCGACTGCCTGAGCGCGTACGCGGATTCGGTGCAGACCTTGAGGACGGAAATGCGGACGGACGTGGGCGGCGAACCGCTGCGGAACGACATCGAGTGGGCGCCGCGTGATTGAACGTCAGTGAGCTTTTCCAACCTCGGGTTGAGGCGTGACGTCGCCGCTGCGGCAGGTCGGCCGCTGTCGGCCTCACCCACCGTTCCGGTCACTCGCCACGAATGACTGCCACGTCGAGCCGGGCTCGTCGGACATGGCGGCGCTGATCCGGCCGCGAGCTACCGCGGAGCGGCGCACCGAACGGTGACCGGTCGGTGCGGACCCGGTCTATCGGTTCGCGGTTTCGTGAGAGTCGATCCGGTTCGTGCGCCCGACCACGCGGCCCACCGTGTTGCGCACCGCGAGGCCCGACCGGGTGCGGGGCACCATGAGCCTGGAGAGCAGGCCGACGCGTCGCTGTCGCGGACCCACCTCACGGCGGAGCCGCGACTCGTAGGCGGCGAAGGCGCGGGTGTGATCGCCGGGATGGGCGGCGAGCTCTTCCGCGAGGGCGTACGCGCCCGCCATCGCCATGCTGGACCCGTCACCCAGCAGGGCTGTCGCCGCCGCCGCGTCCCCGAGCAGTACGGCCCGTCCGCGGGACCACGAGGGCACCCGGATGGTGGTCAGGGGGTCGAAGAACGGAGCCGGGTGGTCGAGGAACGCCGCCACGAGTTCCGGTGCCCGCCACCGCACGTCGGCGTAGGCGTCGGCCACGGTCTGCTTGTGAAGGGCGATGTTCTTGCGGTCGTGGGGCGCCGGCCGTGCGGCCCGGAAGGTGAAGATCGCGAGCGGAGTGGCCCGCGAGGGGTGGAGGACCAGCATCCGGTTCGGCACAGTCAGCATGGTCATCTCGCTCGGGTCCTCGATGGCGTCGGGTTCCAGCGGCACGGTCGCGCCGTACAGGCCCAGGTCGCCGGCGAACTGCCGCTCGGGTCCGAAGACCAGGCGCCGTACGGTGGAGTGCATCCCGTCGGCACCGACCACCAAGTCGAAGCGCCGTGGCGCGGACCGCCGGAAGGTGACGTCGACCCCACTTCCGTCCTGGTCGAGAGCGGTGACCGTGTCGTCGAACAGGAACTCGGCCTCGGTCTGCGCCGACCGGTGGAGCACCTCGGACAGGTCGGCTCGGGTCACCTCGACCGTCGGCGCCTTGTCGGAGGTGAGCGGGAGTTGCAGGATTCGCCTGCCGCCGGGGTCGAGCAGAGTGAGTGACCGATTGCGGGTGGCGAGCCCGCGGAGCTGCGGGAGGATGCCCATGCGGTCGGCGACCGGGATCGCGGGTCCCTTCACGACGATCGCGCTCCCACCGGAGCGCAGCTGCCGGGCATGTTCGACGACCGTCGGCAGGTAGCCGTTCCGGGACAGCCAGTACGCGAGTGCGGGCCCCGCGATTCCGGCACCGACTATCAGCACCTCGGGCTTCTTCATGACGATGACCTCTCGGAGTGTCGATGACCGGGTCCCCGGCGAGTGCCGGGGCCGGGGTCTCAGGGCGTGGCGGCATGAGGCAGCGCAACCGGACCAAGGTACGAAAAATCTCGTACCTCAGTGGAGTACATGCTTCAGGTACGATTCAAGTCGTACCTGAAGGGGGTGCCGCGTGGCCGGGAAGAACCTGGTCGGCCCGGAGGCCGATGCGCTTGATCTGGGTGCGGTGTTTCGCGCCCTCGCCGACGAGCACCGTCGTTCGGTGATGACGCAGTTGGCCGCCGACCGCAGCGACAGCGAGCGGGGCTGCAACTCGTTCGATCTTCCGATCTCGAAGCAGACCCAGACCCATCACTTCCGGGTCCTGCGCGAGGCAGGTCTCATTGACGAGATCGACTACGGCAACCGCAAGGGGATCCGTCTGCGACGGGGGGACATCGAGAAGAGATTCCCCGGGCTGCTCGCGCTCCTGGGAGCGGAGGCCCCGGGCGATACCGCTCCTCGCTGAGCGCGGCTGAGTACTGCGGAGCGCGCCGCAGGGGAGTCCGAGTCGGCCCTGAGCCGCGAGCTCGACCGAATCCAGTTCGCCGCCGGGTTCGGCGTGGGCGCAGCCGTATCACCGGCCTCGTCCAGGCCGTCCTCGCTCTGCACCTGGCATGCTCAAACCGAGGTTGGAGAAGGCTCAGTGGCCCGGTGTGGCAGAGCCATGCGTCGGACAGTCGCGTCGCGATGAGCGTATTGGGGTGGGGTCGGGTTGGAGCGGCAGCGACCATGCCGTGCGGATGTCGTCGATGAGGGGGCGGGCGCTGTGGGCGGATATGCCGAGTTCCTGGCGGGCCTGGGCCAGGCGGCCCGGCTCACCGTCCGGACCGTGTCGTGCCGCCAGCGCGGCCCGTTCCGTCAGGCGCTTGACGGTGAAGATGTCGAGCAGGGTGAGCGAGAAGTGGGCGTATGCGGCGGCCTCGTCGACGAGCTGCAGCGCCTCCGGTGCCAACTGCCCGGCGACAGCGGGGGAGAAGCGTTCGCTCGCGGGATGGAACGCGAACTCCTCCAGGTGCGAATGGAGTCGGGCGTGGTCGCAGGGGCAGGGGGCCGGGGCGCTCAAGTAGGTGTCCAGCGTGCCGAACGCGCTGAGGACGGCGCTCGTGTCACGGGTCCACTGGTGCCTGCTGAGCAGCGTCCTGAAACCGGCGAGCGTCTCGCTCAGTTCCTCCAGGACGAGGTGACGGGAAATGTCGGTCAGCTCGTAACTCTGCGACTTCTCCTGCATTTCGCTGATCTGGATTCCGTAGCGCAACAGGTCCCGCAGGATGCCTCCCGACAGGGCGTGGGCCAGCATCACATAAGGATCGGTGAGCCGGTCCGTGCGCTTGGCGAGGATCTTCTGCGATTCCTGGAACGTGCTCGGCTGGACGTGGACGATGTCGTCCAGAGAGCTGTCCGTCACACCCCGGTGCGGCAGGCCGCGACGCACGAAGGTGGCGCCGACGTCCTCGGCCACCGAGATCAGGTAGTAGACGTGCGGCACGCCGAGGACGGCCTTGATCTCGCTGAGGAAGGCCAGGGCCTCCGTGTCGGAGCCGAGTCGGTCGACCTCGTCGATGGCGATCACCACCGTCTTGTTCCGCTGGGCGTACGCGGCCCCGATCCGTGTCAGCAAGTCCCGCAAGGCGTCGACCAGTTCGGGGAAGTTCGGCGGAATCGTGGACACGGAGGTGGCGTGGGAGCCGCCGAGCGACAGGACCTGGGCGGCGCCCGTGGCGTTGAGGGTGTTGCTGGACGTCTGGATGGTCTGGAGCCGGTAGAGATGGTTGCGGCACCGCGTCACCAGCTCCGGCTCGGCCGGCCGCGGCTGCCAGCCGCCGGCCTTCACCAGGACCAGGCCGACCACGAACCCGGTCATCCGCAACGGATTGTCCTCGTCGGCGAGCAGCGGGTAGATCTCCGGGCTGTCGACCAGATACAGCAGAAGCGAGCACGCGGCCACCGCCGCCACCGGCTGGAAGACCCGCCCCAGGTCGATGCGCCGACGGCCCAGCGAGAACCCGCCCCCGGAATCGCGGACGCCGACGCAGACCCTCCACGCGAGGAAGAGCAGACCGCCGGCCACCACGGTCCCAGGGCGCACGGGCGAGGTGCGCTCCGCCAGCTGCTCGTCCACGACCAGACTGGCGAGCGAGACGAGCATCAGCAGGAAGCCGAGGAGGTGGCAGGCCTGGCGCCATCCGGCCCTGACCAGCCGTGGCAGCCAGGCGGCGTGCCGCGACCGCCACCACACCACGCCGCCCGCGGTGACGAGCAGGCTCGCCACGACCGCGTGCCCCTCCCAGATGTCGACGACGCGCTCCCGCAGGGCGTCGCCCCGCTCGCGCGCGGCGTCACCGAGGGAGTCGGCGTACAGCGAGTACAGGGAGCGGGCCGATGCCGAAAGACCCAGCACCACCAAGGCAGCGGCGGGCAGCGCGAACACGCTCCACCGCCCCAGCCGCCGCGCGCCCGCCCGCAGGCGGCCGAGCATCCGCCGCGCGGGCGAGAGCCGCGTGAACTCGGGGACGTCGTAACCCGCTTCGCGTACGTACGCCTCGCACAGCCGCACGGACAGCGAGAGCAGGAAGTCGTGGGGAGCGTAGGTCGCCGGGGCCTGGGCCAGCAGGCCCAGGTCGGCATCCTTCACGCAGTGTTCGAGGAGAGTCGTCTTGCCGGAGCCGCGCGGCCCGCACACCGCGATGGTCCCGTACTCGACCTGTGCGAGCTTGCGCTGGAGTTGTGACGTGGCCCGGTTGTCCACGACATGCTCGGGCGACCGGGGCGTGCGCAGTCCCGAGAAGCGGTCCGGAAGGAACAGAGAATCCGGCTCGTCCCCGATCAGCCGACGGACGGCGTCGGGAACCGCGGGCAGTGTCCCTTCGGCCAGCAGCACCTTGCCCCACCGCAGCGCCTTGATCCCGACGTCCACCCGGCATACCGCCCACGAGAAGGCGAGCCCCGCTCCCAACAGCGCTTCCGACCCGCGCTCGCTGACGGGTGACCGGCGCCGGGCCAGTACGAACCACAGCACCGCCACGGCCACCACCGCGCCACCCAGCCAGAGCAGCCCTCCGAGGAGGAGCACCGTGAACATCGCGCCGGCCAACAGGGAGACGACGACCCGCCAGTCCCACCGCGACTCGTCCGCGAGAGTGCGCCGTTCCTCCTCGAGGTCCTCCAGTACCTCGTACGCGTACCGATACTCGCTGTACGCCCTGCCCCGGCACCGACTGACGGCGAGGAGGCTGATGTGGGGGCGGAGCATGTCCTGCTCGACCGCGGCCTTCGACAGGTCGTGCGAGGCGAGGAGACGCTCGGTCCGGGGGTGCGAGAGCGCCTCGAGCACGCACCACTGGTAGATGTGATCCTGGTCCGGCCGCGTGAAGTTCGCGAACCTCAACCACCGCAGATCACGCCAGACCGTGAACGACAACATCCGCGTACGTCTCCTCAGCCCAGATTGCGGGACCTGCGGATGTTAGCGATCTTGCACGGGCGGTGCGCAACGCGCGCCATGAATTCCGTTGCGTCGCAGGGAGGTTGTCGGGCTACGCTCTGCCCATGGGTTTCGTCATCAAGGTGCAGCTGTCCCGCACCCGCGCGTGCGCGGCACACCGCTGAACACCGACGAGACCAACGGCTAGAGCCTGTCTGACAAATGATCACCTGGCCGTTTCGCGGAGCCAGAGAATCAGGGAGGCTAGGACGACTCCCCGCGGTAGCGGTCCGCGAGCTTGTCGAACCTGGTTGCGATCGCACGGAACTGCTTGAGGCGAGCGAAGCATCGTTCGACCACGTTGCGGTCGCGATAGATCTCCCTGTCAAAGGCGGGTGGCCGGCCACCGAAGCGCCCCCTGCGTCGACGGTTGGCCACCTGGTCGCGGCGCTCGGGGATCGTGGCGGCGATGCCCCGACGCCTCAGCAGATGACGGATGGCCCTGCTGGAGTAGGCCTTGTCACCCAGCACACGGTCCGGTGTCGTGCGCGGGCGGCCCGTGCCGACGCGCGGGGTGCGGACCCCGTCGAGGACATCGGCGAACGCGGTGGCGTCGTTGACGTTTCCGGGTGTGAGCACGATCGACAGCGGCAGTCCCCGGCCGTCGACGGCGAGATGGACCTTGGTGGTCAGCCCGCCCTGGGACCGACCGAGTGCCTGATGCGCCTGCGAGCGGCCCGGATCTTCCAGTTCGTCCCTGTCTGCGTCCCCCTTTTACGGGCGCCCGCGGCGTGCTGGTGGGCCCGGTTGATCGTGGAGTCGACGGCGACGATCCACTCCACCCGGCCCCCCGCGTCATCATGGACCTGGACATGCTCCAGCAGCTTCGCCCACGTGCCATCGGCCTCCCAGCGGGCGAACCGCTCGTAGACGGTCTGCCACGGCCCATACCGCTCGGGCAGGTCGCGCCAAGGAGCCCCGGTCCGTAGCCGCCACAGCACGCCGTGGACCACCTGCCGGTGATCACGCCACGGATGGCCCCGTCCGTCCACCTGGGGCAAAAGGGGCTCTATCCGCCCCCATGCCGCATCCGTCAACTCACCTCGACCTGCCACAAGATCAATTATCAGACCGGCTATAGAGTCCTGCTCGTGGTGAATCATCAGGACGAGACCAGGACGGCCTACGACGGAGTCGTCGAGCTGTACGCATCGCTGTTCGCAAACCGGCTGGAGACACAGCCTTTCTCCCGGACCATGATCGGCACCTTCGCCGAACTGGTGCGCGCGACGGGCAACCCGCGGGCAGCGGACGTCGGGTGCGGGCCCGGACATCTGACAGCCATGCTGCACGAACTGGGCCTGGACGCCTTCGGACTAGACCTCGCCCCCGGCATGATCGACCACGCCCGGCAGGCCCATCCGGCGCTGCGCTTCCAAGAGGCGCGGATGGAATCCCTGCCGATCGAGGACGCCGCGCTCGGCGGCGTACTGGCCCACTACTCAATGATCCACACCCCTCCGGGAGAACTGCCGGAGCTGCTCGCCGAGCAGGCACGCGTCCTGGCACCGGATGGCCTGCTCCTGGTCTCCTTCTTCGGGACCGACGAACAAGAACCGGTCCGCTTCGACCACAAGGTGGCACCTGCCTACAGCTGGCCGGCGGATCGCCTCGCCGAACTGCTGGCCGACGCCGGGCTCGTTCCCTTCGCCCGGTTGCTCCACGATCCAGCCTCCGAAAGGGGCTTCCTCGACGCCCATCTGCTGGCCCGCCGTTCGTAGGCCCTGCCCGGTAATCCCCGCCGGACGGTCGGCGCACCTCCCGATTGCCAACTCAACCGAACCTCGCTGATTGGACGGGAATTGTCAGACAGGCTCTAGGACCACACCATGACTCCCACGTTCGTATTCATCCCCGGTGCCTCCAGCAATGCCCAGGCATGGGGGCCTTTGCGGAACGAGCTCGCGATGCTCGGCTTCCCGTCGTACGCCATCGACATGCCGGGACACGGCAGTTCGGCCGACCGCCCCGCGTCGTACTTCGCCTCGCCGCAGGACATCGAGGCACTGTCCGCCGCACCCTCGCCGATGAAGGGCGTGACGCTCGACGACAATGTCCGGTGCGTCGTCGACATCGTCTCCCGGCTCGCCGCACACGGCCCCGTGGTGCTCGCCGCCAACAGCTTCGGCGGGATCACGCTCAGCGCCGTGGGGAATGCCGTGCCCGAGTTGCTGCACCGCCTCGTGTACATCTCGGCCGCGTGTCCGACCCGGTTCACCACGCCGCAGGAAGAGGTGCACCCCGCCGAGCCCGACGGGAATCTCCTGGATGCCGCCGTGGCGAAGATTGCCGTCGGCGACGTCGCGGAGCAGGGCTTCGCGCGGCTCAACTGGCGTGCGGGGAACGGCGACCCGTCTCTCTTTGCCGAGCTGAAGGCCGCCATCATGGCCGACGGCACCGACGCCCAGTTCCGCGCGGTCCTCGACACGATGGACCCGGACGAGAGCTACGAGGTCATCGGGCCGGACTGCGTCATACGTGCCGACCGTTGGGGGCGCGTGCCGCACAGCTACCTACGGCTCGCCGACGACCGCAGCATCCCCGTGCACACCCAGGACCGCATCATCGCGGAGGCCGACGCGGTCACCCCCGACAATCCCTTCGACGTCCACACCCTGGCCACCTCCCACGTCGGATACTTCAGCCGGCCCGGGGAGTTCGCCGCGGTCCTGGCCCGGCTCGTCTGACGGGACGGAACAGGGCGCGGGACGCCGGCATCACACGGGGTGCCGGCGGCCCCCGCGGGGGCGCACTGC
>NZ_LIRJ01000405.1 GCF_001419745.1 Streptomyces silaceus | reverse complement strand
CTCACCGGCGGGCAGGCGGTGCAGCAGGTGAAGGCGGGGCTGCAGGCCATCTACCTGTCGGGCTGGCAGGTCGCCGCCGACGCCAACCAGGCCGGGCACACCTACCCCGACCAGAGCCTCTACCCCGTCAACTCCGTTCCCCAGGTGGTCCGTCGCATCAACAACGCGCTGCTGCGCGCCGACCAGATCGCGACCGCCGAGGGCGCGGGGGACGCCACGGACTGGCTCGCCCCGATCGTGGCCGACGCGGAGGCGGGCTTCGGCGGTCCGCTCAACGCCTTCGAGCTGACCAAGGCGATGATCGCCGCCGGCGCCGCCGGCATCCACTACGAGGACCAGCTGGCCTCGGAGAAGAAGTGCGGCCACCTGGGCGGCAAGGTCCTCGTGCCGACCGCCCAGCACATCCGCACCCTCAACGCGGCCCGTCTGGCGGCCGACATCGCCGATGTGCCGACCCTGGTCGTCGCCCGCACCGACGCCCTCGCCGCGACCCTGCTGACCAGCGACGTCGACGAGCGCGACGCCCGCTTCACGACCGGCGACCGCACCGCCGAGGGCTTCTACCGCGTGGAGAACGGCATGGCCCCGGTCATCGCCCGCGGCCTCGCCTACGCCCCGTACGCCGATCTCATCTGGGTGGAGACCGGCACCCCCGACCTGGCCCAGGCCCGCGCGTTCGCCGAGGCGATCCACGCCGAGCACCCCGACCAGATGCTCGCCTACAACTGCTCGCCGTCCTTCAACTGGAAGGCGGCCCTCGACGACGACCAGATCGGCAAGTTCCAGAGGGAGTTGGCGGCCATGGGCTACCGCTTCCAGTTCATCACGCTGGCGGGCTTCCACTCCCTCAACCACGGCATGTTCGACCTCGCCCGCGGCTACGCGGAGTCCGGCATGACCGCCTATGTCGACCTCCAGGAGCGGGAGTTCGCCGCCCAGGAGCACGGGTTCACCGCGGTGAAGCACCAACGCGAGGTCGGCACCGGGTACTTCGACCTGGTCTCCACCGCCGTCAATCCCGCCTCCTCCACGACCGCGCTCTCCGGCTCCACGGAGGAGGAGCAGTTCCACTGAGCGCCGCGCAGGACCCGTCCGTACGTTTCCGAGGAGGCCCGCATGTCCACCCCCCTGAGCGGCCGCGTCGAGGTTCTCGCCCCCGACACCGGCCACCGCACCGGCGAGAACCGCCCCGCGCACGCGGAGATCCGCAGGGTCGGCGTCGTCGGCGGCGGCCGGATGGGCGCCGGGATCGCCGAGGTCTGTGCCCGCGCTGGGGTCGACACCGTGGTCTGCGAGGTCGACGCCACGGCGGCCCGCGCGGCCCGGGAGCGGGTGTCCGCCTCCCTCGAACGCGCCGTCCAGCGGGGCAAGTTGGACCGCCCCGCCGCAGAGGACGCCGAAGCCAGGCTCGTCTTCACCGGTGACCTGGACGACCTCGCCGACCGGCAGCTCGTCATCGAGGCGATCGTCGAGAACGCGGACGCCAAGACCGAGGTCTTCGCCGCGCTCGACAAGACCGTCGAGGACCCGGAGGCCGTCCTCGCCACCAACACCTCCGCCATCCCGATCATGCGTCTGGGCATGGCCACCCGCCGCGCCGACCGGGTGATCGGGCTGCACTTCTTCAACCCGGTCCCCGTCCTGCCGCTGGTGGAGGTCGTGTCCTCCCTGCACACCGCGCCGCGGACCGTCGCCGCCGTGACCGGGTTCGCCACCGAGACGCTCGGCAAGACGGTTGTCCACGCGCGGGACCGCGCGGGCTTCGTGGTCAATGCCCTGCTGATCCCGTATGTCCTCTCGGCGGTCCGCATGGCCGAGTCCGGTTTCGCCACCGCCGCCGACGTCGACGCGGGCATGGAACTCGGCTGTGCCCACCCGATGGGCCCGCTGAGACTGGCCGACCTGATCGGCCTCGACACGGTCGCCGCCATCGCCCGGTCGCTGTACGAGGAGTTCAAGGAACCCCTGTGCGCGCCCCCGCCGTTGCTGCTGCGCATGGTCGAGGCGGGACTCCTCGGCCGTAAGACCGGCCGCGGCTTCCATGTCTACGCATAGGCTCTGAACAGGGGCGTACGCGGTGGTGGTGTGCGCTCGCGCGTGCCACCGCTGCGACCGTTGTGCAAGTTGTCAGGCGGATCAGTTGCGCACTAATGTCACCACGCCTTGGTGAACGGGAAATCCGGTGTGATGCCGGTGCGGCCCTCGCCACTGTGATCGGGAAGTCCGGCTCCAGCCCTTGCGGCAGCCACTGGGCGCACACGCGCCCGGGAAGGCGGAGTCGGTCGGTGGGACCCGTCAGCCAGGAGACCGGCCAAGGCGCGTTGTCCATCCACGAGGTGCTGGAGAGGGTCTGCTGAGCCATGCACATAGCCGAGGGGTTTCTCCCGCCGGCGCACGCCGTCGCCTGGGGCGTGGCGTCCGCGCCGTTCGTCGTCCACGGAGTCCGCTCCCTGACGCGTGAGGTCAAGGAGCACCCGGAGAGCACCCTGCTCCTGGGCGCGTCCGGAGCCTTCACTTTTGTCCTGTCCGCCCTGAAGATCCCTTCAGTGACGGGCAGTTGCTCCCATCCGACCGGAACAGGTCTGGGCGCCATCCTGTTCCGACCACCGATCATGACGGTGCTCGGCACCATCACCCTGCTCTTCCAGGCCCTGCTGCTGGCCCACGGCGGGCTCACCACGCTGGGCGCCAACGTGTTCTCGATGGCGATCGTCGGGCCCTGGGCCGGATACGCCGTCTACCGGCTCCTGAAGCGGTACGACGTGCCGCTCATGGTCGCCGTCTTCTTCGGCGCGTTCGTCGCCGATCTGTCCACGTACTGCGTCACCAGCGTCCAGCTGGCCCTGGCCTTCCCCGACCCCAGCAGCGGCTTCCTCGGCGCGCTGGGCAAGTTCGGCGGGATCTTCGCCGTCACGCAGATCCCCCTCGCGGTCAGCGAGGGACTGCTCACCGTCCTCGTGATGCGGCTGCTCGTGCAGTCCAGCAAGGGTGAGCTGACGCGGCTCGGCGTCCTGCTCCAGCGCAAGCAGCCCGCCGCGCAGCCGGAGACGCGGGCGGAGAAGGAGGCGCAGGCGAAGAGCGCGGCGCCGGCGGAGACGAAGTCGGAGGCCAGCGCCTGATGAGCCGGAACACGAAGATCAACATCCTGCTCCTCGTCGTCGTCGCCGCGCTCGCGGTGCTTCCGCTGGCGCTCGGCCTCGGGGACGACAAGAAGGAGCCGTTCGCGGGCGCCGACGCCCAGGCCGAGACGGCGATCACCGAGCTCAAGCCCGACTACGAGCCGTGGTTCTCGCCCCTGTACGAGCCCCCGTCCGGGGAGGTCGAATCGGCGCTGTTCGCCCTGCAGGCGGCCATCGGCGCGGGCGTCCTCGCGTACTACTTCGGGCTGCGCAGGGGGCGTCGGCAGGGCGCCGAGCGCGCACGGGCCGAGGAGGCCGCGGCCGATCCGGTGGGCGGCGCGGCGGACACCCGGGCCGACACCGAAAAGGTCTGAGCCGGGGTGCTGCCCATCGACGCGGCGGCGCACAGCAGCCACTGGCGCCGCCGCCACCCCGTGGACAAGGCCGTGCTCGGGCTCGGCCTCACCGTCCTCGCGATCTCCCTGCCGCCCTGGCCGGGCGCGGTCCTGGTCCTGTGCGCCGCGCTCGCGGTGCTGCTCGGACCTGCCGGCGTGCCGCCGCGCAAGCTGTGGCGCGCCTACCGCGTACCGCTCGGCTTCTGCGTCACCGGTGCCCTGACCCTGCTCGTCCAGGTCGGCGGCCCCGACGGCTTCGTGACGCTCGCCGACGGCGGCCCGGCGCGGGCGGGCGGTCTGCTCCTGCGTACCTCGGCGGCCTCGCTCGGCGTGCTCCTGTTCGCCTTCACCACACCGATGTCGGATCTGCTGCCCCGCCTGGTCAAGGCCGGCGTGCCCGCACCGGTCGTGGACGTGGCGCTCGTGACGTACCGCATGAGCTTCCTGCTCCTGGACTCCATGGGCCGTATCCGGCAGGCGCAGGCGGCCCGCCTCGGCCACACCACCCGGGCCGCCACCTGGCGCTCCCTCGCCGGGCTCGGCGCCACCGCGTTCGTGCGGGCCTTCGACCGGGCGAGCCGGCTCCAGGCCGGGCTCGCCGGGCGCGGCTACGACGGCACCCTGCGGGTCCTCGTGCCCGAGGCCCGGATCTCCCGGCCGTTCGTGGCCGCGAGCGCGGCCCTGCTCGTGGGCCTGGCGGCCCTCACTCTCGTACTGGAAAGGTTCCTGCCATGACCGAGCCGCGTGCTCTGCGCGAGCCGGGCGCTCCCACCGGATCCGGCGAGGCGCTGGTCGCCCTGCGCGCGGCCTCCTACGCGTACGAGGACGGGCCCACCGTCCTCAGTGGTCTCGACTTCGACGTCGTGGAGGGCCGCGCGCTCGCGCTGCTCGGACGCAACGGCAGCGGCAAGACCACGCTGATGCGGCTGCTCAGCGGCGGACTGCGCCCCGACCGGGGCGGACTGACGGTCGACGGCGCCGCGGTGACGTACGACCGCAAGGGCCTGACGCGGCTGCGGACGACCGTCCAGCTGGTCGTGCAGGACCCGGACGACCAGCTGTTCGCCGCTTCGGTCGAACAGGACGTGTCCTTCGGCCCGTTGAACCTCGGCCTGCCCGACACCGAGGTCCGCGGGCGCGTCGCCGAGGCGCTCGCCGCGCTCGACATCACCGCCCTCGCCGACCGCCCCACGCATCTGCTCTCCTACGGCCAGCGCAAGCGGACCGCCATCGCGGGCGCCGTCGCGATGCGTCCCCGCGTGCTGATCCTCGACGAGCCGACCGCCGGACTCGACCCCGACGGCCAGGAACGCCTCCTCGCCACCCTGGGCCGCCTGCGGGACGCCGGGACCACCGTGGTCATGGCGACCCACGACGTGGACCTCGCCCTGCGCTGGGCCGACGACGCGGCACTGCTCACGCCCTCAGGGGTGCGCACCGGCCCGGTGGAGCGGATGCTCGCCCAGCGCGACCTGCTCGCCCAGGCCGGTCTGACACTGCCGTGGGGGATCGCCGTGGCGGAGCTCCTGCGGGCACACGGCCTGCGCGACGGGACGGGCCACGGGCCGCGCACGCCCGAGGAGTTGGCCGCCCTCGCGGCACGCGGCGACCAGTGATCATGGTTACAGCGGGAAGGGGTGGCCGGTTCGGGACGCCGGGCGTACTCTTCACCTTGCTTCGTGTGTTGACGAAGTGACAACTGAATGCATGCGCGACTGGGGAAAGCCGGTGAGAATCCGGCGCTGACCTGCAACCGTGAGCGGCGCTCGACGCCGTGAGCCGGATCGCCCGGCGCGCCATGTGCACTGCTTCTCACTGTCATGGTCTGCAGCGTGGAGCCCTGAGCCCCCGGTTCATCGGCCCCTGCCGCTTCCGCACGGAACGCGCGTCAGGGGTTTGTTGTGCGGCACGGGCGTGTCGGGGTCCTGATGCGGCCCCCGGCCCGAAGGACCCGAAATGGCCCGTGCGCTCCGCGTGTTCGCCACCGCCCTCGGCATGCTCCTGTCCGCCGTCGCGCTCGGTGTCGGCGCGTCCCCGGGGACGGCGAGCGCCCTGGACACCGGCCGTGGCCGGGCCGGATTCTGCCCCGACGCGAACGGCGTGACCGTCGTCGTGGACTTCCGCGAGCTGGGCGGCACGACCATCGTGCGCTGCGCGGTGGGCAGCCAGGCCAGCGGGCTCGCCGCGCTGAAGGCGGCGGGCATCGACGTGACCGGCACCAACCGGTGGGGCGAGTCCTTCATCTGCCGTCTGGAGGGCAGCCCGGGGCCCGACCGCGAACCGTGCGTCGACACCCCGCCCACCAAGGCGTACTGGTCGTACTGGCACGCCCCCAACGGCGGCGCGTGGACCTACAGCCAGCAGGGCGCGACCTACCGCACGCCGCCGACCGGCAGCTTCGAGGGCTGGTCGTTCTCCCTCGACCGCGAGCAGGGCGAGGCGCCGTCCCCCAGGGTCGCGCCGAAGCGGCCGTCGGGCACGGGCCCGGGGTCCGGCGGCTCCGGCGCTTCCGGAGCTTCGGGTGGGTCGGGGTCCTCGGGTGGCGGGGGCAACTCCACTGGAG
>NZ_LIRJ01000404.1 GCF_001419745.1 Streptomyces silaceus | reverse complement strand
GCCCTGGGCGCCGTAGCCCTGGCTGTCGTAGCCCTGGGCGCCGTAGCCCTGCTGGGGCGTGCCCTCCGGGGGCAGCGGCTGGGCCGCGGGCTGCTGCGGGGTGTCCCACGCCTGGCCCTGGCCGTACGTGTGACCGCCCGGCGGCGGGCCAGCCGACTCGGGCCCCCAGGGCTCGCCCCACGGGCTGCCGCCCGTCGGGGCACTGTGCCGGCCCGCGGTGCCGGGAAGCAGCGGCGCGCCGCCGTCCGCGGGCAGCACGACGCCCTCGTGGGCGGGCCGGGCCGCGGGCTGCTGCGGATCGGAGGAAGCAGCGCCCTGACCGCTCTGCTGCGTCACCGGGACTCCTACGAATGGGGGACCTACGGAACCGTCGGGTCACGCTACCGGGTCGCCACATCCCTCTGCCACGCAGCTCAGAACGCCGCCCTCCGCTCAGGGGCCGCAGTAACGAAACCTCCCTCCCTGACGCTGTTCAGTGGTGCGTTCGCGCGTCTCACGCCGCCTGGATGTCGACGCGCGCCCCGAACTCCCGTACCACCGGCTCCTCCCGGTACGGCTCAAGGCGCTGCTGGAAGTCCTCCAGATACTCCGCGCCGCGGTTCGACCGCAGCGTGCCGAGCAGTTCGACGGCCTTCAGGCCCGTGTGACAGGCCTGTTCCACCTCGCGCCGCTGCACCTGGGCCGTGGCAAGCAGGACCAGGCCGATCGCGCGGCGCCTCGCGCGCGTCTCGGGGTGCCCGTCCAGGGACTCCTGGGCGCTGCGCGCCGCCGCGTCCGCCTGCCCCAAGTCGCGGTGGCAGTGCGCCATTTCGTCGGCCAGATAGGCGTGGTCGAAGTGCCGGATCCACACCGGGTCGTCGCCGGATTCGCCCTCGCCCGCCGCCCGGTCCATCGCCTCGACCGCGCGGCCCGCCACGGCCTGCGTCGCCCGCGCGTCGCCGAGCAGCGCGTGCCCGCGCGCCTCGGCGGCGTAGAACATCGCCTCCGCGCGGGGGGTGGCCCGGCCGCGCGTCCCCTCCTGGGCGGCCCTCGCCAACTGCGCGATCTCGCGCGGGTTCCCGAGCTGGGCGGCGAGGTGGCTCATCGACGCCGCGAGCACATATCCGCCGTACCCCCGGTCGCCCGCCGCCTGGGCCAGGCGCAGCGCCTGGATGTAGTAGCGCTGGGCGAGGCCCGGCTGGCCCGTGTCGACCGCCATGTAGCCCGCGAGCTCGGTCAACCGGGCGACCGCGGCGAACAGTTCGCGCCCGACCGCCTCGCGGTAGGAGCCCGCGAGCAGCCCGGAGACCACGGAGTTGAGGTAGTGCACGACGACCGGCCGCACATGGCCGCTGCCGAACTGGTGGTCCAGCTGCGTCAGCGCCTCCGTCGTCGCCTTGACGGCCGCCACGTCCGACATGCCCACGCGCGGGCCCGCCGTCCGTCCGACCTGCGGGTCCGGCGCGGAGATCAGCCAGTCGCGGCTCGGCTCGACGAGCGCGGACGCGGCGACCGACGAACCGGACAGGAAGTCGCGGCGACCCACGTCGCTGCGCCACAGCTCGCAGACCTGCTCGATGGCGCCGAGGACCGTCGGCGAGAACTGCAGGCCCACGCCGGAGGCGAGGTTCTTGCCGTTCGCCATGCCGATCTCGTCGATGGTGACGGTCCGGCCCAGCTTGCGGCCGAGCGCCTCCGCGATGATGCCGGGGGCCCGGCCGCGCGGCTGCTGCCCGCGCAGCCAGCGGGCCACCGATGTCTTGTCGTAGCGCAGATCGAGTCCGTGTTCCGCTCCGCACATGTTGACCCGGCGGGCCAGTCCGGCGTTGGAACAGCCGGCTTCCTGAATGAGCGCCTGCAGCCGTTCGTTGGGCTGCCGCGCGACGAGAGGCCTGGCGGCCATGGCGTACCCCCTGTGTGCACCGTGGACCATCGTTGGGGACGGCCGTCGCGGGCCGCCTCAGGATGATCAATGCCCTTGGGGCAAGGCGAAGATGCACCACTAAAGAAGCAAATGAAACCATGAAGAACGACAAGTGCGACTCTGTCCGGACCTGTCGTTCCGCCGGCTTCCTCCGAGACATCCTCCGATTGCCCTTGACCTGGCTACCCGCACCCGGAAGCCAATCCCCATGCGCGCCCCCACGCGTGCTCCCATGCGCCCCGCTCGCAGGATCGATGCTCCTCCTCCGCCCTCGCGTGCGCCCGTAACCCGAGGTGGCGGCGGGAGTTGAGAACTGCGTGGAAGAGACCATCGGAGTCACGTCAGCCGCGCAGATCCCGAAGCAGCGCGGAGAGGCCTTGCTGGATATCGCCGTGCGGTACGCGGAAGAGCGTCACTGGGACGTGTTCCCCGGGACCTGGCTGGAATCCGCCGAGGGCACCGAGCAGTGCTCGTGCGGGGACACCGCGTGCGCCGTACCCGGCGCACACCCCGCGCGCGAGGACTGGGCGACCCAGGCGACCGGCAGCGCGACCGTGGCCCGGCGGCTGTGGCAGAAGCAGCCCAAGGCGTCGATCCTGCTGCCGACCGGGCGCACGTTCGACGCGATCGACGTGCCCGAGACCGCCGGGTTCCTCGCGCTCGCCCGCATGGAGCGGATGGAGCTCACACTCGGCCCCGTGACCTGCACGCCGGACCGCCGCATGCAGTTCTTCGTGCTGCCCGGCGCGGCGGCCAAGGTCCCCGACCTCGTCCGCAAGCTGGGCTGGCCGCCGGCCGCCATCGACCTGGTCTCGCTCGGCGAGGGCGCGTACGTCGCCGCTCCCCCGACCCGCTTCGGTGCCACGGGCGCGGTCCAGTGGGCCTGCCGCCCCACGGCCGCCAACCGCTGGCTCCCGGACGCGGAGGAGATCATCTCCCCCCTGGCGTACGCGTGCGGCAGGGAGGCGCGCCGGTAGCCGTGCCGGGCAACTCCCGGTCGACGTGACGCCGCCCGACGTAGGGTTTCGAGCACGGGCCGGCGACGGAGGGCAGTGGGCGTGACCGAGGCAGCACCAGCGGTACGGGTAACGGAGCTCTGGAAGCGTTTCGGTGAGCACATCGCGGTCGCCGGAATCGACCTCACCCTGCCCGCCGGGAAGTTCATCGGCCTGGTCGGCCCCAACGGCGCGGGAAAGACCACGACGCTCTCCATGGTCACCGGCCTCCTGAGGCCGGACCACGGCACCGTGGAGGTCGTCGGCCACGACGTCTGGCGGGACCCCGTCGAGGTCAAGGCCCGCATCGGTGTACTCCCCGAGGGCCTGCGCCTGTTCGAGCGGCTCTCGGGGCGCGAACTGCTCGCGTACACCGGAAGGCTGCGCGGCCTGCCCGGCGCCGAGGTCGACAAGCGCGCCACCCAGCTCCTGGACGTGCTCGACCTCGCGGGCGCCCAGCACAAGCTGGTCGTCGACTACTCGACCGGCATGCGCAAGAAGATCGGCCTGGCGGCGGCGCTCCTGCACAACCCGGAGGTCCTCTTCCTGGACGAGCCGTTCGAGGGCGTCGACCCCGTCTCCGCGCAGACGATCCGCGGCGTCCTGGAGCGCTACACCGCCTCCGGCGCCACGGTCGTCTTCTCCTCGCACGTCATGGAGCTCGTCGAGTCGCTGTGCGACTGGGTCGCCGTGATGGCCGCCGGCCGCATCCGCGCGCACGGCACGCTCGCCGAGGTGCGGGGCGAGGCGCGCTCGTTGCAGGAGGCGTTCCTCGAACTGGTCGGCGCGAACGGCCGCGACGCCGGCACCGACCTGGACTGGCTGGGCGGCGGCGCCCGGTGACCGCGCCGACGGCCGCCCCGCCCGCGGCGACCGGGACCCCGGGGATCACCCCCGTCCTCGTACGCCTGAAGCTGTCCCTCCTGCGCAACGGCCTGCGTCAGTCGGCGGGCCGCAGGGCCGCCTACCTCGCGTCCGTCACGCTGGCGCTGCTCGTCGCCGCGCTCCAGTTGCTCGGCCTGATCGCGCTGCGCGGCAACGAACACGCCGCCACCGTCTGCGTCCTGCTCGTCGGGGTGCTCGCGCTCGGCTGGGCGGTCATGCCGCTGTTCTTCCCGAGCGGCGACGAGACCCTCGACCCCACGCGCCTGGTGATGCTGCCGCTGCGCCCCCGCCCGCTGGTGCGGGCGCTGCTCGTGGCGTCGCTCGTGGGCATCGGGCCGCTGTTCACGCTCTGCCTGGCGACCGGCGCGACGATCGCGCTGGCCCACGGCGCCGCGGCGGCCGTCACCGGCGTGGTGGCCGTCGCGCTCACCGTGCTGGTCTGCGTGGCGCTGGCCCGCGCGGTCGCCGCCGCCAACACCCGGCTGCTCACCAGCCGCAAGGGGCGCGATCTCGCCGTCCTGAGCGGACTGGTCATCGCGATCGGCGCCCAGGCCGTCAACTTCGGTGCGCAGCGCCTCGGTTCCTCGGGGCTCGGCACGCTCGACCCGGCGGCGGACGTGGTGCGCTGGCTGCCGCCGGCCGCGGCGCTCGGCGCGGTGGACGCGGTGAGCGAGGGCGCGTACGCGACGGGTGCGGCCCAGCTCGCGCTCACGGCCGCGGCGCTGGTGGCGCTGCTCTCCCTGTGGCGGCGCAGCCTGACCCGGCTGATGACGACGCCGGACGGCTCGACGCTGGCCGCGGCGGAACCGGACAAGGGCTCCTCGCGGGCCTCGGGCGCCCTCGGCAGGCTGCTGCCCGCGGGCCGCGCGGGCACCGTCATGGAGCGCAGCCTGCGCTATGTGTGGCGCGACCCGAAGACCAAGGCGGCCTGGGTGACGTCCCTGGCCATCGGCCTGATCGTGCCGCTCTTCAACGCCCTGCAGGGCACCGGGTCCGTGTACTTCGCGTGCTTCGCGGCGGGGATGCTCGGGATCCTGATGTACAACCAGTTCGGCCAGGACACGTCGGCGTTCTGGATGGTGGCGACGACGATCTCCTCGACGCGCGACGCGTACGTGGAGCTGTGGGGCCGCGCGCTGGCGCTGCTCGCGATCACGCTGCCGTACGCCGCCCTCGTCACCGTCACCACGACCGCGCTGCTCGGCGACTGGGGCGCGCTGCCGGAGGTGCTCGGCCTGTCGTTCGCGCTGCTCGGCGCGATGCTGGCGACGGGCGCGTGGTCCTCGACGCGCTTCCCGTACTCGATCCCCCAGGAGGGCTACAAGAACGTGGCCCCCGGGCAGGCCGGGCTCGCCTGGATCTCGATCTTCGGCGGGATGGTCGCGGCGGCCCTGCTGTGCGCGCCGGTCCTGGCGCTGACGATCTGGCTGCACGTCTCGCAGGGCTCGTCCCTCACGTGGCTCGTGCTGCCCGTGGGCACGGCGTACGGGGCGGTGATCACGGAGGCGGGGATGCGGCTCGCCGCGCCGCGCCTGGCCCGCCGTCTCCCGGAGATCCTCACGGCGGTCAGCAAGGGCTGAGGCGACGGCCTCACCCCGGCTTCCGGAACGCAGGCGACCCGCGAGCCATGGTCCCCGCCGGACCGGACGGACCGGTGGCGGGGAGCCGGCCGGACGTACCGGCGGCTCGCGGGTCGGGTGACTGCTTTGGGATTGGGCCGGCTGCACGCTCGACTCGCGCGCTGGTCCGGCACCGCACTGGGTGTGGTGGCAGGCCGCTAGCCCGCAGCCACCTCTCGCGTCCGCAATGAAATCACTGCAGCAACACCTCCTTTCTCGAGTGATGCACACCTTAGGAAGCGCCGTCGCGCCGCTCAACCGGTTTTTTCGGAGGGCGCCCTCGGGGGCTCGCGGCGCGTGCGGTAGGCGTAGAGGTGGGGAGCGACGGTGGCACGACGATTTCTCCCCAAGTTCCGGGAACTACCTGTGGGGTGCGTCACGTTCGAGTTGAATGATCTGAGGACACGGCCTGCAGGGGGTTCCAGGTGAGCGCTTCTCGGCAGAGCGGAACTACTGACGAACTGGGTCCTGAAGAACCCGAGCCCGGTGGCGCCGAACTGCTCGCGGCGCTGCTCGACGGGATGGACGCCGCGCTGTGCGCCTTCGACGCCGACGGTGTGGTGACGCACTGGAACCGCGAGGCCGAGCGGGTGCTCGGCTGGTCCGCGGCGGAGGCCGTGGGACGGCGCGGGTTCTCGGGGTGGGCGGTCCGCGCGGCCGACGCCGGGGACGTCGAGAAGCGGCTGCTCTCGGCCATGGACGCGCCGGGGCGGCAGGTGCACGAGTTCGCGCTGCTGACCAAGGACGGCGGCCGGGTGCTCGTGCGGATGCAGTCCGCGTCCGTGCGCGGCGGGGACGGAAAGCCCGCGGGGGTGTACTGCGCCTTCAGTGAGGTGCACGCGCAGATAGACCTGGAGCGCTCGATCGCCCTGAGCGAGGCCCTCTTCGAGAAGGCCACGTGGGGCGTCGTGCTCGTCGACGCCGATCTGCGGCCCGCGGTCATGAACGAACACGCGGCGCGGGCCCTGGGGGTGGGGCGCACGGCCGCGCTCGGGCGTCCGCTGGCCGATCTGCTCGGGCAGGGCGTGGAGGAGCTGGAGAGCGCGCTGGCCCATGTGCTCGCCGAGGGGCCGCCGCCCGCGCCGGCCGAGCTGTGGGTGTCCGTGCGGGCCGGCGGCGGCCAGGAGGACGGCTTCGAGCGGCGGTGCTGGCGCAGCGGCTTCCTGCGGCTCGCCTCGCCGCTCACGGAGGAGCCCGTGCCGCTCGGGGTCGGCTGGCTCTTCCAGGACGTGACGGAGGCCAAGCAGACGGAGCAGGAGGCCACGCAACTGCGTTTCCGTTCGCAGCAGTTGCACCGGGCGGCGCGGGCGGCCGCGGAGTGCGAGGACCCGATGGAGGCGGCGACGGTCCAACTGGACTTCGCGCTCGCCGGCTTCGCCGACCACGCGCTGGTGGATCTGGTGGTGAGCGAGGAGCCGGTGCGGCTGGTGCGGGTCGCGGAGACGCCGGCGGGGCCGCCGGGGCCGTGCCTGCCGGTGGCGATGGCGGGGCTTCCGGTGCGCTACCCCGAGGGGCATCCGGCCACCCAGTGCGTGGCGCGCGCCGGGTCCGTCCGCGCGAGCGCGGGGGCGGCTTCGGCCGAGCGGCTCCGGGAGTGGGCCTCCGGGAGGCAGTGGCCCGCGGACTCCGTGCACGCGTTGTGCGCGGTGCTGCGGAGTCGGGGGCGGACGCTGGGGGTCGTGACCTTTCTCCGGGGCGGAGGGCGGGGCCAGTTCGTCCGCGTCGACGCGGATTACGCGGAGAGTGTGGCGGCGAGGGTGGCGTCAGCGCTTGATCTGGCGGGGCGCCTCCAGGGGTGACGTCGCGCTGTACGTCCCCCGGGGCCGCGGCCACCTTCATCGCCGCCCGGCACCGGGGTCCGTGCCCGCCTGCACCGGGCTGGGGCCTCCTTTGTCGCCACCCTGCGCCGGGGGCTGTGCCCACCCTT
>NZ_LIRJ01000403.1 GCF_001419745.1 Streptomyces silaceus | reverse complement strand
ACTCGGGGGGACGACCGTACGGGGGTACGGGGGGACACGAAGAAAGCGCCGGTCCGGTGCCGCCTGGTGACAGGGGGCACCGGACCGGCGCCGTTCGTGCGTCCGTGTGAGCTGCCCCTACGCGCGCGTGCCGCTCACCCGGCCCTGGAGCAGCCGCGACAGCGCCGCGTGCACGTCGTCGAGCGAGCGCTCCGGCTGGAAGGCCTGCCAGTCGAGCGCGGCCACCAGCACCATCCCGACGAGCGCCGCCGCCGTCAGCGGGATGTCGATCTCCTCGCTGAGCTCGCCGCTCTCCACGCCCGCCCGCAGCACGTCCTCGACCACCGCGACGGCCTGTTGCCGGACGACCATGAGGGTGGACTGCCAGGCGCGGTTGGTGCGCCACAGTTCGGCCACGTACAGCTGGGTGAAGGCCGGGTAGCGGTTGATGAAGACCAGGCCCGCCCGGATCATCGCGTCGAGCGCGTCGACCTTGCTGCCGCCGTCCGCGGCCGCCTGCTCGGAGGCCTCCTTCAGGGAGGCGGTGAGCAGGCCGACGCCGTGCCGCAGCAGCTCTTCGAAGAGGACCGATTTGCTCGCGAAGTTGTAGTAGACGGTGCCCTTCGCGACCCCGGCCCGTTCGGCGATCTCGTCGACCGTCGTGGCGGAGAAGCCCTGTTCCGCGATCAGGGTGACGGCGGCCTCGTAGAGCTTCTGCCGCGTGGCCTCGCGCCGGGTGCTGCCTGCACTGCTGTCCATGACCTTGATTCTCACAGGTCCGCCGGGGCCGCCGGACCCGGTCGCGCTCACAGGCTCAGCTCCGGGTGCAGCCGGTCCAGGGTCCACACCTGCTTGCGGCGCGCGGAGAGCGCGGTCAGCGCGAGGGCGCCCAGCGTGAAGGCCGTGAGGACGGCGCACGCCTGCCAGACGGGGCCGAGACCGCCGCCCGTGATGAGCCTCCGGAGAGCGTCGACGACGTAGCTCATCGGCAGGAACGGGTGGATCCAGTTGAAGAAGCCGGGGCTCGTCTGCACCGGATAGGTGCCGCCCGCCGAGGTCAGCTGCAGCATCAGCACGGCCAGGACGAGGATCCGCCCGGCCGCTCCGAAGCGGGCGTTGAGCCACTGCACGATCGCCGCGAAGCACGCCGTCACCAGGCACAGGAAGCCGGCCGTCCCGGCCGCCCGCGCCATCTGGAGGCCGAGCCCCCAGTGCAGGACCGACAGCAGGGCGGCGGTCTGCAGCACGCCCAGGGCGGCCACCGGGAGCCAGCCCGCGAACGCGATGCGCCAGGCGGACGCGCCCGCGGCGAGCGCGCGCCGGTTGAGCGGCTGGATCAGCATGTACGCCACCATCGCGCCGACCCACAGGGACAGCGGGATGAAGTACGGCGCGAAGCCCGTGCCGTAATTGGGCGCCTTGTGCAGGGACTGGGAGGCGAGCTGCACGGGGTCGGCCATGACACCGGTGCGGTCGTCGCGGTCCTTCTTGTCGTAGTCGGGGATCTTCTTGACGCCGTCGTGCAGCCCGCCGGACAGCTCCGCCGAGCCGTCGGCCAGCTTGAACATGCCGCCCTTGAGGTCGGTCGCGCCCGTCTCCAGCTTGCCGACGCCCGTGTCGAGGTCGGCGGCCCCGGTCTTCGCGGTGCCGAGGCCCGTGTGCAGCTTCTTCGCGCCCGCGGCGACCTTGCCCGCGCCCTTGTCGAGCTCGTTGATCTGGGCGACGGCGGTCTCGATGTCGTCGTCGAGGTGCGGGGCGCGGTCGGCGAGGGCCTGGGACTTCTTCTGCAGCGTGGCCAGGTTCCCGTCGAGCTTCTTGACGTCACCGTCCTGGTCCGCGATCAGGGTGTTCATGTCGTCCGCGAGGGTCGCCACGTTCTCGGCGGACTCCTTGGCGTTCTTGAACTCCGGGCACAGCGGGTCGGGCACCGGAGCCTTATCGCAGCGCTTGGCGTAGAAGTCGCCGATGACCGCGGAGCCCTCCTTGGCGCCCTTGGCGGCCTCGGGGGCGAGCTTCACCCAGGTCGCCAGGTTGTGGCGCATCGCCTTGGAGGAGTCGGCGACGAGCTGGGCCGTGTCCCCGATGGTCTTGCCGTTGTCCTTCAGGAAGGGGCGCACCTTGTCGGCCGTGCCGTTGACCTTGCCGGCCAGCTTCCGGGTGCCGTCCGCGACCTTCCTGGAGCCGTCCTCCAGGTCGCCCGCGCCCTTGTGCAGCTTCTTGACGCCGGCGGCCAGGTCACCGCTGCCGTTCTTGGCGTCCTTCAGGCCGTTCGCGAGGTCCTTGGACCCCTTCTTCGCCTTGCCGATGCCGTCGTCCAGCTTGTCGGCGCCCTCGGCGGCCTTCTTCGTCGCGCCGTGGATGTCCGAGAACGAGATGAAGATCTTGTCGAGGAACGAGCGCGACGCCTTCGTGGACGCGGCGGTGCGCACCTCGGAGAAGACCGTCCGCGAGATCTGCCCGACGATGTAGTTGTTGGCGTCGTTCGTCCGGACCCGAAGGGCCCCCGTCTCCGGAGAGTCGCCCGAACTCGACGCGATGCGCTTGCTGAAGTCCGAGGGCATCGTCAGCGACAGGTAGTACGTGCCGTCCTCGACGCCCTTGCGTGCCTCGGCGTCGCTCACCTCGTGCCAGTCGAAGGTCTTGCTGTCGCGCAGCCCCTCGACGATGTTGTCGCCCGCCGCGAGCTTCTTGCCCCCGGCGGTGGCTCCCTGGTCGTCGTTGACGAGCGCGACGGGGATGCGGTCGAGACGGCCGTACGGGTCCCAGAAGGAGCACAGGTACAGCGCGCCGTACAGCAGGGGCAGCAGCAGGAGCGCGACGAGCGCCGCGCGCGGCAGCTTCCCCCTGCCGAAGCGCCTGAGCTCAAGCGCGGCCAGCTTCGGCGAGCGCATCCGCCGTCTCCTTGTCGTCGTCGGTGCCGTTGGGCCGGTCCTGTCCGGATTCCTGGTCGCGCGCGGTGCCCCGGTCGCCGGTGCGCACCACGACCGCGCCCTCGGGCGCCTCGCTGCACACCGCCACGACGGTCGTCCCGCGCTCGGTGAGGGACGTCAACAGCGCCCAGGCCTCGGCGCGTTCGGCGTCGGAGAGCTTCAGGTCGGTGTCGTCGACGCCGAGCACGCGCGGGCGGCCGATGAGGGCCAGCGCCACGGAGAGCCGCAGCGCCTCCAGCCGCTCCAGGTCGCGCACGGAGGTGCGCCGTCCCTTGGGCAGCTTCTCCATGTCGAGTCCGGCGGCGGCCAGCGCGGTGTCGATGCGCAGCCGCGTCTCGTTCGCCCGCTCGGCGCGCGGGCGCAGGAGGCCGCGCAGCGAGCCGCTGAACCGCCGCTCCAGGAGCGCCCGTTCGTGCAGGTGCTCGGCGACGGTCAGGGCCGGGTCGAGGTCGGTGACGCCGGGCACCGGCCCGAGCCCGCTGATCCGGCGCACGGCGGCCAGCTGCTTGGGCAGCCGCAGGCGCCCCACGGACGCCTGGCCCTCGGTGGCGCGCATCCGTCCCGTGAGCGCGAGCAGCAGGCAGGTGCGGCCCGACCCGGAGGGACCCTCCAGCGCGATCAGTGACCCGGGCTCCGCGTCGATGCCGATGCCGCGGAACGCCCAGCCCCGCGGCCCCTTGAGCCCGAAGTTCTCGGCGGTGACGGCGGCTCCGCGCACGCCGTCGGTCGGACCGTCCACAGTCCCCCCTGACCCTTCTTTTGGACTGACTGGTCAGTTCAAAAATAGGCCCGAACCCCCGATCGAGGCAAAAGCGCAGGTCAGAGCCGATTGTCAGTGGCGTACTCCACGATGGGCACATACGGCCACTGCGCCGTCACACGACGACAGGAGGTTCGTCATGGCCAGCACTTCCGCAGCAGCCGCACACCGGCACCGCGCCGTCGGCCCTGCCCCCTCACTGACCGGCCCGGCGAGCGATGTCCACCCCGTCCTGCGCCGCGCCACGGCCCCGCCCGCCGCCCTCGAACTGCTCGCCCAGGCCCGCGCCGGAATCGACGAGGCCGCCCGCCTGGACGCGCCGAACGAGCGCTACGCCACCGCCCACCTCGCCGCCCTGCGCACCGCCGCCGCCGTCCTCGCCGCGCGCGGGCGCCCCGAGACGACCCCGCGCCGCAGGCAGCGCATCCGAAGCGCCTGGGAAGTCCTCCCCGAGATAGCCCCCGAACTGACAGAGTGGAGCGCCCTGTTCGCCTCCGGTGCCGCCCGCAGGGCCCGCGCCGAGGCGGGCATCCGCGGCGCCGCCACCGTCCGCGACGCCGACGACCTGCTCCGCGACGTGGCGATGTTCCTGCGCATCGTCGAGCGGATGCTGGTGCTCCAGCCCGTGCTGCCCCAGCCGCGGCAGGAGTCGCAGGACGCGGGAAGGGAGCCGCCGGACGCGGGCTGACCGGCGCGTCTGTGCCGGACGAGGGATGACCCGGGCACCGCGCGGCAGGCAATAGGGTGGGGGGTAATCGAACCCCATGCGTCGAGGAGTCAACTGCCGTGTCGGACCCGATGCGCCCGCCCGCCTCCCACCACCAGCCCCGGACGGCGTCGCGCTCCGACCTTCCTCGTCCGCGCGCCGCTCTCCGTACCGCCGTGGTCTGGGACGTCCTCAAGGACGCCCTCGACCGCCGCGTCAAGGCCACGGGCCGTGAGTCACTCGACGTCCTCGACACGGGAGGCGGCAGCGGCAACTTCGCGGTGCCGGTCGCCGGCCTCGGCCACCGCGTCACCGTCGTCGACCCCAGTCCGAACGCCCTCTTCGCGCTGGAGCGCCGGGCCGCCGAGTCGGGCGTCGCCGAGCGCGTGCGCGGCGTCCAGGGCGATGTGCTCGGCCTCTTCGACGTCGTCGAGCGGGGCGGCTTCGACGCCGTCCTGTGCCACGGCGTCCTGGAGTACGTGGACGACCCGGCGGAGGGCGTCCGCCTCGCCGTCGACGCGCTGCGCCCCGCCGGCATCCTCAGCCTGCTCGGCGCGGGCCTCGGCGGAGCCGTGCTGGCGCGCGCCCTGGCCGGGCACTTCAAGGAGGCGCAGACGGCCCTCGCCGACCCGGCGGGCCGCTGGGGCGCGGGCGACCCCGTGCCGCGGCGCTTCACCGCCGACCAGCTCACCGAGCTGGTCGAGGCCGCGGGCGTGAGCGTCGGCGCGGTGCACGGTGTCCGGGTCTTCGCCGACCTGGTCCCGGGCGTCCTCGTGGACACCGAGCCGGGCGCCATGGAGGCACTCCTGAAGCTGGAGGCCGCCGCCGCCGAGCTGCCCGCCTTCCACTCCGTCGCCACGCAGCTGCACGTGCTGGGTGAGGCGCGGGAGACCGACGGGGCCTGAGGTGCGCCGGTGGCTGCCCCGCTGATCAGCGGCGCAGCCGCACATGGAGTACGCCACAGGCCCCCCGAACGGGCTACCGGCGCCGTATGATCGAGGCACACCGTCCTGCATGACGGTTCGGCCACTGGGGAATGCACGCTTCAGTGAGCCGGAGCGACGTGAAGGTCCGGTTTGGCGAAGTTGGCGTAGAGGGGCGGGTTTCACGGGGGCGATTCCCTGCCTATCCTGAAGGGGACCCCCGGTCGCCCCGGCGACTGCACGATGAGGAGGACTCCGTGCCGCTCTCGGAGCACGAGCAGCGCATGCTCGAGCAAATGGAGCGAGCGCTGTACGCCGAAGATCCCAAGTTCGCGACAGCGCTTGAGGGAAGCGGGCTGCGTACGTACACCCGGAAGCGGGTCTACCAAGCGGTCGCGGGTTTCCTGGTGGGTATCGCCCTCCTCATGGCCGGAATGGTCGCGCAGCAGATCTGGATCAGCGTGGTGGGATTCCTCGTCATGCTCGGCTGTGCGGTGCTCGCCGTCACCGGTTGGCGCAAGGCGCCGAAGCCGGGTGAACAGCCCTCGGGCGCGGCAGCCGCGCCAGGCGGCGCCCCGGCCCGTCGGCAGACAAGGCAGCGCCGTTCCGTGATGGACCGGATCGAGCAGCGCTGGCAGCGCCGCCGGGACGAACAGCAGGGCGGTCAGTGAGTCCAGCCGCTCACGACTGACCGAACAGACTTCTGCATGTGTGAGGGGGACCGCCCTGTGGGGCGGTCCCCCTCACACATGCGCGGGTCATGGCGGGCCACCAGCCCTTCGCAGGTCGGGGGCCTCACCGGTTCTTCACCGGTACTGGGGCCTCTCAACGGCGCTTCACCGGTATCGGGGGCCCACCGGCGCTTCACCGGTGAGGCCCCCGTCCTCAGCCTTCCTGCGCCGTCCGGCGCGGCAGCTTCCGCGTCAGGGCCGTCCACCGCTTCACGATCCGCTCGCTCCAGCGCGTGCGGAACGCCGCCCAGCGGTCCGAGACCGCCCACACCACCCGGGCGGCCGAACGCGGCGCGAGTGTCGCCCGCAGCCGTGCCGGGCGGCCCACCGCGGCCCGCAGACCGTCCCGTACCCGGGCGACGTCGTCGGCCAGACCCGCGGCCGGCTGCGGGCGCGGGGCGTACAGCACCTGCTCCACCGCGGCCGCCAGCCGATGGACGGACTCCGCGGGTCCGGCGGTCAGCTCGCCGACGCGGACGATCCGCGCGGCGGCCTTCCGGGGGGTCTGTGACTCGTCCGGCTCAATACCGTGGTCCCAGGCCGTATCGGTCACTTCGAGCCAGGCGGCCAGGGTCCGGGCCGCCGCGTCCGCCTCGGTGCGCCCGCCGGAGCCGAGACGCACCGCCCGCACCCTGGTCCGCCAGAGCACGGGCAGCAAGGGCAGCGCGAGGACGAGCAGCGCCGCCAGGGAGCCGCCGACGATCATCCCGACGGGCGGTCCGCCGCTGCCCGAACCGGTCGCGACCTGCGGGGCCGCGCTCGTGCAGCCGCCCTGCTTCTGCAGGTCGAGCGGGCAGTCGTCGGAGGCGGAGGGGGACGTGGACGGCTCGGAGGACTTGGCCGGCTCGGGGCTGTCCGGGTCGCTCGCGCCGTCGGAGGGGGTGTCGGGGCGGGTGTACTCGGGCACCGTGCCGCGGTTCGGCGTCGGCTCGAAGCGGGTCCAGCCCACGCCCTCGAAGTACAGCTCGGGCCACGCGTGCGCGTCCCGCAGGCCGACCGACATGGTGCCGTCCGCCTGCGCGGAGCCCGGCGTGAAGCCCACCGCGACCCGGGCCGGGATCCCCAGCGTCCGCGCCATGGAGGCCATCGCGAAGGAGAAGTGGACGCAGAAGCCTTCCTTCTGCTCCAGGAACCGGCCGATCGCGGCGGGACCGCTGCCCGCGCGCACCTGCGTGTTGTACGTGAACCCGCCGTCGGAGGCGAAGTAGTCCTGGAGCTTGACCGCCTGCTCGTACGGGTTCGCGGCGCCCTTGGTGACCCGGCGGGCGGTCTCCTCGACCACGCCGGGCAGCGCGTCGGGCACCTTCGTGAACTCGCGCCGCAGGTCGTCGGGCGGCTCCGGCGCGTCGGCCAGCTGCTCCGCCGTGGGCTCCACGACCAGGCTCTTGACCTGGTACTGCGCCCCGCGCGTGGTCTGGCCGCGGTCGCCGACGAGGGCCCGGCCCACCGGCTCGTACCGCCAGCGGCCGCCGATCTTCACCTGGCTGGCCGGGAAGGGCATGGGCAGCCAGTTCTGCGCGTAGCTGTCGGCGGCCGAGATGTTCGTCTGGATCTCGGTCCTGCGGACGTCGGGGCGCAGGCCCTGCGGGCTCGGCAGCGGCGAGGGCACGTCCTCGATGCGCCGGACGGTGGTCTTCCACGTCGTGCCGTCGAACTGGTCGAGCGAGACGATCCGCAGATACAGCGCGTCGGTCTGCTCGGCGTTCGTGCGGTACGAGATGACCTCGCGGTCCTCCGGCTGGTTCAGGCTGTCCTGGAGCGCGACCAGCGGGTTGATGGCGGAGATCGTTCCGCCGCCGCCCGAGCCGTCGCCGCCCGCGCCGCCGGGGCCGTCCAGGAGGCCGCCGTCCAGGGCGGGCAGGGCGAGCGGCACCACCAGGGCGATGCCGAGGGCGAGCGCGCCGATGCGGCGTCCCGTGCGGACCGGGGCGATCGCCCCCGAGTTGCTCTCCAGCCCTCCGGAGACCCGGCCCGGCGCGCGCGCCGCGCCGCCGAACACCCGGCCCCACTGCGAGAGCCGCTCCCGGCCCTCCGCGAGGAGCAGCAGCAGATAGCCGGCGGCGGCGAGCAGGAACCACAGCCACCCGGCGCCGTCCCCGGAGAGCCCCGCCGCGACCGAGTACAGCGCGAGCAGCGGCAGACCGGCGGGCGCCGCCGTACGGAAGGTGACCGCCAGCGCGTCCACCGCGAGGCCGATCACCAGGACGCCGCCGACCAGCATCAGCCGGATGCCGTCGCTGAGCGGCGCCGGGATCGCGAACCGCCCCACGTCGTCGGCGCCCGCCTCCAGGAGCACGCCGAACCGGCGGAACACCTCGGGACCGGGCAGCAGCCCCGCGATGGCCTGCTCACGGGCGAAGGACAGGGTGAGCAGCAGCAGGGTCACCAGCGCCTGCACCGCCACGGTGAGCGGCCTGGCCAGCGGCATCCGCCGGGCCAGCGCGCCCACCCCGCTCTGCAGCACGAGCAGGATCACCGCCTGCAGGAACCACGTGGCGGGGTCGACGAGCGGCAGCAGCGCGCCCGACGCCATCAGCGTGGCCGCGGTGGCACAGACCGCGAGCCGCGCGCGCCCACTCATGAACGTCCCCCCACTGTCGTACCTCCCGCGCCCGAGCGCGCGTCGTCCGCCTGCCGCCACAGCTCCCCGAGACCGGCGCCCGGCGGCACCGCGAGGGCCGCCCAGCCCGCCTCGCGCAGCATCCGCACCCGCGCCTCACCGGCGCCGGACACCGCGCCGCCGGGGCCCTGGGCCCAGGCCGCGCCGTCCAGCACGAACGCGACCGCGGAGCCGCTGCGCCGGCGCATCTTGGCGACCACCGCGGCCTGCTCCTCGTCGAGGTCGCCGAGGAAGGCGACCAGCAGGCCCTCGTTGCCGCCGCGCAGCACGTCGTACGCCCGGGAGAGCCCGGAACCGTCCGAGTGGTCGATCACCGCGAGCGTGTCCATCATCAGTCCGGCCGCGTCCGCCGACTCCTGGCTCGCGCCCGCGAAGCCGTCCGAGCCCTCGCCCGGCACGGAGGTGCCCGTGTCGGTCAACAGCCGTACCGAGAAGCCCCGTTCGAGCATGTGCACCAGGACGGACGCCGTGCCCGACACCGCCCACTCGAAGGCCGAGTCGGGGCCCGCGCCCCGGAAGCCGGCGCCCCGGGTGTCCAGGAGCACCGTGCAGCGGGCCCGCTGGGGCTGCTCCTCGCGGCGCACCATCAGCTCGCCGTAGCGCGCGGTGGAGCGCCAGTGCACCCGGCGCAGGTCGTCGCCGTGGCGGTACCCGCGCGGGATCACGTCGTCCTCGCCGGCCAGCGCCAGCGAGCGGTTGCGCCCGTCGCCGTACCCCTTGGCCTCGCCCGTGAGCCGCACCGGGGGCAGCGCCTCCACGCGCGGGATGACCGTCAGGGTGTCGTACGTCGAGAAGGAGCGCGTCAGCTCGCACATCCCGAACGGATCGGTCAGGCGCAGTTGCAGCGGCCCCAGCGGATAGCGTCCGCGCAGGTCGGAGCGGACGCGGTAGGACACCTCGCGGCGCCCGCCCGCCTCGACCCGGTCCAGCACGAACCGGGGCCGGGGGCCCAGGACGTAGGGCACCCGGTCCTGGAGCATCAGCAGCCCCGTGGGCAGCCGCGAGACGTTGTCCATCCGCAGATGGACGCGGGCCTCCGCACCGGCCGGCACGCGCGCGGGGGAGAGCCTGCGGCTGCCCGCGACGCGGTAGCGGGTGCGGAACAGGACGACGGCGCAGACCAGCGGCAGCACGGCGAGCAGCAGCCCGACGCGCAGCAGGTCGCCCTGGCCGAGCACATAGGCACAGATCGCGGCGGCGACGCCGGCCGCGAGAAAGGAACGTCCGCGTGTGGTCAGGCCCGCGAGAGCCGTGCGCAGCCCGCTCCTGTCCTGCTCGGCGGGGCCTGCCGGCATCCCCCCGGCCGTCATCACAGCCTCCGGGCGCCGGGCGGCTGCTGGTTGAAGTAGGCGCCGGGACCGGGCTGTCCGGTGGCGGGCACCGGGGTGTGCTGGAGGATCTCCAGGACGACCGATTCGGCCGTACGGCGGTTCAGCTGGGCCTGCGCGGTGGGCAGCAGGCGGTGGGCGAGCACCGCGACGGCGAGGGCCTGGACGTCGTCGGGAAGGGCGAACTCCCGGCCGCTGAGCGCGGCGGAGGCCTTGGCTGCGCGCAGCAGGTGCAGCGTCGCGCGCGGGGACGCCCCGAGTCTGAGGTCCGGGTGGTTGCGGGTCGCGCCGACCAGGTCCACCGCGTAGCGCCGCACGGAGTCGGCGACGTGGACCGTGCGCACGGCGTCGATGAGCTTCACGATGTCGTGCGCGTGCGCCACCGGCTGGAGGTCGTCCAGGGGCGAGACGCCGCCGTGGACGTCGAGCATCTGCAGCTCGGCCTCCGGGCCCGGATAGCCGATCGAGACCCGCGCCATGAAACGGTCGCGCTGGGCCTCGGGCAGCGGATAGGTGCCCTCCATCTCCACCGGGTTCTGCGTGGCCACCACCATGAAGGGGCTGGGCAGTTCGTACGTCTGCCCGTCGATGGTGACCTGGCGCTCCTCCATGGACTCCAGGAGCGCGGACTGCGTCTTCGGAGACGCGCGGTTGATCTCGTCGCCGATCACGATCTGCGCGAAGATCGCGCCCGGCTTGAACTCGAAGTCCCTGCGCTGCTGGTCGAAGATCGACACGCCGGTGATGTCCGACGGCAGCAGATCCGGTGTGAACTGGATCCGCCGCACGGAGCAGTCGATGGACCGCGCCAGCGCCTTGGCGAGCATGGTCTTGCCGACGCCCGGTACATCCTCGATGAGCAGGTGCCCCTCCGCGAGGAGCACGGTCAGCGAAAGCCGTACGACCTCTGGCTTGCCCTCGATCACACCCTCCACCGACCTGCGGACACGCTCCGCTGTGGTGGTCAGATCTGTGAGGCTCGCTCGATCGTCATAGGTCGTCACCCGGCCCTCCTCGGCCCGTTCTCCGGACCGGCGTTCACACGCACGGTCCGGTCCACCCCGAATTCACCGGCATCACGCGTGAATGGACCGCGTGATGCCACCCCCGCATTGTTGTTGGGCATAGCGGGTCGTGTCACTCGCCTGTGGATAACTGGCGCCGATTTGTCGGGTCTTACAGCCCTTTGTCAGTCACGCAGGGTCGATCTCTCGCAGCAGACCGGTGGTCACGTCGAACACGAATCCGCGGATGTCGTCGGTGTGCAGCAGGAACGGCGAGGTCCGCACGCGCTGCATCGACTGGCGCACGTCCTGGTCGACGTCGCGGAAGGACTCCACCGCCCAGGTGGGCCGCTGTCCGACCTCGTTCTCCAGGTCCTGGCGGAATTCCTCGGTGAGGGACTCCAGGCCGCAGCCGGTGTGGTGGATGAGGACGACGCTGCGGGTGCCGAGCGCGCGCTGGCTGATGGTCAGGGAGCGGATGACGTCATCCGTGACCACGCCTCCCGCGTTGCGGATGGTGTGGCAGTCGCCCAGGTCGAGGCCGAGCGCGGCGTGCAGGTCGAGCCGGGCGTCCATGCAGGCGACGACGGCGACCTGGAGGACGGGGCGGGCGTCCATGCCGGGGTCGGTGAACCCGGAGGCGTACTTCTTGTTCGCCTCGACCAGACGGTCGGTGACGGAGCCGGCGACTATGTCGCCGTTCTGCTCTGCGGGGGCGTTGCCCGAAGGAGATGCGGAAGTCGACATAGTCATGACGTTAGTGGTCAGTGATCGATGGGGCCCGCTGTGAGAAGGGACAAAGAACGTCAAAGACTCTTGTTGTGAGGTAACCCACAGGAGCGGTACGGCTACGGCCGAATGGGTGAATGCGCCGGATTTGCACCCGCGCCCGGGACCCACCCGCGACGCGCAGGCCGGTTGATTGACCGGGCGACAGCGTGGACTAAAGTGACGCGAAGCGGGAGACGTGACCTTCTCCCTGCTGGACTGCACATACGGAGATTCCCTGAATCCCCCCACGTGCGCGGCGCGTACGTACGGCTCGGCCTCCTCCCGCTCCCGGTCGGCTGACGCCACTTCCCCGGCGCCAGCAGGCCATTCCCCTTCTTCGGAGCGGGTGGGGACCCGGCAGTGCGTACGGACGCCGCGCCGGACCTGAGAGGGCCCCTTGAGCGACAACAGCCGACACGTCCCGGTGATGCTCCAGCGGTGCCTGGACATGTTGGCCCCCGCCCTCGCCGAGCCCGGAGCGGTCGTCGTCGACTGCACCCTCGGCCTCGGCGGCCACAGCGAGGCGCTCCTGTCCACGTTCCCGTCGGCCCGCCTCATCGCCCTCGACCGCGACAAGGAAGCGCTGCGCCTGTCCGGCGAGCGCCTCGCGCCGTACGGCGACCGGGCCACCCTGGTGCACGCGGTCTACGACGAACTGCCCGACGTACTCGAACGCCTGGACGTCCCGCGCGTCCAGGGCGTCCTGTTCGACCTCGGCGTCTCCTCCATGCAACTGGACGAGGCGGACCGGGGGTTCGCGTACGCCCAGGACGCCCCCCTGGACATGCGCATGGACCAGACGACCGGCATGAGCGCCGCCGAGGTCCTCAACACCTACGCGCCCGGCGAACTGGTGCGGATCCTGCGGGCGTACGGCGAGGAGAAGCAGGCCAAGCGCATCGTCTCCGCCGTCGTGCGCGAGCGCGAGAAGGAGCCGTTCAGCAACAGCGCGCGGCTCGTCGAGCTCATCCGCGACGCCCTGCCGCAGGCCGCCAAGCGCACCGGCGGCAACCCCGCCAAGCGCACCTTCCAGGCNNAGCCGTCAAGGCGCTCGCCGTCGGCGGCCGCATCGCCGTCCTGTCGTACCACTCACTGGAGGACCGCCTGGTCAAGCAGGTGTTCGCGGCCGGTGCCGCGACGACGGCGCCCCCCGGCCTGCCCGTCGTCCCCGAGCGCTACCAGCCGCGGCTCAAGCTTTTGACCCGCGGTGCCGAACTGCCCACCGAGGAAGAGGTCGCGGAGAACCGCAGGGCGGCGCCCGCGCGGCTGCGGGGCGCCCAGCGCGTCCGCGAAGACGTGGCGTGAGCCACCGCCCGCCCACCGGCCCCTGAGCTCGCCCGCAGTGCCGAGACCCGCAGTCCCGAGACCCGCAGTGCCGAGTCCGCTGATCAGAGTCCGCGAGGAGGCTCCATGAGCAAGAAGCCCGAGCTGCGGGGGAGGGCCGCCCGCCTCGCACGGCTGCTGCCACAGGGGCCCACCCAGGCCGCGCGCACGCCCTTCGTCCTCCTCGTCGTCCTGCTCCTCGGCGGCGGTCTGATCACGCTGCTCATCCTGAACTCCTCCCTCAACGAAGGCTCCTTCCAGGTGAGCGAGCTCAAGAAGGAGACGAAGGACCTCACCGAGGAGGANNCTATGCCGCCCCCGACGCGCTCCAGCGCCGCGCCCGCGAGCTCGGCATGGTCCCCGGCGGCGACCCCGCCTTCCTCGACCCCGACGGCACCGTGCGCGGGGTGCCCGGCGTCGCCGCCCGGCCCTCCGCGCTGCGCGAGGAAGTCCTCCGCCCGCGCGAGGTGGCCTCGCCGCCCGCCGGCGTCCCGCTCCCCGCGACGCCCCCGGCC
>NZ_LIRJ01000402.1 GCF_001419745.1 Streptomyces silaceus | reverse complement strand
GACGAACCCCTCGATCCAGGCGGCCCCCTCGGCCGGCTCACTCCCCCGGGACAGCGCGAGCCCCATGAGCCGGGCGACGTCCTCGTCCCCCAACTCCCCGCCGTCCAGCAGCAACCGCACGCACCGCCCGCGCACCACCCCGGCTATCCCGTCGCGCCGGGCGAGCACGAGCAGCACGGAGAACCAGCGGGCGCGGATGCCCGCGGACGAAGCCGCCCTCGGGGGCAAGGCCGCCCCCGCGGACGAGGCCGTTCCCGTCGTTGCCGTTGCCGTCGCCGTTGCCGTTGCGGTTGCGGTTGCGGTTGCGGGGGATCCCTCACTCAACTCGCCGAGGAGCCCGACCGCCTGGTGAACGGCGTCGACATGACCCCGCATCTCCAGGGCCGCATCCGCGTCGAGTCCCGCACACGCGGGCGGCAGCCCCACGAAGACCCGCTCGGCGAGCCCGAGGGCCACCTCGCCGAGCGCCTCCGTGCCGGTCCCCCGAACGTCCCCGTACCGCAGGGCCCGCACCAGCGCGGGCAGTGCCTGCGCGAGGTGCCCGACATCCGCGTCCAGCGCCGCCCGGTCCGCCAGCACCCGCATCACCACGGGCAACGCGTCCGGCAGATCGGCCAGCAGACACCGCTCGGCGAGCGCGGTGACCTCGGCGAGCGCCCCCGCCTCGACCGCGTCGGACTCCGCCTTGCCCGTGGCCGCGCCCAGCACGGTCGTCCCCCACACACCCGCCTCCGCGACCCGCACGGAGAGCTCAGGCTCCCACCGCAGCCGCCACGTCTCGCGGAACGTCCCCGTGCTCCCCCGGGACGCCACCGGCTCGCCCCAGCCGATGCCGAGCAGCCGCAGCCGGTGCAGCAGCCTGCTGCGCGCCGCGTCGGTGTCCTTGCGGAGGTCGAGCTCCAGCTCCCGCTCCAGCGCCTCCGGCTTGAGGCGCAGCCGGCGCTGGAGCCGTGCGAGGTCGCGCTGCAGCGGCACCGCGGGCGCCGCCTCGGGCACCTCGCCCAGCACGTCGCCGACGACGAGCCTGTCGTGCACGAGGGAGAGCGGCACGTCCGAGCCCTCGCACATCACCGCGCGCACGGCGTCGGTCGTCTCGGTGAGCCCGGCCAGCGGCCGCCCCCGCATCGCGGCGAGCGTGTCGGCGAGCCGCACCGCCTCGATGACGTGGGCAGACGAGACGAGCCTGTCCTCGTCGCGCAGCAGCCCCGCGACCTTGGTCATCCAGCGCTCGACGGGCCGGTCGGGGGCGGAGAACAGGTGGCCGTACCACCCCGGGGAAGCGATCCCCGCGCCGTACCCGCTGGCGCGGGAGAGCCGACGGTGGGTCCAGGGCACCCAGGTCAGCTCGGCCTTCACCTTGGGCAGCCCCTTGAGCAGCGCCCGGTCGGCCGCCACGGTGGTCCTGCGCCGCAGCGCGGGCACGTGCCAGGCCCCGCACACGACGGCGACCCGGTCGGGCCCGAACTCCTTCTGCGCGGTGCGCATCTGGAGCCGCATGTACGCCTCGCGCACCAGGTCACGGGTGTGCCCGCCGTCTCCGTAGGTCTCGCGCAGCTCCCCCATGGCCTCGCCCAGCGCCTCGAAGGGCGCGAACGCGTCGCCCGCCTCCCCGCGGTGCTCGACGACGTCCTCCCACCACCGCTCCGGGTCGTCGTACCCGGCCGTCTCGGCGAGCACGGCGATGGGGTCGATCCGCACCGCGTCCGCACCCTCCGCGTCCGCACCCTCCGCGCCCTCGCCCTCCACGCCCCCGCTGTCCGCGGCCTCGTCCCTCCCCTCCTCCGGCTCCTCGTCGGCCCGCGCCAGCGAGTGCGCCGCCGGCAGGTCGAAGAAGCGCACCGGTACGCCCCGCGCGACGGCCCACCGGATCGCCACCCACTCCGGGGAGAACTCGGCGAGCGGCCAGAACGCGGACCGGCCCGGCTCGTCCACCACGTGCGCGAGCAGCGCGACCGGCGGCCGCATCCCCTCGTCGGCGGCGAGCTCCACCAGCGGGTCGGCCTCCGGGGGCCCCTCCACGAGGACGACCTCGGGCTGCGCCTCCTCCAGCGCGGCCCGCACGGCGCGCGCCGACCCGGGCCCGTGGTGCCGCACCCCGAGCAGCAGCGGCGCCGCACCGCAGCCCTTCTCCGCGGCCGTCGTCATGCGCTCACCTCGCGGCACGCGCGGTAGAAGTCCTTCCAGCCGTCCCGCTCCCGCACGACCGCCTCCAGGTACTCCTGCCAGATCACACGGTCCGCCGCGGGGTCGCGCACGACGGCGCCGAGGATGCCGGCCGCGACGTCACCGGGGCGCAGCACGCCGTCTCCGAAGTGGGCAGCCAGGGCAAGGCCGTTGGTGACGACGGAGATCGCCTCCGCCGTGGACAGCGTGCCGCTGGGCGACTTCACCTTCGTCCGCCCGTCGGCGGTGACACCGTCGCGCAGCTCGCGGAAGACGGTGACGACACGGCGTATCTCGTCGATGCCCTCGGGGCCCGCGGGCAGGTCGAGGGAGCGGCCGATCTGGTCGACGCGGCGCGAGACGATGTCGACCTCGGCGTCGGCGCTCGCCGGCAGGGGCAGGACGACCGTGTTGAAACGGCGGCGCAGGGCGCTCGACAGGTCGTTGACGCCGCGGTCGCGGTCGTTGGCCGTGGCGATGAGGTTGAAGCCGCGCACGGCCTGCACCTCCTGGCCCAGCTCCGGGATCGGCAGGGTCTTCTCCGACAGGATCGTGATCAGCGTGTCCTGCACGTCCGCCGGGATGCGGGTCAGCTCCTCGACACGCGCCGTCATGCCTTCCGCCATCGCGCGCATGACGGGGCTGGGCACGAGCGCGTCGCGGCTGGGGCCGTGCGCGAGCAACTGCGCGTAGTTCCACCCGTACCGGATCGCTTCCTCCGGCGTGCCCGCCGTGCCCTGCACGAGCAGGGTCGAGTCGCCGCTGACGGCGGCGGCAAGGTGCTCGGACACCCAGGTCTTGGCGGTGCCGGGCACGCCGAGCAGCAGCAGGGCGCGATCGGTGGCGAGGGTGGTGACGGCGACCTCGACGATGCGGCGCGGCCCGACGTACTTCGGCGTGATCACCGTGCCGTCGGGCAGCGTGCCGCCGAGCAGATACGTCGCCACGGCCCACGGCGAGAGCTTCCACCGCTGCGGCCTCGGCCGGTCGTCCTGCGCGGCGAGCGCGGCCAGTTCGGCGGCGAAGGCGTCCTCGGCGTGCGGCCGCAGTGTCTGCGCGGGCGCGGCCGGATTCGCGGTCGCGGACGACGTCGAGTCGACGGAAACGGTCATGGAGCGATCCCCCTCCAGCTCGTCCGGGCACGTCTGGCCCGGATGTGTCTCCACCGTGCACCACGCCACTGACAATCGCCCCGACCACCGCTCTGACCTGCGCGGATGATGGCGGCACGAGCGATTGTCAGTGGCGGCGCCTACCTTCGACACATGACTCAGCAGGGGGTGCGCTGGACGGCGGATCAGGTGCTCGCACTGGCTCCTGACGCGCCGTCACGCAAGGCGGGAAGCAAACTCGGCGTCGCCGGCCCATGGTCGGAGGCGGGCAGCTCGGGCGAGGGGACGGTGTGGGGGCTGTGCAAGGGCAGCGGCAGCAAGCCGTATCAGACGGTCGTCGACATCGCGGACACGGCGGGTCCGGCGTACAAGTGCAGTTGTCCGAGCCGCAAGTTCCCGTGCAAGCACGCGCTGGGACTGCTGCTGGTCTGGGCCGCGGCGGACGGCACCGTGCCGGACGGGGAGCCGCCGACCTGGGCAGAGGAGTGGCTGACTTCGCGCCGTAAAAAAGCGGAGGACAAGCGGAGTTCGGCGGCGGCGCCGGCCGCCCGGGCCGATCCGGAGGCCGCGCGCAGGAGGGCGGAGAAGCGGGCCGAGCGGATCACGGCGGGGGCGACGGAGCTGGAGCAGCGCCTGTCCGACCTGCTCCGCGGCGGCACAGCGGCGGCCGAGCAGGCGGGGTACGGCCTCTGGGAGGAGACGGCGGCCCGGATGGTCGACGCGCAGGCGCCGGGACTGGCCTCGCGCGTGCGGGAGTTGGGGGCGATACCTTCGTCCGGCCCCGGCTGGCCGGTGCGCCTCCTGGAGGAGTGCGCCCTGCTCCACCTCCTCGACCAGGGCTGGCTCCATCGCGACGTACTGCCGGACGAGCTGGCCGCCACGGTCCGCTCCCGCGTGGGCCTGTCCGCGCAGCCGCAGGGCCCGACGGTCCGGGACCGCTGGCTGGTCCTCGCGCAGTACGACACGGCGGACAGCAGACTCACCACGCGCCGCATCTGGCTGTACGGCACGGACACGGGCCGCACCGCGCTCCTCCTGTCGTACGGGGCGGCGGGCCGCGCCCCCGCGCTCGCGCTGCCGGTGGGTCTCGCGCTCGACGCCGAGCTGACCGGATATCCGGGCGCGGGACAGCTGCGCGCGGAGCTGGGCGAGCAGTTCACGGCCCCGGCGCCCACCGCGCTGCGGCCGCCGGGGGTGGGACCGGACACGGCCGCGGCCCGGTACGGCGAGGCGCTGCGCGCCGACCCCTGGCTGGAGTCCTGGCCGGTGACGCTCGCCGACGTGATACCGACCCGGGAAGCCCAGGGCACCTGGCAACTGACCCACCCTGCAACCGGATTGGCGCTCCCCATCACCCCGTCCGCCGCGTCCAGGCCGGGCCTGTGGCGGCTGGTGGCGCTGTCCGGGGGCGCACCGCTGACGGTGTTCGGCGAGTGCGGCCACCAGGGCTTCACCCCGCTGGCGGCCTGGCCGAAGGACGCGGGAGAGACGGTGCCGCTGTGCTGACGAACGTACGCGAGGAGAGGCAGATGCCCACACCGCACGCCCGGCCCGCATGGGACGACCTGGTCACGGCGGCCCTGCTCGGCACCGACCGCCGCGCGCTGCCGTCCGCGCTCCAGATACCCGGCAAGGAGGCGCCCGCCGCCCTCCTGGAAGCCGCCGCGCTGCAGACGGTGCGGCGCAGGGCGGGCCTGCGGCCGGCGCCGGCCGCCACGCCGCCCGAGCCCGCGGCGGACGATCCCAGGCCACCGGTGCCGCCCGCCGCCAGGCACAGGCTCGCGACGCTCCTCACCGACCAGCCGGGCACCGGCAGCGGCGGCCGCCGGGGCGCGGCACCGGACCTGATGGAGCTGCTGCCCCAGTGGCTGGCGCTGGCCAACGCGCGGGGGTACGGCCCGCCGCCGGAGCTCCTGCCCGCTCTCCTGAACGCGGCGCGCGGCCGCACGGACCTGCGCCCCCAGGCCCTCACCTTCGCGGGCCCGCGAGCGCTGTGGCTGGCCCGCCTGAACCCGGACTGGAAGTTCGCGCTCCGCGCCACACCGGGAGGCGGGGTCCCGCTGCCCGCCACGGACGACACGGCACAGGTCCAACAGCTCTGGGAGGAGGGCCTCTTCGCGGAGCGCGTGGCCCTGCTGACCACACTCCGCGCTCACACGCCGACAGCCGCCCGGGACCTCCTGCTCTCCACCTGGTCGACGGAGCGGGCGGAGGACCGCCTGATGTTCCTCGACTCGCTGCGCACCGGCCTGTCGGGCGAGGACGAGCCGTTCCTTGAGCAGGCCCTCACCGACCGCAGCCGCAATGTCCGCGCCACGGCCGCGGAACTGCTCTCCGCGCTGCCGGACTCCGCGCTCGCGGGACGGATGTCGGCCCGCGCGGCGTCCTGCGTGGCCGTCGACCACACGTCGAGCACGCCCACGCTCACCGTGGAGGCGCCGCACGAGTGCGACGCGGACATGGAACGGGACGGCGTCACCCCGAAGCCGCCCGCCGGGCGCGGTGAACGCTCCTGGTGGCTCGGCCAGTTGGTCGAGGCGGCCCCGCTCGCCACCTGGCAGCCCCGCCTCGGCAACCGCACGCCGACCGAGATCGTGGCGCTCCCCGTGGCCGACGACTGGCGCGGCGAACTGCACGCCGCGTGGTGCCGTGCGGCGGTACGGCAGCGGGACGCGGCCTGGTCCCGGGCGCTGCTCGGCACCCCCGCGTCGCCCGACGCGGCGGGGCCGGGGGCCGTCTCGCTGGCCGAGCGCGCCAAACTCCTCGCCACGCTGCCCGCCGCCGAACGGGCCGAGTGGGTGGCCGGCTTCATCGCCACGCACGGGCTGTCGGAGGCGTTCCAGCTGCTCGGAGTCTGCGCGGTCCCCTGGGCGGAGCCGCTGGGGCGGGCGGTGGTGGACTCCCTGAACATCGCGCGGGACGCGGGCAGTTACCCCTGGAGCTTCAGCGGGGTGATGGGCCTGGCGGAGCGCTGCCTCGATCCTGCGGAGGCGGTTCGTCTCGACGCGCTGACGGCGATACCGGACGAGCCGGAGAATGCGTCGCCGGGGGCGGGCGGCTACTGGTCCGAGGCGTTCCAACGCCTCGTCACGACGCTCCGGCTGCGCGCCGCGATCCGCGCCGAGCTCCCTCCGCGCCCCTAGCCCTCCCGTGCCGGGGCAGGGCCCACCTCCCCGGCACGGACTGGCCCCCCGGCTGCACCGGGGCGGGAGCCTCCTTCATCGCCACTCGGCACCGTGGGCACAGCGGAGCGGCACGGTCCCGCCGACCTCGGCGCGGGGGGCACGGCCCCCACCGGGGCGCGCCCGCACGTGCTCCTGAGGGGACGTGGGGGTATGTGCGCACGGAGCGCCGAGCGACCTCTGGCGTCTTTGGACTTGAGGCGGGACGCAAGGGATGGCGAGTACGCACATACCCCCGCGGCCCCGCCCCACCGACGAACCGAAGGCGCAGACCCCAGCCCAAGGCGCAGACGCCAGAGAAAGAGAGGGCTAGACCGCCTGCCGCACATTCCCCCGGACCCACTCCACGATCGACGCGGTAGTGGCCCCAGGAGTGAAGATCTCCGCTACACCCTTCTCCTTCAGCGGCGCGATGTCCGCCTCCGGAATGATGCCGCCGCCGAACACCTTGATGTCCTCCGCGTCCCGCTCCTTCAGAAGCTCGAGCACCCGCGCGAACAACGTGTTGTGCGCCCCGGAAAGGATGGACAGACCGATCGCGTCGGCGTCCTCCTGGATCGCGGTGTCCACCACCTGCTCGGGCGTCTGGTGCAGCCCGGTGTAGATGACCTCCATACCGGCGTCACGCAGCGCCCGCGCGATCACCTTGGCCCCGCGATCGTGCCCGTCGAGCCCCGGCTTGGCGACCACCACGCGGATCGGCCCGGCTGCCACACCCATCACTGCCTCCATGTACCGATATCCGTACCGACACCACTCTGTCCCGGCACAGATACCCCGCACCACACCGGCCGGGGAAGTGAACGAACGTTATCTACAGCATCGCGCAAGCGGCAGTTTCGCGGTGGAGAGCGAGGGGGAAATCACACGTTGGGACACGTTCGCTGCGCGCCCATCCGTTGCCCAGGGGCTCACGCTCCGCATCCGGACCAGGCGCGAGGGGAGCCGCGACGAGATCGCCGGACCACCACGCCGGCAGCCGCACGGCGTGGTGGTGCGGTGCATCGGCGAAGCAACGGGGGCACGGGCACCACCTGGTCAGGCAGGCGGCAAGGAACACCGTCCGACGGCCCCGGACCGTCCGACCGACGGAACCGGACCGACCCCCGCCGCACAGCCGACCACTCGCCCCCGACTCCCCCATAGGGCACACGGGGGACAGAGCTGTCCTCCCGTGCGCCGGTCGGGAGGTCGACGATGCCGGTCACAGGGGTACACACAGGGGGCCACAAGGGAAAGCGCTCCGGCGCCCTCAAAGGGAGCCAGAGCCGCCCAGGCCCCCACAAAGGAAGCCGCCCAACGCCCCACCCAGGCAGCACGGGCACCACAGGCACCACAGGCACCACAGGCACCAAGAAAACCACAGGCACGACAGACACCACACGCAGCACAAGAAGCGCACCGAGCACAGAGACCCGCGCGGCAACCCGCGCAGGCCCGCACCCCTTTCGCCCCCTCGCCGCACTCCTCTCGGCCGGACTGGCGAGCCGCTCGGCCGGACTGGCGAGCCGC
>NZ_LIRJ01000401.1 GCF_001419745.1 Streptomyces silaceus | reverse complement strand
TCGATGTGCTCGATCCGGTGCCGTACGCCGCGGCCGCCCGCGGCCTGCGCCTTCTCGACCGCGTCGAGTGCGTGCCGCACCGCCGCGTCGCCGATGGCATGGGTGGCGGTGGGCACGCCCGCCCGGTGGAGCGCGCCGATGACGTCGGTGTACGCGGCCGGGTCGGGCCAGAAGGCGTGCGTGGACTCGCCGTGGCAGTCGGGGTGTTCGAGCCAGGCGGTGCCGTTGTCGATGGTGCCGTCCATGAAGAGCTTGACGCCCCTGGTGTGCCACAGCGCGCCGCCGGTGCCCTGCTGGCCGACGAGGGCGCGCAGCGCGTCGCCGTCGGTGCCGGGCTGGCACCACGGCGCGACGCGCAGCCGTACCGGCAGCTCTCCGGCCTCGTCCAACTCGGCGTACAGCGCCAGGCTTTCGCCGTTGGCGTCCATGGCGTGGCCACCGGTGAGTCCGGCGGCGGCCATGGCGCGCAGGGCGCCGGCGAGGCGGGCGCGGCGCTCGACGCGGGTGGGCTGCGGGGCGGCGCGCTCGACGAGTTCGCAGGCGGCGTCCTCCAGGAGCAGTCCGGTGGGCCGGCCCGCGTCGTCGCACACGATCTCGGCGGCCTGGGCGAAGGTGCGGGGCCCGTCGACTCCGGCGAGTTCGAGCGCGCGGGGGCTGGCGAGCATGGAGTGGGCGTCGAAGAGCTGGAGGAGGGCGGGTACGCCGTCGAGCACGGGGCCGAGCGCGTCGGTCGCCACGGGCCGGTCCCCGAAGACGTTCGGGTCGAGTCCCCAGCCCTGCAGCCAGGCCCCGGGGGCGAGGGTCCGTACCTCGCGGGCCAGCGCCTCGCGCACCGCGGCCAGGTCGGCGCAGCCCGACAGGTCGAGCCCCTGGGTGAGTTCGGCGCCGGAGACGGGGTGGAGGTGTCCGTCGACCAGTCCGGGCGTGACGACGGCGCCCTTCAGGTCGATCACCGTGGTCGAGGAGTCCGCGAGCGCGCGTACGTCGCGGTCGTCACCCAGCGCGGAGATCCGCCCGTCGGACACGGCGAGCGCGGAGTGGGGCAGCACCTCGCCGGTGACCGGGTCGAGCAGGCGGGCGGAGAGCAGGACGAGCGGGGTGGACACCAGGAGGCTCCTCGGTACAGGGGGTTGCGGTCAGGGCGCGACAGGAGAGTCGGGGTCGGCGGTCAACGCGCCGTGGGCAAGGCCGAGTTCGCGCTCGGCCGTGGTGAGCGCCAGCCGGGTGACCGCCGCGGGGCGGTCGCTCGTGTCGGTGTTGGCGTGGGCGCCGAGGCCGTCGAGCACGACCAGGATCTGAATGGTCGTCACATACGTGTCGTCGGTGCGGAATTCGTCGCGCTCGACGCCCTCGCGGATGAGGTCGGCGAGGCGCCCGCGCCAGGCGGCCTCCTGCTCGGCGACGCGGTCGCGCAGGACGGGCCGGTAGCGGCTCAGGTGCCGGGCGTTGATCCAGAGCCGGCTGATGTCGTCGTACGCCTCGCCCGTCGCGCGCGCGAAGAACCGCGCGAGGTACTGGACCGGGGTTCCGTCGGTCCGCTCGGCCGGCAGGAGGCCGTCCAGTTCGGCGCTCGCGGCGCTGCCGAACGCCTCCGCGACGAGGTCCTCGGCGGAGGGGAAGTAGTGGCTGATCAGTCCCGGCCGCACGTCCAGTTCCTCGGCAATCCGCCGCAGGGTGATGCACTCCAGGCCCTCGGACAGGGCGACGGCGGCGGCCGCGGCGACGATTTCCGCACGTCGGGCGGCCGGAGATTTCCGAATTCGCTTGCGCTCAACGCTTGACGACATGCCCGCAACGTTATTGAGTGTGCGACCAATAAGCAAGCAGGTGAGCACGGCACGCACCCCCGGAGGGCTCCATGGCGTCCACGATCCCCGATCCGTGTCCAGGCAGGGACGGCGCGCACGCGGCGCCTCCGCCCCTGGACGCGGCCCCGCCGCTCTCTGACCCGGCGGGCCGCATCGAGGCGCACGGGATCGACCACATTCCCGAGCGGGAACGCCATGGCAGGCCCCGGGAGCTGTTCGCCGTGTGGGCCGCGGCGAACGTCAACTATCTGAGCCTGGTCGTCGGCGGCGCCCTGATCCTCATGGGCCTCACCCTGTGGCAGGCGCTCGCCGTGATCGTCGTGGGCAATCTGTTCTGGGTGCCGGTGGGACTGCTCGCCGTCTCGGGCCCCGCCTCCGGGACGCCGAGCGAGGTGATCATGCGGGCGATGTACGGCGTGCGCGGCAACCGCGTGAACATCGCGATCACCGGCTGGGCGATCTGCATCTGCTACATCGCGCTCAATCTCGCCGCCGCCGCGCTCGCCGCCTTCTCCCTGGCCGACCGGGCCGGGATCCCGCTCACCACCGGCGTCAAGACCGCCGTCGTGGTCGTCATCGCGGCGCTCACCCTGGCCATCAGCGTCTACGGCCACGCCACGATCCTGAGGCTCTACCTGCCGATCACGGTGGCCCTCACCCTGGCGTTCGCCGTCGTGGCGTTCTACGTCATCGGCCGCACGGACTTCGGCTACACGCCCGCCGAGCCGCTGAAGGGCGGCGCCTTGTGGGCGGCTCTCGCGGGCGGCATCACGCTCATCGCCTCCGGCCCGCTCTCGTACACCAACAGCGCCGACTTCTCGCGCTACCTGCCGAGGGCGACCCCGGCGAAGGCGATCGTGGGCTGGACGGCGCTCGGCGGATTCCTGCCCAGCATCGCCGTCTGCTCCCTGGGCGCCTTCGCGGCGACCGCGCTCGACATGACCGACCCGCAGACCGCCCTCGAAGGGATCCTGCCGGGCTGGTTCACGCCCGCCTTCCTGCTCGCGCTGGTGCTCGGCACGATCTCCCTCAACGCCATGACCGCGTACAGCTCGGGCCTGGCACTCCAAGCCGTGGGCGTGCGTATCCGCCGCTCGCTGAGCGTGCTCGTCGACGGCGCGCTCGCCGTGGCCCTGACCCTGTACGCGCTGCTCGTCTCCGACTTCCTCGACACCGTCAGCAACGTGCTCCAGCTGACCGTCGTCCTGCTCGGACCGAGCACGGCCGTGTACGCGACGGACATCCTGCTGCGCCGCAACCGCTACGACGGCCCGGCCCTGACGGACGAGTCCCCCGGCAGCCGGTACTGGTACACGGCGGGCGTCAACTGGCCCGGCGCCCTCGCCCTGACCGCCGGCACGACGGCGGCGGCGCTGTGCGTGAACACCCTGTACACCGGCCCGGTCGCGCGCGCCCTGGGCGGAGTGGACCTGGCGCTGCCCGTCGGCGTCGCCGTCTCCTCGGCCCTCTACGCCCTCACTCGACGTCCTTCAGCCTGACGATCCTGCCGTCCTTGTCGACCGTGCGGGTGTTCCAGTACTCGTCCCACTTGTCCCCGACGTGCTCGGGGACCTTCCCCTCCGGATAGCGGGTGTACCCCTTCGGGGGCTCCTCCCCCTTGGGCACGCACGCGCTGCCGCTGCTGCCGACCGCGAGGACCGGGTACTCCTCGCCGCCGCAGGTGGCGTCCGCCATCGAACAGCCGGTGGTCAGCCCCGCGACGACCGCGCCCGCGAGTGCGAGCCCCAGCATTCCCCTCGTCCGGCGCCCACCGCCGTTGGTCGGCACCACGCGAACTCGACCGGTCTTGCGCACCATTGACTCCCTCGTCTCGTCTGTCCCACCAGCCTGCGACGGACGCGAGGCAGGTTCATGAGTACGGGTACTCAGTCGCACCCGATCGGACTACGTGAGCCACTCCCCCGGCACCGATTGTTTTCGGCCTGCCTCCAGCCCTCCTCGCCCCCTTCCCGACCAGCCCTCTCCGGCACCGTGGCGCCAACAGCGCCACTCCGGCGACACTTTGACGCCACATAGAGCCAACTTGGCTCGCAGTAGCGCCACTTGTGTGCCAAGCTGGCATCACGGCACTTCCGCACCGGAGGGACTCCACCCATGCAGCACGACGCGACGACCGAACCCCTGGACCGCCTGCCGATCGAGCGGCCCTCGGGATGCCCCTTCTCCCCGCCCACCGAACTGGGGCGCGTCCGCGAGCAACAGCCGCTCACCCGGCTGCGGTTCCCCGACGGACACCTGGGGTGGCTGGCCACCGGACACGCGGCGGTCCGTGCGGTCCTCGGCGACCCCCGCTTCTCCTCGCGCTACGAACTCCAGCACCTGCCGATGGAGACAGGACTCACCGGCCCCCTGCCGCCGGCTCCCCTCGGCGACATGACCGGCATCGACGCCCCCGAGCACACGCGCTTACGGCGGCTGCTCACCGGCAAGTTCACGGTGCGCCGCATGCGGCTGCTGACCGAGCGCGTCGAGCAGATCACCGCCGACCACCTGGACGCCATGGAGCGGCGCGGTCCCGTCCTCGACCTGGTGGAGGCGTACGCGCGGCCCATACCGGCGCTGATGATCTGCGAACTCCTCGGCGTGCCCTACGCCGAGCAGGACGAGTTCCAGCGGCACACCGCGACCGTCATGAAGCTGAACTCCACCGAGGAGGAGCGGATCGCCGCCATGGGCGCGATCCAGGAGTTCATGGCGAAGCTGGTCCACGACAAGCGTGCCGCTCCCACCGACGACCTGCTCGGCGACCTGACCGGGACCGACCTCACCGACGACGAACTCACCGGAGTCGGCGGCTTCCTGCTCGGCGCCGGGCTCGACACCACCACCAACATGATCGCGCTCGGCACCTTCGCGCTCCTGCGGAACCCGGACCAGTTCGCCGCCCTACGCGCCGAACCGGACCTCGCCGACGGTGCCGTCGAGGAGCTCATGCGGTACGCGACCATCGCCCAGACCGGCGTCCGCGCCGCGCTGGAGGACGTCGAAGTGGAGGGCCACCTCATCAGGGCGGGCGAGAGCGTCGCCGTCTCGATGGAGGCCGCCAACCGCGACCCGGCGAAGTTCCCGGACCCCGACGTGCTCGACGTGCGCCGCAAGGCCACCGGCCATCTGGGCTTCGGCCACGGCGTGCACCAGTGCCTGGGCCAGCAGCTGGCGCGCGTCGAGATGCGGGTCGCCTTCCCCGCGCTGCTCACCCGCTTCCCGGCCCTGCGGCTCGCCGTCGCCCCCGAGGACGTACCGCTGCGTACGGGCATGAACATCTACGGGGTGCACGAACTGCCCGTCACCTGGGGCGAGGAGTGAGCGGCCCCGCCGCGCCCGCTCAGCCGTCGGCCGTCGCCACCTTCAGGCCGAAGCCGATCAGGACGGTTCCGGTGACCCGGTCGAGCGCCCGGCGCACGGCCGGCCGCTCGAAGAAGGCACGGGCCTTGGCCAGCACCATCACATAGCCGCCCAGCCAGATCAGGGTGAGGGCCGCGTGCAGGAGGACGAGCAGCGCCATGCCGAGGTGCGAGGGCAGCTCACGCGGCGCGAGGGTGGGGAGCAGGCCGGTGTAGAAGACGGCGATCTTCGGGTTGAGCACGTTGCCGACGAACCCGGTCCGCCAGGGACTGCCCGTGACGCCCGCCGGAGCGGCCGCTTCGGCCGGCTGCCCGCCCTTGCGGCTGTTCACCAGCGCCTGGACGCCGAGGAAGACCAGATAGGCCGCGCCGAGCAGCTTCACCGCCGTGTAGGCGGTGGCCGACGCGGCCAGCACGGCGGCCAGGCCCACCACGGTCAGCACACCCCAGACCAGCAGCCCGGCGGTGATCCCGCCGACCGTGCGCAACCCGTCGCGCCAGCCCGCGCCGACGGCCCGTTTCGTCACCACGGCCATGTCGGGCCCCGGCACCACCGTGAGCAGGGCGAGTACCCCCGCCGCCGCCATGATCTGCGTGAACATGCGGGCAGTCTCGCACCCGGACCGATCACGGGGGCGGCCCGGGTCACCGCGGCGGCCACGCGAGAGCCCCGCCGGATCGTCGTCGATCCGGCGGGGCTCAGGGCCTTTCGTCGGGTCAGCGCCGGTGGCGGCGGGCCAGGCCGACCATCAGGCCGCCGGTCAGGGCGAGGAGCGCCGCGAGGCCCGAGGCCCACCAGGCGGTGTCGTTGCCGGTGGGCGACAGGACGGGCGAGGTGACCTCGGTGGTCGTGGTGCAGCCGGGCTCGGTGCCGGTGACGCAGTTGCCGCCGCGGGTCGAGGTGGTGACGGCGTTGCGGAGCTTCTTGTCGCCGCCCTTCTTGGCGCCGCGCTTCGTGACCGTCACGGAGTAGGTGACGGTCGCGCGCTGTCCGGCGCCGAGGCGGCCGGTCCAGTTCAGCGTCACGCCGGTGCGGGACGGTGCCCCGGTCGGCGGTGGCGTCGCCGTTGTACGTGGCGTCGTCGAGGACTCCGTAGAGGTCGTCGGTGAAGGTGGCCGGGTCCAGGACGGCGGTGCCGGTGTTGGTGACGGTCACCTTGTAGGTGACCGTGCCGCCGGGCTTGACCGTGCCGTTCGGCGACGCGGTCTTGCGCAGGGCCAGGGACTGGATCGGGGTGGCGGTCGTGCAGCGGGGGTCGATGACCGCGCGCCGGGCCCTGTCGGACATCGGCAGCGGGCAGTTGGTGTTGTCGGGGCTGGTGACGAGGTTGCGCAGCAGCCGGTCGCCGGCCGGGGGCGTGCCGACGGTCACGGAGTAGGTGACGGTGACGCTCGCCCCGGCGGGGACGGTGCCCGCAGGGACGGCTTCGGCAGCACGGTGCGGCAGTCCCCCTCAGGAGAGCGTGCGCACCACGTCCCGCACCTGACCGGCGACGGACTCCGGCAGCGGCGCGTAGTGCAGCCGGGACAGGTTCTTCTGCCCCTGTTTGCTCGCGGTGTAGCTCAGGAACGACTTGAGCGCGGGCAGGGTCTCCCTCTGGTTGCCCCGGTCGCAGACGATCTCGTAGGTGACCTGGACGATCGGGTACGCGCCCGGGGTCGAGGCGCCGTAGCGGAACTTCAGCGTCAGGTCCTTGCCCTTGCCCGCCACTTCGGCCTCGGCGATGCCGGCCGACGCCGTGGTGGGCGTGGGCTCGACGGGGGCGGGCGCGCCCGTGTCGACACTGACGGTCTTGATGTCGCGGGCCCGCGCGAAGGACAGCTCGAAGTAGCCGATCGCGCCGAAGCCCGAGGTCACCTCCGTGGCGACGCCGCTGGATCCGCTCGCGGATGCTCCTCCCCCGCCCTGCCAGGCCTTGCCGACCGGGTGGGGCCAGGCCTCGGGGGCCGCGCCCGCGAGATAGGCCTGGAAGTTCTGCGTGGTGCCCGAGTCGTCCGACCGGTGCACGGGCCGGATCGGCAGGGACGGCAGCTCGGCGCCGGGGTTGAGCCGCTGGATCTCCGGGGCGTCCCAGGACGTGATGCGGCGGTCGAAGATCTTGGCGAGGGTCGGGGCGTCGAGGACCAGGTCGTCCACGCCGGGCAGGTCGTAGCCGATCGCGATGGGGCCGCCCACCATGGGCAGGTCTATCGCCCGCCCGCCGCGACAGACGTCCTTCGACCGAACGACCTCCGCGGGCTTCAGCGCGCCGTCGGAGCCGCCGAACGCGGTCGCGCCCCGCAGGAACTGCGCGGCACCGGCCCCGGATCCGACGGGGTTGTAGGCGATCCGCACGTTCGGGCAGGCGCTCTGGTACCGCTTGATCCAGTACTTCATCGCGTTCTGCTGGGCGCTGGATCCGGTCCCCTGCACCTTGCCCGAGGTCGCGCAGTCGATCCCGGCGAGGGCGGCGGGCTCCGCCGCGGCCCGGTCGTCGCCCTCCCCGTCGTCCTCCCCGAGGCCCACCAGCCCGCACCCCGCGAGCGACAGGGACAGCAGGGCCGTCACGGAGACCGCGAGCACACGCCCGCGTCGGTACATACGTCCTGGACGTGGGCGTGGCACGTTCGTCCCCTCGGGGTACCGCGAACGGATCGCGGAGGTTCTCACTGGCAGGCCTCAGATGATCGCGGATCGACGGCGACGGCGGGTGACCGCCAGGCGAACACTCGGGGACGTACTGACGTACGGAAACCGAGCGGTAGTCGGCGGGGAGCGCAGCGTGAGCTGCGGCGGGGAGCGCAGCGTGAACGGCGCCGGGGAGCGCAGCGTGAACGGCGCCGGGCGGCGTGGGCTCCCGACGGGCGGGCGGGAGGCGGGCCTTGCTCAGGGGCTCCGCCGGAGGTCTCCGCCGAAGGTCTCCGCCAGGGGGTGCCTTCGGAGCGTGCCCTACACTCCGCCCCATGAAGATCGCGAGCACGGCCGTCGTCCGGGACCTGGCGCCAACCGGCGTGCTGCGGGCCTCCATCAACCTCGGCAACCCGGTCCTGGCCCAGGGCACGCCGACGGCGCCCGCCGGCATCACGGTCGACATCGCGCGCGAGGTGGGCGCGCGGCTCGGCGTCCCCGTCGAGTTCGTCTGCTTCGACGCGGCGCGCTCGTCGTACGAGGCGATGGCGTCCGGCCGCGCCGATCTCTGCTTCCTCGCCGTCGAACCGGCCCGCGAGGCCGAGGTCGCCTTCACCGCGCCGTACGTGGTGATCGAAGGCGTGTACGCCGTGCCGCGGGACGCGCCGTTCGCCTCGTCCGCCGACGTGGACCGCGAGGGCGTGCGGATCGGCGTGAAGCGCGGCTCGGCGTACGACCTGTTCCTCACCCGCACCCTGCGGCACGCGAGCGTCGTGCGGGGCGACGAGGGGGTCGAGGTGTTCCGCGCCGAGGGCCTCGACGTCGCGGCGGGCATCCGGCAGCCGCTGACGGAGTACGTCGCCGCGCACCCCGGTCTCCGGCTGGTCGAGGACCGGTTCATGCAGATCCGGCAGGCGGTGGGCACGACCAAAGACCGCGCGCCCGAGACCGTGGCCTTCCTGCGCGAGCTCGTCGAGGAGCTCAAGGCGACGGGCTTCGTCGCGCGGGCGCTGCGCCGGTCGGGAAAGTCCGAGACGCTGACGGCACCGCCCGGGTAGCCTGCCGGGACCTCATCACCCCTCAGGGAGCGGGACATGCCCGGTCGCACGAGCACGCGCTGACGTCGTAGGTCGATCGCCCCGTCATCGCGTGCTGCCCTTGGACGCGGCACAGCGAGCCTTCCTCCGCTTTCCCGGCTCCTTCTCCAGGGGTTGCTGTGCCGTCCTTTCCACGTGTCTCGGCCTTGCGCCGTGCCTCGTCCTTCCTCCGTTCCTCACCCCTCCCGCGCGCCTCGTCCTTCTTCCGTGGCACCGTGCTCGGCGACCGTGACGTCCGTCTGCTCTGGGCGGGCCAGACCGCCTCCCAGTTCGGGGCGCAGGCCGGTCAGGTCGTCCTGCCGCTCATCGCCGTCCTCGCTCTCGATGCCTCCACCGGTCTGCTCGGGGCGCTGCGGGCGCTGGAACAGGCCCCGATCCTGCTGTTCTCCCTGTTCGCCGGCGCGTGGGTGGACCGCAGACGTACCCGTGACGTGCTGGTCCTCGCCGACCTCGGGCGCGTGCTGGCGCTGGCGGGCGTCGCCCTCGCGTCCCTGCTGGACGTGCTCGGTCTCCCGGTGCTCTTCGGCGTCGCCTTCCTGGTCGGCGTGCTCGGCGTGTACTTCGACGTGGCGTATCAGGCCTGTCTCGTACGGCTCGTGGAGCGCGACCAGTTGGCGCGGGGGAACAGCGCGCTGGAGGGCAGCAGGTCCGCCGCGCAGACCGGCGGGCCCGCACTCGGCGGCGCGCTGGTGTCGCTGCTCTCTGCGCCGGTCGCCGCGCTGGCGAGCGCCCTCTTCTTCGCGCTGTCCGCCCTGTCGATCGGGCGCATCCGCCGACCGGAACCGCTCCCCGCCGCCCCGGAGCGGGCGGCGGGCCTGGGTCGGCAGATCCTGGAGGGACTGCGCCTCGTCGCCGGCCACCCCGCGCTGCGGGCGGTGGGGCTCGCCTCCGCCGCCTTCCAGTTCTCCTTCGCGGCCGTCATGACGGTGTATCTGCTCTTTCTGCCGCGCGAGCTGTGCCTTTCGGGGGCGGCGGTGGGGCTCGCGCTCGCGGCGACGGGGCCGGGGGCGGTCGTGGGGTCGCTGCTCGCCGCGCGGCTTCCGGGGAAGCTCGGGTACGGCAAGGTGCTGGTGGGCGCGGCGGTCCTCGCCGACGGCGTGCTGTTGTGTGTCCCTGCCCTGCGCGGGTCCGGCGCCGTGACGGTCTGTCTGCTCATGGGCCTCAACTTCGTGTTCGGCGTCTTCAGTCAGCTGGTCGACGTGACCGTCATGGCCGTGCGGCAGGCCCTCACGCCCGTCCATGTGCAGGGCCGGGTCGTGGCGACGATCAACTTCGTCGGCATGGGGCTCACCCCGCTCGGTTCGCTGCTCGGCGGCGTCCTGGCCGAGGCGCTGGGGCTCCGCGCGGGACTGTTCGTCGCGGCGGCCGGTCTGGCGCTGTCGCCGCTGTGCATGGCCCTGTCCCCGCTGGCGCGGCTCGGGCGGCGACTGCCGGTCTGACATGGACGTCTCTCGGCCCCGGGGCTGTCCCGGGAACCTCAACACGCCACACTGGTCTCCCCAGTTCGGGATGCGGATGCTCGGTACGCGAATGATCAGTACGCGAGCATCCGGCACGGGAAAGGACCCCCATGGCAGAACCCAGCCGTCCGCCGGAGGAGCCGAGCACGGCCCACGAAGGACCCGGGCGGCGCAGAGTGCTCGCGTATCTGCTCGCCGCGCCGACCCTCGCCGTCGGCGTCCGCTTCGGCACCGACGCGGTCGCCGGGCCGCGGGCCGAGGCGGCCGTGCCGTCTCCGCCGCAGCCCGAGAACCTCTTCGACCTCGGCGATCTGCAGAACCTGGCGGCGGCGCCGACCTCGGGGCTGATCACGGTGCGGGTGCACACCGACGGCACCGCGTCTTTCGCGGTGCCGCGCGCCGAGGTGGGCCAGGGCATGACGACGGCCGTCGCCATGATGATCGCCGAGGAGATGGACCTGCCCCTGGACAAGGTACGGGTCGATCTGGCCGACGCGCGGCCCGAGTTGCTGATGAACCAGTTCACCGGCGGCTCCAACTCGATGCGCAGCATGTATCTGCCGGTGCGCACCGCGGCCGCCGTCGCCCGGCACCGGCTCGTCGCGACGGCGGCGGACCAGTGGGGCGTCGCGGCATCCGAACTGACCGTCCGGGACGGTGTGATCAAGCACGGGTCGGCGCGCAGCGCGACGTACGGCTCCCTCGCCGAGCGGGCCGCGAGCACGAGCGTCCGCGCGGCCACGGCCACCCTCAAGTCCCGCGCCGACTTCACGGTCCTCGGCACGCCCCGCAACCGCGTGGACGCCCTGGAGATCGTCACCGGCCGCAAGAAGTTCGGCATGGACCACGACGTGCCCGACGCCAAGCCGACGATGGTGCGCAGGCCGCCGACGATCAACGGCACGGTGCAGGCCGTCCACAACGCCGACACGGTCCTGAAGATGCCCGGCATCACGGACGTCGCGACGATCACGCACGGGGTGGCCGTGCGCGGCGAGACGTTCGGCCAGTGCATCGACGCGCTGCGGGCGCTGGAGGTGACCTGGGGACGGGGCACCGTGGACGGCGAGTCCGACGACACCGTCCTGCGCAGGATCAAGGCCGCCGCGCTGCCCATGATCGTGCCGCCCCTGCTCACCAAGAAACTCGACGCCGAGTTCACCTTCGCGTTCGCCAGCAACAGCCCGCTGGAGCCGGACAACGCGATCGCCGACGTACGGGCCGATCGCGCCGAGATCTGGTCGAGCCTCAAGGTGCCGATCGTCGCGCAGCAGGACATCGCCGCGCGTCTGGGGCTGCCCCAGAAGGAGGTCACCGTGCACGTGGTGGAGGGCGGCGGGTCCTTCGGCCGGCACCTCTTCCACGACGTGGCGGCCGAGGCCGCGGAGATCTCGCAGAAGATGGGCAAGCCGGTCAAGCTGTCCTGGTCCCGCACGGACAACTTCCGCCAGGGGCGCACGCACCCGATGTGCGTCTCACGGATCCGCGCCACGTACGGGCTCGGCAACGTCCTCAGCTACGAGCAGCGGCACACCGGCTCGCAGACCGACTTCGGCCACGGGCTCGGCGAGATGATCACGTCGGCGGCGGCGAAGCTGCCGGTCGCGGGCAATCTGACGTTCGCCGAGACGATCTTCCAGCTGACGCAGTCCACGCCGTACGACTTCGGTGTCACCACGCAACTGCTCAACGAGGTGCCGCTGAAGTTCAACACGGGCAGCATGCGCAACATCTACTCCCCGAACGTGGCGTGCGCCCGAGAGCTGGTGGTGGACCGACTCGCCGAGAAGATGGGCAAGGACCCCGTCGCGTTCCGCCGCTCCTTCCTCAAGGACAAGCGGCTGCGCGCCGTCCTGGACAGGGCGGTCGAGGAAGGCGCGTGGGGAAAGAAGCTGCCCGCGGGGATGGCGCAGGGCATCGGCCTGCACGCGGAGTACCGGGGCGCGGTGGCCACGCTCGTCGAGATCGACTGCCGGCCCGAGACGGTCAACCGGAAGATCCGCGACGCGGTGACGGGACCGCGCGTCACCAAGGCGCTGATCGTCGTCGACGCGGGCTTCGCCATCAACCCCCGCGGCCTGGAGGCCCAGATGATGGGCGGCTTCAACGACGCGCTCGCGATGGCCCTGACCTCCAGCCTGCACATCGAGGACGGCCTCCCGCTGGAGGGCAGCTGGGACAACTACTTCTATACGAGGCAGTGGAACACGCCCCTCGAACTGCGCGTCGTCGTCATGCCGAGCGACAGCGACAAGCCCGCCGGGGCGGGTGAACTGGGCGTCGCGCCGTCGTTCGCCGCGATCGCCTGCGCGTACGCGCGCGCGACGGACACCTTCCCGACGAGCTTCCCGATCAACCACGGGACGCTGAGCTTCGACCCGCTCCCCCGCGAGCCCTCCACGCCCCAGTCCCCCACCGACGGTCTCGACCGCGCCTTCTGAGGAGCCGAACCCTCCATGGCACGCCACACCTTCCACCTCAACGGCGAGCAGATCACCGTCGAGGCCGACGACGACGTACGCCTCCTGTGGGTCCTGCGGGACCTCCTGGGCGTCACGGGCCCCAAGTACGGCTGCGGCCTCGGCGTCTGCCAGGCCTGCACCTCGCACATCAACGGCAAGGCGTTCAACCCCTGCTCCGTCCCCGTCTCCAGGATCGCGCCGGACGACGAGATCACCACGATCGAGGGACTGCCCGCCACGGTCGGCAAGGATCTCCACCCCATGCAGGAGGCCTGGCTCGACCTGGACGTGGCCCAGTGCGGCTACTGCCAGCCCGGCCAGATCATGACGGCGGTGGCCAAGGTCCGCCAGGCCGCGTCCGAGGGCCGCGAGATCACGGACGCCGACCTCGACGAGATCCGCAACATCTGCCGGTGCGGGACGTACAACCGGATTCGGGACGCGATCAGGGAGGGGGCGAGGAACATGTGACGGGGCGCGTGCGCCGCACCGCTGGGGGTTCCGGGCCCCTGACCGGACCCTTCCGCCCCCTCACAACGGCCCCGACCCCAGCAACTGCCCCCCGTCCACGACCAGCGTCTCGCCCGTGATCCAGCGGGCGCCGTCGCCCGCCAGGAACGCCACCGCCTCCGCCAGGTCCTCCGGTTCGCCGATGCGGCCCAGCGGGGTGGCGGCGGACACCTGCTTCTCGTTCTCCTGCCAGAGCGCCTCCGCGAGCCTGGTGCGGACGACGCCGGGGGCGATGGCGTTGACGCGGACCTCGGGGGCCAGTTCCAGGGCGAGTTGCTTGGTCAGGTGGATCAGCGCGGCCTTGGAGACGTGGTAGATGCCGACGTCCTGGGCCACCGAAAGACCGCCGATCGAGGCCGTGTTGACGATGGCTCCGCCGTGTTCGCCCATCCATGCCTTCACCGCCAGCGACGTCCACAGGATCGGCGCCCACAGATTGACGTCCATCGTCTTGGCGAAGCGCCCGTGGTCCTGGTCGATCACCGGGCCGTAGGCGGGGTTCGTACCGGCGTTGTTGACCAGGATGTCGAGGCTGCCGTACGTCGCGACGACGTGGTCGACGCAGGCGCGGGCGGCGGTCTCGTCGGTGGCGTGGGCGCCGAAGCCGGCCACCCCGGAGCCCAGTTGGGCGGCCGCTTCCTTGGCGCGTTCCTCGCTGCGTGAGGTGATCACGACCTGTGCGCCGCGGTCGCGCAGGGCCGCGGCCGCCGCGAGGCCGATGCCCCGGGACGCGCCCGTGACGACGGCGACCTTGCCGTCCAGGGCGCCGCTCATCGGGCGCTCCGCTCGGTCTCGCGACGGCGCAGCTCGCGCAGCGCGATGGTCCGCTTGTGCACCTCGTCGGGCCCGTCGGCCAGGCGCAGGGTGCGCAGATGGGCGTACATGGAAGCCAGCGGGAAGTCGTCGCTGACGCCCGCGCCGCCGTGCACCTGGATGGCGCGGTCGATGACCTTGAGGGCGGCCTCGGGCGCGGCGACCTTGATCGCGGCGATCTCCGTGCGGGCCTCCTTGTTGCCGACGGTGTCCATCAGGTGCGCCGCCTTGAGGGTCAGCAGGCGGGCCATGTCGATCTCGATGCGGGATTCGGCGATCCAGTCCTGGATGTTGGACCGGTCCGACAGCGGTGCACCGAACGTCGTACGGGACTGGGCACGGTCGATCAGGAGGTCCAGGGCGCGCTCGGCCATGCCGATGGTGCGCATGCAGTGGTGGATGCGGCCGGGTCCCAGCCGCGCCTGGCTGATCATGAAGCCGTCGCCCTCGCCCGCGAGGAGGGCGGTGCGCGGGACGCGTACGTCCTCGAAGAGGACCTCCGCGTGGCCCTCGCGGTCCTGGTAGCCGAAGACGGGCAGGCCGCGCACGACCGTGACGCCGGGGGTGTCGAGCGGGACGACCATCATGCTCTGCTGGCGGTGGCTCGGCCCGTCGGGATCGGTCTTGCCCATGACGATGAGCACCCGGCAGTTCTTGTGCAGGGCGTTGGAGGTCCACCATTTGCGGCCGTTGAGGACGTAGTCGTCGCCGTCGCGCACCATCCGCAGCTCGATGTTGCGGGCGTCGGAGCTGGCGACGGCGGGCTCGGTCATCGCGAACGCCGACGCGATCTCCCCGGCGAGCAGCGGTTTCAGCCACCGCTCCTTGTGCTCGTCGGTGCCGAAGAGGGTGAGCACTTCCATGTTCCCGGTGTCGGGGGCGTTGCAGTTGGTGGCCTCGGGGGCGAGGTGCGCGCTGCGGCCCATGATCTCGGCGAGCGGCGCGTACTCCAGGTTGGTCAGGCCGGGGCCCCACTCGGGGTGCGGGTGGAAGAGGTTCCACAGGCCCTGCTTCTTCGCCTCGGTCTTGAGTTCCTCGAGGACCGGCGGGTGGAAGTGCGGATCGCCGGAGTCCGCCATCTGTGCCTCGTACACCGCCTCGGCGGGATAGACGTGCGCGTCCATGTAGGCGAGCAGCCTCGCCCGGTACTCCTCGGCCCTGTCGGTCACGTCGAACACGGGTCCTCCATCGGTTGCGGTCCGGTTCTGTGTCTCATGCCCCGGCGGGCGGCGCCAGGCGGGGAAACCCCTGGATGGCTTCGGCCGACCCTGTATATTTGAACCCAACGTCAAGTTCAATACCTTGAACACGGGCCGGACCAGAGCGAGTTCATCGCGCCGGCACGCGTGGACCAGAGGAGGCGCACATGGCGCAGCACATCCGGATCGCCGACTGGGAGCGCGTCGCGACGCGTGAGGTCACGACGGACGGCGTGACGCTGAGGGTCTTCGACCACGGCGAAGGACGGCCGGGCAGGCCCCCGGTGGTGCTCTGCCACGGCTTCCCCGAGCTGGCCTTCTCCTGGCGCCATCAGCTCTTCGCCCTCGCCGAGGCGGGACACCGCGTCCTGGTCCCCGACATGCGCGGCTATGGCGGCAGCTCCCGGCCCGCCGACGCCGACGCGTACGACGTCCTGTCCCTCTGCGGCGACCTGGCCGGGGTGCTCGACGCGGTGGGCGCGGACGACGCGGTCTTCGTCGGGCACGACTGGGGCTCCGCCGTGGTGTGGCAGATGGCCCTGGCGCACCCGGAGCGCGTACGGGCCGTGGCCGGGATGAGCGTTCCCGTGACGCCGCGGGCACCCGCGCCGCCGCTGCCGATCCTGCGCAAGCGCCTCGGCGACGACTTCTACATCGTGTGGTTCCAGGAGCCGGGTGTCGCCGAGGCGGCCCTGAGCCGCGACGTCCGCAGGACGCTCATCACGCGGGAGATGTACTGCGCCTCCTGGCCCGAGCGCGCCGACGAGCAGTTGACGCTGCCGCCGTGGCTCAACGACGAGGAACTCGCCTACTACGTCGACACGTTCGAGCGGACCGGGTTCACCGGCGGCCTCAACTACTACCGCAACATGGACCGCAACTGGACGCTCACCGAGCACCTGGCCGGCCGCCCCGTCACCCAGCCCTCGCTGTACCTGACCGGGTCCAAGGACCCCGTCGGGCAGTTCATGCCGGCGAAGGACCTCGACCGGACGCTCACCGACCTGCGCGGGCACGTCGTCCTCGACGGCGCGGGCCACTGGGTCCAGCAGCAGCGCCCCGACGAAGTCAACGCCGTGCTCCTCGATTTCCTCTCCTCGGTCGGCTGATAGCATCCGCTGCCACCGGTGACGTCCAGGTTCCGAACTCCAGTGAATGGATCGCAGTGGCTGCCCAGGCCCCGGCCGCAGACGGCGGCCAGAAGCAACCGATCACGCCCCGCAGCGCGCGCGGCGTCCGGACGCGCAACGCCCTGATCGCCGCCGCCCGCGAGGTCTTCGAGCGCGACGGATATCTGGACGCGCGCATCACGGACATCTCGAAGGCCGCCCATGTCGCCTCCGGGTCGTTCTACACGTACTTCAACAGCAAGGAAGAGATCTTCCAGGCACTGGTCGCGCAGGTGCAGGAGGAGATGCTCCACCCGCATCTGCGCGAGCGGACGGGCATCACCGATCCCCGTGAGCTGATCGACGCCTCGAACCGCGAGTACCTGCGCGCGTACAAGAAGAACGCCCGCCTGATGGCCCTGTTCGAGCAGGTCGCCCAGATCGACCCGCAGTTCATGGCGCTGCGCATCGAGCGCGGGAACGCCTTCGCCCGGCGCAACGCCAAGCTGATCCGCACGCTCCAGGAGAACGGCCAGGCCGACACGGACCTGGACCCGCTGGTGACCGCGCACGCCCTGTCCGTGATGGTGAGCCGCATGGCGTACACGGTGTTCGTGCTCGGCCAGCGCATTCCGTACGAGCGGCTCGTGACGACGCTCAACAAGATCTGGGAGAACGGACTCCGGCTGACCGGCCCCGCTCCCGGCCCCGAGGCCTGAACGAGACCTCGGGGAGCGGGGGTTCAGCCCTGCCGTAACGCCCGGGTCCGTAACGCGATCAGCGCCTCCAGGCGGAAGCGCGGGTCGGTGAGGTCCTTCCCGAACAGCGAGGTCAGACGGCGCAGCCGGTTGCGGGCCGTCTGCGGATGGATGCCCAGCGCGGACGCGACCTCGGGAGCCGTCCGTCCCGCGGACATGAGCAGGGCGTCCAGGGTGTCCGCCAGACGTTCCGCCTTGCCCTCCGGCAGCGCGCGCAGCGGGGCGAGGACCTGCTCGGCCAGCAGCTCGCCGATGTGCGCGCCGCCCAGCAGATGCAGCTCGCTCAGGTGGTCCGCCGCCATGAGCGGCCCGGCGCCGGTGGGGCCCGGCAGCCGGTGCAGGGCCAGGCGCGCGCAGTACAGCGAGACCCAGGCCCTCTCCGGCGGGACGGCCGGCCCCATGACCGCGCCGCGGTCGTGGAGGACGGCGCGCAGCCTGGTCAGGCGGGCCTCGCCGTCGTCGTCGCCGGCGGGCCCGGGGACGACGAGGTGCAGCTCACCGCCGCGCGTCATCGTGAGGACGTCGTCGTCGAGTCCCGGCAGCTCGGGGAACGCCTCCGCCGGGGAGCGCAGGGCGACGCAGGCGAGCGTCGGCGGCAGCGGCCACTCGGCGCGGCACGCGAGGTGGTCGAGGGGCTCGCCCGCCGGGTCGGGGCGCCGCTCGACGAGGCGGCCCGCGAGCGTACGGCGGTTGCGCTGCACCTCGTCGCCGGAGCGGGCCCGCGCCTCCTCGAAGCCCTTGGCCGACTCCTTGGAGAGGGCGTGCACATGCGTGAGCACGGCCTCGCTCAGGGGCACCGCGATCTCGCCGGGCAGGCCGGCGTCGCGCGCCGCCGCCACATAGCCCCGGCAGGCCGCGCGCGCCCCGACGAGATAGGCGGCGTGCAGGTCGTCCAGGCCGCGTCCGCTGAGGTACTCCAGCCTGCCGAGCCGCCGGAAACCGGGCGCGTAGTGTCCCTGCGGGGCGTCCGGGTCCTCGACGAGCTCGGCGAACTGGGTGGCGGCCAGGCGTACGGCCCCTGTCAGGTCGCGCCCGACCGCGGATCCCGCCGGGTGGCGGTAGCCGTGGATCTCCCGGCGGATGGCCTGCACCATGTCGGTGGTGGACTCCTCGATCCGGGAACGGAGCACCGGGGCGAGCGCCGCGGGCAGCTCCTTCCACGGCGACCTCGACAGAGGAAGGTCGGTTGCGGTCAACTCCGTCCTTCTTTCCTAGCAGTTGCAGGTCAGTCCCGGGACGCGGAGTGTAAACCGCGTGACATTCTCCTGACCGTGGCGCACCCCACATCTGGCGCGGACCGCTCGGTGACCCGCACGCTTGCGGGCGGTCGGGGCCCCGCCCCGGCCCACGGACCGCTCGTCGCCGCTGGAGTACGCCCATGACCACCGCACTCGCGCACCCCCACGATCCCGCCCCGCACCCGCACGAGCTGCGCAGACTGCTCGGACTCCAACGTCCGGCCGCGGTCGAGGAGATGACGGCCGAGGTCGCCGCGCGGCTGCCCCGCTACACCGACGCGTTCAACCGCACCCGCGGCTACTCGGTGCACCGCGTCGTCGACCGTACGGTCGGCCAGTTCATGGCGGGCCTGGGCGACCGGCGTGAAAACGCCGCCCGCCCCCGCCATGAACTGGCCTTGTTGTACGAGGACATCGGCGCCCAGCACGCCCTGCGGGGCTGTCCGCTCGACGGGCTGCGCGAGGCCCTGGGCATGGCCGGGCAGGTGGCCCGCCGACGGCTGATCAAGGACGCCTACCGGTTCGCCTGGCCCGGGGTGACGCTCGGCGCGCTCATCGAGTCCAGCGTCGCCGTCCTGGAGACCGCAGCGGCGTCCGCCACCCGCGGGTACGCGCTGGAGCGGGGCGGCCCGGCGGCGGAGCTCGCCGAGCACCGGGACCAGCTGCGCGAGGCGCTGGTCGCGGACCCTCCGGTGGGGCGCCGTCCGCTCGCCGAGCTGGCCGGGGACGCGGCGTGGCCGCTGCCCGACCGGATCGCGGTGCTTGCGCTGCCGCCAGGCACGGACACGCGGAACGCGATTCTGCCCGCCGAAGTGCTGGCGCACCACCACGCGAGCCTCGCCTATCTGGTCCTGCCCGCCGACGAACCGCCGGGTGCGCGGCGGTCGTTCCCGTTGCTGCGGACGCAGGGCGCGGCGCTCGGACCGTCCGTTCCGCTCGGCCGGGGCGCCGCGTCGCTGCGGTGGGCGCGCCACGGCGTGGATCTGGTGCGCCGGGGGCGGCTGCCCGCGCGGGCGCCGCTGCGGTGCGCCGACCATCTGTCCGTGCTCGCCGCCTCCCGGTCGGGCGACCTGCTGGAGGCGGCGTCGCCGGGCGCGCTCGGGCCGCTGCTCGCGCTCCCCCGGCGCCGCCGCGACCCCCTGCTCAAGACGCTGTTCGCCTATCTGGACAGCGGTGACAACGCCGTCGTCACCGCCGGGCGCGTCTTCGTGCACGAGCAGACGGTGCGCTACCGATTACGGCAGATCTCCCGCCTCACGGACGGGGCGCTGCCGAACGCCGAGAACCGCCTGGAGACGATGCTCGTGCTGACGTGGCTGCTCAACGAGTCGTGAGGCGGGGCACGTTCGGTGAAGCAGTGAGCAGAGAGCCGTGAGGCGGGAGGCGGG
>NZ_LIRJ01000400.1 GCF_001419745.1 Streptomyces silaceus | reverse complement strand
GGCGGGGGCTGGACGGGCAGGCGGGGCGGCTCGCCGTCGCACTCGACGAGTTGTACGGGAGCGGACGCGGGGAGGGTTCCCGCGGCGAGTCCGGCGCGCGCGGCGGCAGCGGCAGCGGTGGCGGTACGGAGGCCCCGTACCCCGATGTGCGCGGCTGGTCGGAGGAGCTGGCCGCGCTGTTCGGCCCCGGCGTACGCGAAGAGGTGCTCGCGGCGGCGGCCGACGCGGGGCGGATCGACGCGGCCATGGAACTGGACCCGGCGACGGCGCGGCCCTCCGTGGAGCTGCTGCGCACCGTCCTGTCGTACGCGGGCGGCATGCCCGAGAGCCAGCTCGCCCGGCTGCGCCCGCTGGTGGCGCGGCTGGTGAAGGAGCTGACCGAGGCGCTGGCCGACCGGATGCGTCCGGCGGTGACCGGCCTCGCGCACCCCCGGCCCACCTCACGGCCCGGCGGTCCGCTGGACCTCGCCCGTACGCTGCGCGCCAACCTGTCGACGGCGCGCCGGGATCCGGTGACGGGGGCGGTCACGGTGCTGCCGGAGCGGCCCGTGTTCCGTACGCGGTCGCGCACGTCGGCGGACTGGCGGCTCGTGCTGGTCGTCGACGTGTCGGGGTCGATGGAGGCGTCGACGATCTGGTCGGCGCTGACCGCGTCCGTGCTCGCCGGGGTGCCCGCGCTCAGTACGCACTTCGTGGCCTTCTCCACGGAGGTCCTCGACCTCACCGACCAGGTGGACGACCCGCTCGGCCTGCTCCTGGAGGTGCGGGTCGGCGGCGGCACCAGCATCGCGCGCGGGCTGCGGCACGCCCGGTCCCTGGTGACCGTGCCGTCGCGCACGCTGGTGGTGCTGGTCAGCGACTTCGAGGAGGGCGGCGGCGTCGGACCACTGCTGTCCGAGGTGCGGGCGCTGGTCGACTCGGGCTGTCACGTACTGGGGTGCGCCTCACTCGACGACGAAGGACGGCCGCGCTACTCGGCCGGTGTGGCGGGGCGGCTGGTGGCCGCGGGTATGCCGGTGGCGGCCCTCAGCCCGCTGGAGCTGGCCCGTTGGGTCGGCGAACGCATGGGAGGGACGACCCGATGACGACTGCGCCCGCGCTGCCCCCGGTGGCCGCCGACGTGGCGGCCACCGCACTCGATCCGCTGCCGGCCCGGCTGCGCAAACGCGTCGACGGGGCGGTGGCCAAGGCCGAGGCCTGGCCGGTCGACGTCACGCGGGACGACGACGGCGTCGTGGTCCGCGCGGTGGTCCGTGTCGACGACGAGACGGCGGTGACCCTGGGCGCCACGCGGGGCGTCGTCACGAGGCCGGACGACGCGACGTGCACGTGTCTGCTCGCACCGGCGTGCCTGCACCGGGCGGCGGTGCTGCTGCGAGCGCCGCTGGCGGAGGAGACGGAGGCGGCACCCGCGGAGGCAGCGGACGAAACGGAGGCTGCCCCCGTGGACGACGGGACACAGGCCACCCCATCCGCCGCCGGGACCGAACCGTCCACCACCGGGCAAGAGGCGTCGCCCTCTCCCGCCCCGGATGAGCAAGCGCCGCAATCTCACGCCCCGGATGAGGAGACGCCCCCCTCCACCTCCGGATCAACACCGGCGCCCCTCCCCCTCAC
>NZ_LIRJ01000040.1 GCF_001419745.1 Streptomyces silaceus | reverse complement strand
GCGGCCGGCCGCTCCCTCCGCCTTCCTGGCCACCACCAGGCGCCAGTGCGGGCTGCCGTCGGGGCGGCGGCCGAACTCCTCCAGGGGCCGCAGCCGCACCTCGAACCCGGCATCCACGAGGTCGTCGCGCACCCCGCCGAGCGGGAAGGTGCGGTAGTACATGACGAACGGCGGCCGCCACAGCAGGTTCCGCGCCCGCATCACGCCGTCGAAGCCGAGCAGCGCCCAGTACCACGGGGAGGCGAAGGACTGCGGCGCGCCGATCGGGAACACGAAGAGGCCGCCGGGGCGCAGCGCCCGGTGGACGCCCGCGAAGAGCGCGGGCCGCTCCGCGGGGAGGAAGTGGCCGAACGCGCCGAAGCTGACGGCCAGGTCGAAACCCCCGGTGAAGGGCAGGGCGCGGGCGTCGGCCCGTACCCAGTCGACCGCGGGGCCGTCCTGGGGCACCGGCACCCCGGCCTCGGCGGCGGCCAGCATCCCCGCGCTGAAGTCCACGCCCGTGACCCGCTCGCGGCACAGCGGCAGCAGCGCCTCGACGCCCGCCCCGGTGCCGCAGCACACGTCCAGGCCCGCCTCGAAGGGGCCGAGGGGGCGCAGGGCGTCGGCGGTGGCCGCCAGAAATCGGTCAGGCGTGCGGAACGGTGTGTGGTCGAACTTGGGGGCGAGCAGGTCGTAGCCGTGCTCGGTGGAGGAGAGCGCCTGAACGGCCAGCTCACGCAGCGTGGGACCCTGGGAGGTGAACATCGGCTCCAGGGTATCCAGCGGGGCGGTGGCACGGGCGCGGCGAGCGGGCGGTGCCGTGGCCTGTTACCGCCACGAGGTCTACCGGGGGTGGCAGGGGTCCGGTAGAGGTGCACGTCTGCCCCAGACCGCTCCTCGCCACCCGGAGGTGCTCCATGGCCACAGACCGGCACAGGACAAGGACAGCATCGGGCAAGACCCGGTTCGACGACATCTACGACCAGCCGGACCCGCGCGCCTACTTCCGGACGCTCGCCCCCTACGCGTACGAGATACCGCACCACGCCCAGACGGTCTTCCGCCGCACCCGTGAGCTGCGCGCCCGGGTCCCCGGCGACGAGGGCCCCGTCACCGTCCTGGACGTGTGCTGCTCGTACGGCATCAACGCCGCGCTCCTCAACCACGACCTCACGCTCGACGACCTGTACGCGCACTACACCTCGGCCGAGGCCGCCGCGCTCACGCCGGCCGAACTCGTCGAGCGGGACAAGGAGTTCTACGCCTCGCGGCGGCGCGCCGACGCGACCCCGGTCATCGGCCTGGACATGGCGGAGAACGCCACCCGCTACGCCCTGGACGCGGGGCTGCTCGACGAGGCGTATGCCGAGAACCTGGAGCGGGTCCCGCCCAGTCCGCAGCTGTGCGGCGCGGTCGCACGGACCGGTCTGATCACGGTCACCGGGGGTATCGGCTACATCTCGCACCGCACCTTCGACGCGCTGCTCGGCTGCGCTCGGCGGCCGGTGTGGGTGAGCGCGTTCGTGCTGCGCACGGTGCCGTACGAGCGCATCGCCGCGACGCTCGCCGCGCACGGCCTGGGCACGGTCACGGACTCCTCACGGACGTATCCGCAACGGCTCTTCACCAGCCCGGAGGAGCGGCGCGACGCCGTCCGTCAGGTGATCCTGGCGGGCCAGGACCCCACCGGCCTGGAGTCGGCGGGCCGCTATCACACGCGGCTGCACGAGTCGCGGCCCCGCACCGGCTGAGCCCCGCGAGGGGCCGCCCGGTGGGCGGGCGTCAGAGCGTCAGGGTGTAGCGGGTCCCCGGGCGCCCGTCGAGCACGATGTCGCCGCCGGGCACGAAGCCGGTGCGGGTGAGCACGGCGTGCGAGCCGGGGTTGTCGAGCGTCGTCGCGGCCCGCAGCCCGGTCAGTCCGTACGCGCCGACGGCGAGGTCGCACACCTCCAGGACGGCCCGCGTGGCGAGCCCCTGTCCGGTGGCCTTCTCCGCGACGCGGTAGCCGAGTTCGGCCCCGCCGTCGGCGACGTCCACCAGGTTCATCCGCCCGAGGATCTCGCCCCCTTCGGCCACCAGCACATGGAAGTAGCAGACTCCCGCGGCCTGTTCGGCGAGGAGAGCGGCGAGCCGCGCGTCGAATGCGCGGAAGTAGGCGTCGCCCCGGTCGGGCACCGTCGCCGCGAAGTACGCGCGGTTCGCCTGCTCGAAGGCGAGCAGCTCGGGCGCGTGGTCGGCGCGCAGGAGCTGGAGTTCGGGGGTGGTCACGGGTGCGGGCATGCGGGCACCTTACGAGGGCGCGGCCCACCGCGCGCACTCATTTTCGGGTCGGCCGCTCCTCGTCAGCTCGGACAGCGGCCGCTCGGGGCGGGGCTCCGCCCGGAACTCGCTGTCCAGCCAGCGCGGGTCCACGTCCAGGGTCGACAGTTCCCTACCGCCGCTCACCGGCAGGAAGGTGAGCTCGCCGCGCATGTCCACGTCGACGGGTTCGGACAGCGTCATCCGCCAGGTGACACCCGGACCCGGCCGCTGCCCTGGCCCGAGACGCGCACGGGCACACGGTAGGTGCGCTCACCGGAGTCGCCCTCCTTGACGGTCAGCCGGCCGATGTCGACCCGCGGGAGCGCGGCCGGCGTCGCGTCGGGGGTGCCGGGGCGCCAGCCCCAGGCGTCCATCAGCCACGCGTTGCCCGAGCGCGTGCGCGGCGTCAGCTCCACGGTCCTGACCTGCTGGAGGTCCAGCTTCTGCCCGGCCGCCGCCAGCGGCACGCGGACCTCGCGCGCCCAGGAGGAGGCCGTAGTGCCGCTGCCCGGCAGTCCGTCGACGCGGACCCGGCCGAGCGCGGCCCGCCGGCCCGACGTGTCGACGAGGGAGACGTCCAGTGCGGTGCCCGTGGTGTTGGGCGGCACGAACACGCGCAGCGCCAGTGCCCGCGCGCCGGTCAGGGAGACCGGGCGCGCCGGGCTCATCCGTACCGGGCCGCCCGCCCGCGACCAGCTCATGGCCACGGCCTGCCGGCCGGTCTCGGGCGAGACCCACCAGCGGGAGAAGTGCGGGGAGCCCGACCTCCACGGCTCGGTGGTCGGCAGACAGGCACGGGCGTCACCGGGACGCTCCTGCGCGCACAGCCGGCCGCCCTCGATCCGAGTGGCGGCGTCCGGGACCGGCGCCGGCGTGCGGTGCGCGCCCACGGCGCTGGTCAGCACCTGCGCGGGGCCCGCCGAGGGAGCACGGCGGTGCGAACCGTCGAGCAGCGGGCGCGCCCGGTCGTCGCCCGCCACGAACAGCCGGGCCGCCGCGGCGATGTACGTCGCTCCCGCGGCCTGCTGCTGCTCCGCGGTCAGCCGGGTCCCGGCGCCCTTCGCGCACACGGGGTCGGACGGGTCCGAGGCGTCGTCCTCCGCGGGCGCCGTCGCCTGCCCCGGAGTCCACTTGCTGTTGAAAAAGTTGTGGTTGGCGCCGACAATGTACACCGCGCTGTGCAGGGCCGTACCGCGGCTGACGCCGCGCGTCCCGTCCACGTAGAACTGGCCCGCCAGGTCGGACACGTCTCCGTCGCACCCGGGCAGGATCGTCGTGGAGGGCACGTCGGCCACTCCCTGGGAGGCCAGCAGTTGCTGGGCCCGCAGGAAGCCCCGGTGGCTCGGGATCGGCTTCTTGCCGGGACCGCAGGGCCAGCTCGTGTCGCGCGGTTCGCCTCCATAGCAGGTGGAGTGGCGAACGTGACGAAGGCCAACGCCACGGTCGCCACGCGTGGAACTCGTCTCGAGATGGATCTCGAAGCGGCTCCCGAAGCAGGTCGTCGTGCGGCACGTCTCACCGTGGCTCCCCTGGTGAATCCTCACGTCAGAGCACTCATTCGAACTCAAGTACCCCGCTTGCCACTTCGACGACGAACACGGGTGATCCGGTGTTCCCCGTGCCGGGCGGGGTTGGCGGGAAATGGGCGCCAGGTGACGGCCGTTCATGGGTCGGACACCTGCGCTGGACCGAAGGGAGGTCCGGGCCGCACGCTGGTCCCGTGATCGATCAAGACGCCGCCTCCGTGCCCGCATCCGCCCCTTCCGACTCCTGGTACGCGCGGCCCGCCGCGCGGTCGTGGACCTGCGCGCCGCCCCCGCCCGACGCCTGGAACTTCCACACCGCACTGCCCGGGTACGCCCCCACGACGCTGCACGACCTGCCGTCGCTGGCGGCGGAGTTCGGGGTGGCGCGGGTCTTCGTCAAGGACGAGTCGACGCGGTTCGGCCTGCCGGCGTTCAAGGCGCTGGGCGCGTCCTGGGCGATCGACCGGATCGTGGCCCGGCACGCGGAGGACTCCGCGGAGGCCGGCTCCTCCGGGACTCCCCTGCGCTTGGTCACCGCGACCGACGGCAACCACGGCCGGGCCGTGGCGCGGCTGGCGCGGCGGCTGGGCCGGCGCGCGCTCGTCTTCGTCCCCGACGGCGTGCACCCCTCTGCGGTGGCCGCCATCGAGGGCGAGGGCGCCGAGGTCACGGCCGTCCCGGGGTCGTACGACACTGCGGTGCGCCGGGCCGCGCAGGCGGCGACGGAGCCGGACTCGGTCCTGGTGCAGGACATGGCGTGGGACGGGTACGAGGAGATCCCGACGCTGATCGTCGAGGGGTACGCGACCCTGTTCACCGAGGTCGACGCCCAACTGGGCGCGGCGGGCGCGCCACCGCCCGCGCTGGTCGCGGTCCCGGTCGGGGTCGGCTCGCTCGCCCAGGCCGCCGTCACGCACTACCGCGGCCGGTCCACACCGGACGCCGCCCGCGGTGACGCTCCGTCCGCCGTGCTCTCCGTGGAGCCGGTGACGGCCGCGGGCGTGCTGGCCAGCCTCCGCGCGGGCGAGCTCACCAGCGTGCCGACCGGCGTCACGACCATGGCCGGCCTGAACTGCGGCACGCCGTCCGCCCTCGCCTGGCCCGTGCTGCGGGACGGCCTGGACGCGGCGGTCGCCGTCACCGACGCCGCCACGGCGCGGGCCGCCCGTGACCTGGCGGAGCTGGGCGTCTCGTCCGGGCCCTGCGGCGCCGCGTCGCTGGCCGGAGTGCGGGCCGCCCTCACCGGCGGGGGTGCCGCCGAGCGTCGCGCCGCACTGGGGGTCGGATCCGGCTCGACGCTCGTCCTCGTCAGCACCGAGGGCGCGGACGCGAACCCTCAGGCGTGAGGCGGCCCGTACCGCGCGGATGACCCCACAGCGCCGCGACACTCTCCCCGTATCACCGCCGAACGACCCTCATACACCGATCATTTCCGGTCGATGCAGATCGTCGAAGAAAGAACCAATTTTCCATCCTTGCAGGTCAGGACTTAGTTCTTACTTATACCAATAACGTTTGTCCATATGCTGGACACCGGGCGCGGAGCCGCCCCACCGCCCCTGAGCTGCCCGAACGATCGTACGGGTACCGCTTACCGGAGCGACACATCCGGAAATCGACCATCCGCATGGCACTCACTCTCCGCACCGGCGAGACTCCTCACCGCAGTCACCACCACACCGAGTGAAGGAGAAAACACCATGCGTCGCACCCTCAAGGCCGTGGGCGCGGCTGCCACGGCGGCCGCCTGCGTCCTCGTCGCGACATCAGGCACCGCGCAGGCCGAGGCCCCGAAGCCCACGAGCCTCTACGCGCCCTCCGCCCTGGTGCTCACGGTCGGCCAGGGCGAGGACGCCACCACCGCCGCCGTGCAGCGCGCCGTCACGCTGACCTGCGCGCCGCGCCCGGCGGGCAGCCACCCCGCGGCGGCGGCCGCCTGCGCCGAACTCAAGGGCGTCGACGCCCAGTTCGCGCAGCTGGTCGGCTCCACGTCCGACATCGCGTGTACGAAGGAGTGGCGACCGGTCACGGTGACCGTGGCGGGCGTCTGGAACGGCAGACACGTCGGGTGGTCCACCACCTTCTCCAACCACTGCGCGATGAAGGCCGGTCTCGGGGAGGGTGCCGCACTCACCTTCTGACGGGATCACGACCCTGAACCACACTCAGGGGAGTTCCGGTGGCCTTTCGTGGGGGAAGGACTCCGGAACGCGGGTCGGCCCCCGGTGCCGGACGGCACCGGGGGCCGTAGTGTCTCCTCGGTACCACTTCTCACAGCCGCATCCGACGTCGCGAGGAGTTCACGGTGGACCAGTACGAGGGACTGCCCGGCGGGATCGGGGTGTCGAGGCTGACCGTGTACGACTGGCCGGCCGCGGACGGGCTGCGCGGGGGAACTCCCCATCTGCACCTGACCTGTTCGGAGGGGTACGCCGTGACCGGCGGGCGCGGTGCCGTGCAGACGCTCACCACGGCGGGGTTCCGCCAGACGCCACTCACGCCGGGCGCCCTGGTGTGGTTCACGCCCGGCACCATCCACCGCCTGGTCAACGAGGGCGACTTGACGATCAACGTCCTGATGCAGAACTGCGGGCTGCCCGAGGCCGGCGACGCCGTGCTGACCCTGCCGCCCCGGCTGCTCGCCGACCCGGACGTCTACCGCGCCGCCGTCGCCCTGCCCGCCGACGCCACGGACGCGGAGCTCGCGGACGCGGCCCGGCGCCGCCGCGACCTGGCCCTCGAGGGGTTCACCGCGCTCCGCGAGGCGGCCGAGGCCGGGGACCCGGAGCCGCTGGCCGCCTTCCACCGGGCCGCGGTCGCCCTGGTCCGTCCGCTGGCCGCGCGGTGGCGGGAGCGCTGGCGGGCCAGTGCGGCCGCCGCCGCGGAGGCGACCGCCGCCCAGCTCGACCGGGTCGAACGCGCGGACGCCGGCTATCTCGCCGGGGCGACGGTCCGCGCCGAACAGCCCGCCGCCCGGGGCAGGTTCGGGATGTGCGGGCGCCTGGACGTCTACGACGTGGCGTGAGCCACCGGCCGGGCCGCGCGCTCCCGGACCCGCGCGTCGAGCCGCTCCAGGACCCGGGCGCGCAACAGCTCGTACTCCTCCCGGCAGCGGCGGATCTGTGGCGGCCGCACCACGACCGTGCCTTCGGTGACGATCTCCTCGGGCGCGAACTGCTCGCGGGTGAGGTCTATCTCATGGCCTCCGGCGAGCCGGTTCCACCAGTGGAAGTCCGTCTGCACCCCGTCGACATGGACCTCGCCGCGCAGCAGGTCGCCGCCCAGCAGGTCGTGCAGGACCAGGGCGGTCACACCGCACTGGTCCCTGGCCGGATTGTCGGCGCTCCGCTGGGGGCGATGCTCGGGCGTGGTGGTGTCGGGGCCCCAACTCGCGCGGACGGCGGCCTCGATGTCGGTGAGCAGCAAAGGAGTCATGCCGCCCACCATGGCACCCGCCACTGACAACGCGACCGATCACGCCTCGGCGGCCCGCACGACCCCGTCCGCCACGGCTCTGTCCACGGCCTCCTCGTCGTACCCCGCGTCCGTGAGCACCTCGCGCGTGTCCGCTCCCGCACCCCGCACCTCGGGCCGCACCCGCGCCGGGGTGCGCGACAGGGTCACGGGCGAGGCGAGGCCGCGGTAGCCGTCGGCCTCCACGACCAGACCGCGGTGGCGCACCTGGGGTGCGGTCAGCGCCTCGGCGACGTCGTGCACCGGCGAGGCCGGGACGCCCTGCTCCGTCAGGAGCGCGGCCAGTTCCGCGCGGGGCCGCGCGGCGAGCGCCTTCTCCAGGGCGGCCCGCAGTTCCTCCCGGTGGCGGACGCGGTCCGGGTTGGTGCGAAAGCGCGGGTCGTCCGCCAGCTCCGGCACGCCCAGGACGTCGGTGAGCGCGCGGAACTGCCGGTCGTTGCCCACCGCGACGAAGAGGGGGCCGTCGGCGGCGGCGAAGGAGTCGTAGGGCGCGATGGAGGGGTGGGCGGAGCCGGTGCGGCGGGGCACGGTGCCGTCCGCGAGCCAGGACGCCGAGTGCGGGTGGAGCAGGCTGACCGCGGTGTCCAGGAGGGTGCAGTCGATGAGCTGGCCGACTCCGGAGCGGTGGCGTTCGTGCAGGGCGAGCAGGATGCCGGAGAAGGCGAGGATGCCGGTGACCTGGTCGACGACGGGCACGCCGACGCGCAGCGGCGCCCCGTCCGGTTCGCCGTTGACGCTCATCAGGCCGCCGTACGCCTGGAGCACCGCGTCGTAGCCGGGCTGCCCGCCGAGCGGCCCGTCCGTGCCGAAGCCGGTGATGCGGCAGTGGATCAGGGCGGGGAAGCGGCGGCGCAGCTCGTCGTCGGAGCAGCCCCACTTGGCGAGCGTGCCCGCCTTGAAGTTCTCGACGAGGACGTCGGTGTCGCGCAGCAGGGTGTCGAGGATGTCCCGCCCTTCGGGCACCGAGAGGTCGACGACGACGTTCTTCTTGGCACGATTGAGGTTCCGGTAGTACGCGGAGGTGCCGGGTGCGACGAACGGCGGGCCCCAGCCGCGGGTCTCGTCCCCGGCGGGCGGCTCGACCTTGATGACGTCGGCGCCGTGGTCGGCGAGCATCTGGGCGCAGTACGGGCCCGCGAGGACCCGGGACAGGTCGAGCACCCTGAGTCCGGCGAGGGCGCCGCCGGGCGTGTCCGGCCGGGGGTTCGGTGTCGTCATCAGTAGGACCTCGGCAGACCCAGCACATGGCCGGAGACGTAGTTGAGGATCATCTCTTGGCTGATGGGGGCCAGGCGCAGCAGCCGTGACTCCCGGAAGTAGCGCTCCACATGGAACTCCTTGGCGTAGCCCATCCCGCCGAGTGTCTGCACGGCCCGGTCGGCGGCCTGGTAACCGGCGTCCGCGCACAGCCACTTGGCCATGTTGGCCTCCTTGCCGCAGGGCAGTCCCCGGTCGTAGCGCCAGGCGGCGTTGCGGGCCATCAGTGCGGCGGCGTCCAGCCGGGTGGCGGCCTCGGCGAGCGGGAAGGCGATGCCCTGGTTCTGGCCGATCGGGCGGTCGAAGACGACACGCGCGCGCGCATAGTCGACGGCGCGGCGCAGGGCCGCCCTGCCGATGCCGAGGGCCTCGTGGGCGAGCAGGATCCGCTCGGGGTTGAGGCCGTCGAGCAGGTACCGGAAGCCCTGGCCCTCCTCCCCCACGCGGCAGCGGGCCGGCACGCGCAGTTCGTCGATGAGGACTTCGTAGGAGGCGACCGCGTTGCGGCCCATCTTCGGGATGGCCCTCAGGCGCACGGCTTCGGAGTCGATGTCGACGACGAACAGCGTCATGCCGTCGGTGGGCCGCTCGTCGGTGCGCGGCGCCGTACGGGCGATGAGGACCATCTTCTGGGAGTGGCCCGCCTTGGTGATCCACACCTTGCGGCCGCTGATGACGTAGTCGCCGCCGTCGCGCCGGGCGACGGTGGAGATGCGGCTGGTGTCCGTGCCCGCGTCGGGCTCGGTGACGCCGAAGCAGACGTGCAGCGAGCCGTCGACGGCACTCGGCAGGATCTCCGCCCGCAGCTGCTCACTGCCGTGCTTCACCAGCGTGTTGAGGCCGAAGATGGTCAGGTGCAGGGCGCTGCACCCGTTCATCCCCGCGCCCGACGCGGCGATCTCCTCCAGCAGCAGCGACGCCTCCTGGATGCCGAGCCCGCCGCCGCCGTACTCCTCGGGGATCGCCATGCCGAGCCAGCCGCCCTCGGCGAAGGCGTCGTAGAACTCCTGCGGAAAGGCCGCTCGTTCGTCGTGGTCGGCCCAGTACGTGTCCGGGAAGCGGGCGGCCAGTCCGGCGACGGCGCGGCGGATGTCCTCCTGCTCCACGGTCGGCGCGAAGTCCATGGATCACAGCCTCAGTTCGTATATACGATCGCCGAGTCGGATATACGAGAGGCTAGGAGCCGTATGATCGGCCGGTCAAGAGCCGCCCGGGAAGGGGGAGTCGGACCGTGAGCGAGGCCGGAGCGCCCAAGGAGCACCGGACCGTGAGCCGGGTGACGGGCATCCTGGAGTGCGTGTCGCGACGCGGCGGCGCCCGTATGCAGGAACTCGCCGACGTCCTCGAAGCGCCCAAGTCGTCGGTTTTCGGTCTGGTCAAGGGGCTCGTCTCGACGGGCTATCTGGTCGAGGAGCAGGGCGTGTACCGCCTGGGCCCCGCCTTCGGCAACCTGCTGCCGCGGCCCGCCCACGACCTCGCGGGCGCCGCGCTGCCCACCCTGGAGACGCTGCGCGACCGGTTCGGCGAGACGGCCATGCTGGGCACCGCCGTGGGCGACTCCCTCGTGTACGCGACGGCCGCCGAGTCCCCGCAGCTGATCCGCTACTCCGCGCCGCTGCGCACCCGCCGCCCGCTGTACCCGCCGAGCGCGGGCAAGGTCCTCCTGGCCCACCGCCCGCGGGCCCGGCGCGAGGCGTATCTCCGGACGCTGATCGCCGATCCGGCGGCGCGCGCGGCCGCGCAGGCCGAGCTGGCCGAGGTCCGGGCCACGGGTGTGGCGTTCAACCGCGGTGAGACGCTGCCCGATGTGACGGCGGCCGCGCGGCCGGTCCTGGTGGACGGGCGGCTGCGCGCGGTGGTCGCGGTGGCCGGCCCGACCTCGCGCACCGCGGCGCGTCTCGCCGACATCGCGGACGCGCTGGTGGACGCGGCCGCCTCCGTGGCGACCCGGCTCGGGGCGGCCCAGCAGGCCGAAGGCACAATGCCCGCATGATCCCCACCGCGTTCCGCACCGAACGGCTCGACCTGCTGCCGCTGCGCGTCGAGCACGCCGACGAGATGTCCTTCGTCCTCGGCGATCCGGCGCTGCACACGTTCATCGGCGGCACCCCCGACGACGTCGAGGCCCTGCGCGCCCGCTACCGGCGGATGCTCGCCGGCTCACCCGACCCCGCCGTCTCCTGGTGCAACTGGGTGCTGCGCCTGCGCGGGCGGGACGGGCTCGGACCGCTGGTCGGGACGGTGCAGGCGACGGTCGCCCGGGGCGGGTCCGCGGAGATCGCGTGGGTGGTCGGGACGCCCTGGCAGGGGCGCGGCCTCGCCTCGGAGGCGGCGCGTGGCCTGGTGGACTGGCTGACGGGGCACGGCGTGCGCACGTGCGTGGCGCACGTCCACCCCGACCACGCGGCGTCCGCGGCGGTCGCGCGGGCCGCGGGTCTCGCCGCCACCGATGTGGTCCAGGACGGCGAGATCCGCTGGGAGTCGGCGCGCGACGCCTGAGGTCAGTACGGCCGGTCGCCCGCGATGGCGACCCGCTCGGCGACCCTGCGGTGCGGAGCGTAGTCGTCGACCGCGTAGTGCTGTGTGGCGCGGTTGTCCCAGAAGGCGACGTCGCCCGCCTGCCAGTGGAACCGCACCTGGTACTCCGGCACATGGGCCTGGCGCACGAGGTGGCCGAGCAGCCGGTCGCTCTCCTCGCGCTCCATGCCGACGATGTGCGTCGTGAAGGAGGTGTTGACGAAGAGCATCCGCCGCCCGGTCTCCGGATGGGTGCGCACCACGGGGTGGGTGACGGGCGGGAAGCGGTCCTGGAGCGGTGCGAGCCGGTCCGGACCGTAGAAGCGGGCGAAGCCGGGGATGAAGTCGTGCACGGCCCGCGCGCCGTCGATGCGGGCCTTGATGTCGTCGGAGAGGTTGTCGTACGCGGCGGCCATGTCCGCCCACAGGGTGTCGCCGCCGAACGGCGGGACCTCGCGCAGGTGCAGCACCGCGCCCAGCGCGGGGCGCTCGCGGAAGGTGACGTCCGCGTGCCAGACGTTCTCGTACGTGGGCTCGGCGTCGCCGCCCTTGGCGAAACGGGCGACGTCGTCGGCGGAGCCGCGCGCAAGGAGCGGATTGGTCTCCAGCTCGCCCCAGTTGAGGGCGAAGGCGCGCTGCTGCTGCGCGGTGATGCCGGCGCCGCGGAAGAAGAGCACCTTCCACTCCAGCAGGGCGCGGTTGAGCTCCTCACGCAGGGCGGGCGTCAGCGGGCGCGCGAGGTCGACGCCGCGGATCTCGGCGCCGATGATCCGCCCCTGGGGGACGACGTCGAAGAGTTCGTAGGGCCGCTCCCGCCGGCCGTCGGGCAGGCGGCGCAGGGAGCGACGGCCCTCGTACATGCCGTCGGCGGGGACACGTGCTTCACGCAGGGACGCGGTGGTCATGGGGATCTGATCCTTCGATGCGGAACGGACGGGCGAGCGTGCGGGAGTCGTATGGCTCCGTGCGGCTAGCGGCCCGATCGCTCGCACCCGCGCCGCCAGGGGACGTCGAACGTCCGACACGCGGCGGTGAGGTGCTGGATCATGGTCGATATTGTGGGGCGCGGGTCCCTCCGGGTCAACAGCCGCCTCGGGGACCCCCGTCGGTTCAGCCGTTCCGGCGCGGTGTGCGGAGCACTCCCCCGTACTCGTAGATCCCCTTGTTGGACCGCGTGGCGCCGAGGTACGGCAGCAGGTCGGGGGCGACCGGCGCGAGCGGCGGTTGATCGGCGTCCGGGCGCCAGTCGACGAGGTTCACCAGGCCGGGCGCGAGCGGATCGAGGCCGGTGAGGAGCGCGTCGACCTCGGCGGGGGTACGGGTCTGCCACGGGACGCCGCCTGCGGAGATGTGCGCGGTCATCGCGGCGCCCCGCCCCGGGTCGTCGGCGACGACCTGCGAGAAACCGAGGAAGCTGCCGGGGGCCGCGCGGTCGATGACGGTCCGCAGGATCCGGGCGGGTCCGTCGGCGTCGGTGAGGTGGTGGCCCACGGACAGGAAGAGCACGGCGACCGGTTGGCCGAAGTCGATGAGGCGCACGACGTCGGGGTGGGCGAGGACCGCCTCCTGGTCACGCATGTCGCCGGTGATGACCGTCGTGGAGGAGTCGTCGGCGAGCAGGGCGCGGCCGTGTGCCAGGACGATCGGGTCGATGTCGACGTACACGACGCGGGCGTCGGAGGCGAAGCGCTGGGCGACCTGGTGGACGTTGTCGTCCGTGGGCAGTCCGCAGCCCATGTCGATGAACTGGCGGATGCCCTCCTCACGGGTCAGATGGCGCACCACACGGAAGAGGAACTCCCGGTTCTGCCGGGCGATGTCGACGCACTCCGGGAACGACGGCAGCGTGGAGAGCAGGAAGTCCCGGTCCACCTCGTAGTTGTCCTTGCCGCCGAGCATCCAGCCGTAGGCGCGCGCCGACGTCGGGATGTCGTAGGGAACGGACGGAAGGGACGCCGCCCCGGGCCGGTTGTCGCTCACCACAGTGCGCTCTCCACCTCTCCCACGGAGTTCACGGAACGTGTTCCTGACCGTGACACTATCCGGTGATCCACGTTCGGGTGAACCGATCACGGGATCTCCAACAGACCCTGACGGAAGGGCGGTTGAGGGGCACGCCGGGCCCCTTCCCGTGCGCGGCGCGCCCCTGCGACTGTGGCGTGGCCCACCCGCTCGCCGTCCGGGCCCCCGCATGGCGCATGATCGTGGCAGAGAGCCATCCGCACGGACGGATCCGTACCACCCAGAGAGGACCTCCCCATGGAAGACCGCTTCGACGTCGTCGTACTCGGAGCAGGACCCGGCGGCTACGTGGCCGCCATCCGCGCCGCCCAGCTGGGCAAGCGGGTCGCGGTCGTCGAGGAGAAGTACTGGGGCGGTGTCTGCCTCAACGTCGGCTGTATCCCGACGAAGGCGCTGCTGCGCAACGCCGAGCTCGCCCACCTCTTCACGCACGAGCAGAAGACGTACGGCATCAAGGTCGACGGCCAGGTGTCCTTCGACTACGGCGAGGCGTACAACCGCAGCCGCACCGTCGCGGACGGCCGCGTCAAGGGCGTCCACTTCCTGATGAAGAAGAACGGCATCACCGAGTTCGACGGCCGGGGCACCTTCCTGGACGCGAACACGCTGCAGGTCGCCAAGTCCGACGGCACGACCGCCACGATCGGCTTCGACAACTGCATCATCGCCACCGGCGCCACGCCCCGGCTGCTGCCCGGCACGAGCCGCAGCGAGCGCGTCGTGACGTACGAGGAGCAGATCCTCGCCGACTCGCTGCCGGGCTCCATCGTGATCGCCGGTGCCGGCGCGATCGGCATCGAGTTCGCGTACGTCCTGCACAACTACGGCGTGAAGGTGACGATCGTCGAGTTCCTCGACCGCATCGCGCCGCTGGAGGACGCGGACGTCTCCAAGGAGCTCGCCAAGCAGTACCGCAAGCTCGGCATCGACGTGCTGACCTCGACGCGCGTGGAGTCCATCGACGAGTCGGGCGAGCAGGTCAAGGTCACCGTCACGGGCAAGGACGGCAAGCAGCAGGTCCTGGAGACGGACAAGGTCCTCCAGGCCATCGGTTTCGCGCCGAACGTCACCGGCTACGGCCTGGAGGCCACCGGTGTGCGGCTCACCGAGCGCGGCGCGATCGACGTCGACGGCCGCTGCCGCACGAACGTCCCGAACATCTACGCCATCGGCGACGTCACCGCCAAGCTGATGCTGGCGCACACCGCCGAGTCCATGGGCGTCGTCGCCGCGGAGACCCTCGCGGACGCCGAGACGATGGAACTCGACTACCCGATGATCCCGCGCGCCACCTACTCGCAGCCGCAGATCGCGAGCTTCGGCTGGACGGAGGCGCAGGCCAAGGAGAAGGGATTCGAGGTCAAGGTCGCGAAGTTCCCCTTCCAGGCCAACGGCAAGGCGCACGGCCTCGGCGACACCGTCGGCTTCGTGAAGATCATCAGCGACGCGAAGTACGGCGAGATCATCGGCGCGCACCTGATCGGCCCGGACGTCACCGAGCTGCTTCCCGAGCTCACCCTGGCCCAGCAGTGGGACCTCACCGTCCACGAGGTGGCGCGCAACGTCCACGCGCACCCGACGCTGGGCGAGGCCGTCAAGGAAGCGGTGCACGGCCTGGCCGGACACATGATCAACTTCTGACGGAACCCCCGGACGCCCCGCCACGACACGATTGACCGGAACAGATCGGTTCAAGTGGCGGGGCCGCCCGGTCCGGCCGATCCTGGGCGGAACACGACTCTGATGCCTCGGGGGCGAGGAGAGGCAGTAGCCGATGTTCTCTGGCCTTGGCCGATTCGTGGTCCGCCGCCCCTGGTGGATCATCCTGGCGTGGGTGGTGGTGGCCGGCGCGGTGATCTCGCTGTCGCCGAAGCTCACCTCCAGCAGCGACGAGGCGAGTTTCCTTCCCGACCACTACGAGTCCATTCGCGCCGCCGACGTGCAGGAGAAGGAGTTCCCCAAGCAGCAGAACATCGGCGCCATCATCGTCTTCCAGCGCTCCGACGGCGAGAAGCTGACCGCCGCGGACTCCGCGGACGTGGCCCGGATCTCCAAGGACCTCCAGGCGCAGAAGATCCCCGAGGTGCAGGCCGTCGTGCCGGGCGAGGTCTCGCCCAACAAGCTGGTGCAGACGTCGGTCGTCGCGATGCCGAAGATCACCAACCCCGAGGACACCGCGCAGCAGGACGCCGTCAAGCAGCTGCGCGACGACCTCGGTCCCGAACTGAAGGGCACGGACCTGTCGGCGGGCATCACCGGCTCCGCGGCGCAGGCGCTCGACGAGAGCGACGCCTCCGAGCGGGCGGGCATCCTCGTCGGGGTCGGCACGATCGTGATCATCATCGTGCTGCTGCTCGTGATCTTCCGCAGCCCCATCATCGCGCTGCTGCCAGTGGTTCTGATCGGCCTGATCTCGCCCATGGCGACCGGTCTGATCGCCTCCGCGAACAAGGCCTTCGACATGAAGGCGGACTCCTCGATCCAGGAGCTGCTCACCGTCGTCCTGTTCGGCGTCGGCACGGACTACATCCTGTTCCTGCTCTTCCGCTACCGGGAGGCGCTGCGCGCGGGCGAGGACTCCAAGAGCGCCATGGTGCACGCCATCGAGCGGGTCGGCGAGGCCATCACCTCGGCGGCGGGCGCCGTCATCGTCGCGTTCGCCGCGCTCACGCTCTCCTCGCTCGGCATGCTGCGGTCGATGGGCCCGGCGCTGGCCATCGCGGTGTTCGTGACCCTGCTCGCCGGCCTCACCCTCGTCCCCGCGGTGGTGTCGCTCCTCGGTACGAAGGTGTTCTGGCCCTCGAAGTCCTGGCAGCGCGAGCCGCACGGCACCGGCTACGCCCGGCTCGGCGCGTCCATCGCCCGCAAGCCCGCCGTGTGGACGGTGGTCTCCGGTCTCTTCATGGGCGCCCTCGCCCTCGGCGCGCTCGGCTACAAGGCCAACTTCGACCTGGCCGGGTCCTCGCTGCCCAAGGACAAGGAGTCCATGGTCGCCATGGACAACCTCCAGAAGGGCTTCCCCGCGGGCACCACCGATCCGACGTCCGTCTATCTCACCTCGACGACCGACAAACCCGTGACGGACGCCGACGCGGCGGCCTTCCGGGGCCGGCTCGCCGGCGTCCAGGGGGTGGGCCAGGTGGCACCACCGCGCCTGAGCCCGGACCGCACCACGGCCTCGTACTCCGTGATCCTCGCGGACCCGCCGGCCTCCGAGAAGGCGCTCGCGACCGTCAAGGACCGGCTGCGCCCCGCCGCGCACGAGGACGCCCCGGCCGGCACGCAGGCGCTCGTCGGCGGCACCACCGCGGTGTACGTCGACATCAACAAGGCGGTGGACCGCGACTATTCGGTGGTCTTCCCCGTGGCGGCCCTGGCCATCATGGTGATCCTCGGGCTGCTGCTGCGCAGCCTGGTGGCGCCCTGGTACCTGATGCTGTCCGTCGCCCTCGGCTTCGGCGCGACGCTCGGCGCGACCTCGCTGATCTTCCAGCAGATCGGCAGCCAGCCCGGCCTGATGTTCATGCTGCCCGTGATCATGTACTTGTTCGTGGTCGCGCTCGGCACGGACTACAACATCCTCATGGTGTCGCGGCTGCGCGAGGAGGCCCGCGAGGGCCGCGACCCGCACGACGCGGCGGGCACGGCGGTGCGCCACTCCGGGCCGACGATCGGTTCGGCGGGCGTGATCCTCGCGGGTACGTTCGCGACGCTGATGCTCGCGGGCAACTCGACGCTCTCCCAGATGGGCTTCTCGCTCTCCTTCGGCATCGCCATCGCCGCCTTCGTCATGGCGATGATCTTCACGCCCTCGCTGACGGCACTCATCGGGCACGCGGCCTGGTGGCCGGGGCACGGTGACGAGAAGCGGAACGGGAAGGGCGGTGCGGAGCCGCCGGACGCGGACGCGGAACCGGTGGGGGACGCGACGCGTGCGCGGTAGCGCGGGTGGGAGCGTCGTGTGCGGCGACAAGCGCGGCGCCCGTCCGCGGGCGCCGGCGTTCGCCGGGAAACCGGGCCCGTCCGTCGATAAAATTCTTCGGAAGAGATGTCACCGCGACTGTCGAGAACGCGCCGCCCGCTCCGACGTCCCCTGTGAGAGTCGCCCACGAGGGGTGACGGCGCAGCCGAGGAGCGACGTCATGAAGTATCTGATCATGGTCCAGGGTTCGCAGGCCGACTACGAGGCGATGGCGGGCAAGCCGTCCGGGAACAGCCCGGCCTGGAGCGAGAAGGAACTGCAGGCGATGTTCGCCTTCATGGGCGAGATCAGCAACGACCTCGCCGAGTCCGGTGAGCTGGTCGACGCGCAGGGCCTGACCGAGCCGGCGCAGGCCCGCTTCGTCAGCAGGGACAAGGACGGCCGACCGGTCGTCACGGACGGCCCCTACGGCGAGACGAAGGAGGTGCTCGCCGGGTACTGGCTGGTGGACTGCGCCGGCCTGGAGCGGGCCACGGAGATCGCCCGGCGCATCACGGAGTGCCCCGGGCCCGAGGGGCTCGTCGAGCCGCCCGTCGTGATCCGCCCCGTCCAGGACGGCGCGGGAGGCGAGTGCTGAGACGCAGGAGCGAGGTCGAGGACCTGCTGCGCCGCGATGCGCCGCAGGTCCTCGGCGCGCTCGTGCGCCGGTACGGCCACTTCGCCTCCGCCGAGGACGCCGTGCAGGAGGCCCTGCTCGCGGCGGCACGGCAGTGGCCGGGACAGCGGGTGCCGGACAATCCGCGGGGCTGGCTGATCAAGGTCGCCTCACGCCGGCTCATGGACCAGCTGCGTGCGGACGAGGCCCGGAAGCGGCGCGAGGAGGACGCGGCGGCCCTCACGCCGCGCGACGCGTTCACCGCTCCCCCGCCGGGCGAGGGCCGCGCGCCGTCGGAGGACGACACGCTCACGCTCCTCTTCCTGTGCTGCCGGCCGGAGCTGACCCCGGCCGCGCAGGTCGCCCTCACCCTGCGTGCGGTGGGCGGCCTGACCACCGCCGAGATCGCCCGCGCGCATCTGGTGCCCGAGGCCACGATGGCGCAGCGGATCAGCCGGGCGAAGGGGCGGATCAAAGGGGTGCCGTTCCGGCAGCCGGGCCCCGAGGACCGCGACGCACGGCTAGCCGTCGTGCTCCAGGTGCTCTACCTGATCTTCAACGAGGGGTACACGGCGACGTCCGGCGAGGCCCTGCACCGCGCCGATCTCGCGGGCGAGGCGATCCGTCTGACGCGTTCGGTGCGCCGCCTGCTGCCCCAGGAGGGCGCGGTGACGGGCCTGTTGGCGCTGATGCTGCTCACCGAGGCGCGCGCCGCCGCCCGGACCGGTCCGCACGGCGAGCTCGTCCCGCTGGACGAGCAGGACCGCACCCGCTGGGACCGGCGGGCGATCACCGAGGGCACGGCCCTCGTCGAGGAGGCGCTGTCCCAAGGGCCGCCCGGCGCCTATCAGTTGCAGGCGGCGATCGCGGCGCTGCACGACGAGGCGCCGCGCTCCGAGGACACCGACTGGCCGCAGATCCTCGCCCTGTACGGCCATCTCGTGCACCGTACGCCCGAGCCCATGGCCGAGCTGGGGCGGGTCGTGGCGCACGCGATGGTGCACGGCCCGCGGGCAGGCCTCGACGAACTCGCCTCGCTGGAGGATCAGTTGAAGGGGCACTACCGCCTCGATGCCGTGCGGGCCCACCTCCTTGAGCGGGCGGGCGACACCGAAGGGGCCCGTACCGCCTACCAGTTGGCGGCGCAGGGAACGCTCAGCGGCCCGGAGGCCCACTACCTCCGTACGCGCGCGGCCAGGCTGCCGTCCTGAGTCGGAACCCGGGCGGGGGCCGGACCGAGCGGCGCGCAGTGCTCGGCGACGGTGTCGGCGAAGGCGCGGGCCAGCGGGCTCAGCGCGTCCCAGCGGCGCACCGCCCACCCGACCGACAGCGGTGGCAGCGCGGGGACGGGGACGAGGCAGACCCCCTCGGGGCCCTGGTCGCGCCAGCCGGGCAGGGCGGGCACGACGGCCTGGCCGAGCCCGAGCTCGGCGAGCAGGACGGCGGTGTCCCAGTCGGCGACGCTGGTGACGGTCGGCAGCGAGACCCCCAGTTCACCGAGGTGCGCGTCGAGCTGGCCGCGCGAGGTGGAGTTCCCCGGCGGCGTGATGAGCTGTCCCGCGGCCAGCTCGGCGGGATCGACGCGCGGCCGGCCGGCCAGCGGATCGTCGGCGCGCACGGCGAGGACCCAGGGCAGTTCGACGACGGGCCGCAGCTCGATGCCGCGCACGGGCTCCCCGAGCGTGATCCACGCCAGGTCGAGGTCGTCGGCGGCGAGCGCGTCGAAGCAGCTGCGGCTGGAGCTCACGGTCTGGAACTCCAGGCTGACCCGCGGATAGCGGTCCCGGAAGTCGACGACCCCCTCGGCCATGAAGTGCCGTACGGAGGTGGCGCCCGTGGTGATCCGCACCGCCCCGCCGTCGCCGCGCACCTGCTCCCGCAGCCGGCGCACGGCGAGGTCGATGCCGCCGATCCCGTCGGAGGCCGCGGCCTGCAGGATCCGCCCGGCCGAGGTGGGCACCACTCCCCTGGCGTGGCGCTCCAGCAGGCTCACACCCAGTTCCCGCTCCAGGCGTTTGACGTGCTGGCTCACGGCCGACTGCGTACAGGACAGCTCGCGGGCCACGGCGCTGAGGCTGCCGGCCCGGCACACGGCGATGAAGGTGCGGAGGTCGTCGAGGGTCACGAAGGATGAAGTTAATCCTTGGGGCCCTGCAAGGAAACCCGAGGATTGACTTGGGTTTTGACGGTGCACAAAGATCGTTGCAGGCCCGGGCGGTGACCCTGCGACGGGCGTCGACCCGGGGACCAGCAGTCGGGACCCGGCGCGCGGGCCGTCCGACTCCACGGGAAAGGTGACGTGTGGAAGCGCTCGAGATGGTGGCCGTCGGAGCCGCCGGTGTCGCGGCCGGCGGGCTCAACGCGGTGGTCGGGTCCGGCACCCTCATCACCTTCCCCACCCTGCTGGCCTTCGGTTTCCCGCCGGTGCTGGCCAACGTGTCGAACAACCTCGGCCTGGTGCCGGGCACGCTCAGCGCCGCGTACGGCTACCGCAGGGAGATGAAGGGGCAGTTCAGACGGCTGGTGCGGTTCGGCACGGCCTCGCTCATCGGCGGGCTGGTCGGCGCGCTGCTCCTGCTGAAGCTGCCCGCCGACGCCTTCCAGGCGGTGGTGCCCGCCCTGATCCTGACGGCGTGCGTCCTGGTGCTGCTCCAGCCCTGGCTGAGCCGCAGGCTCAAGGGCCGATCGGAGAACGGCAGGAGCGACGGCGGCGTGCCGATGTGGTGCGGCGTCCTCGCCACCGGCGTCTACGGCGGCTACTTCGGGGCGGCCCAAGGGGTGCTGCTCATGGCCCTGTTCGGTACGTTCCTCCAGGACGACCTGCAGCGCCTGAACGCCGCGAAGAACGTTCTGGCCTCGATCGTGAACGGCGTCGCGGCCGTCATCTTCATCGCGGTCGCCGAGATCGACTGGACGGCGGCCGGACTGATCGCGCTCGGCTCGACGGCCGGCGGGCTGATCGGCGCCCGCTTCGGTCGCAGGCTGCCGCCGACGGCCATGCGCGCCTTCATCGTGATCGTGGGCGTCACGGCTTCGACGATCATGATCCTGCGCTAGCCGGTCACGGCCGGGCGGCCCCCGCCCACCGCGGTGACGCACCGGGACGGCGGGGCCCGTGACCGCGGGCCCCATGACCCAGCTCACACGCGCGGGCCCCTCACCTGGGAACACCACCTTATGGTTTATCGTTGAACATGATGTGACCCCGACCGAGATTCCCCCGTCCGGTCGGGGTCACTTTCCGTTCGCGCTGTGGTCTTCTCCTGTTTTCACGCCTTCGAGCGCGAATATGCCAACCGCAGCGCGTCACACACGCCCGACGTGCATCATGCGGTCCATGGACGGTGCCAAGCCTGTGCAGGTCTTGTTCACGCCCGAGGAGTACGCCGAGATCCTGCGGCACGCGGATCGTCTCGGGGTGCCGGTAGCAGAATTCGTACGGCGCGCGGCGACCGTCCGTGACGAGGACGACGCGGGCCCCTGCCAGGCCGCCGACACCCGGCGCGGGGCGACCGTGCCGCCGGTCCAGCGGAGCCTCGACGCGGACGGGACGCCCGCGCTCCAGCGGTTCCTCGACACCCTCGCCGCCTCGGCCGAGCCGAAGGAGCAGCGCGGACCGTGACGGCGCGGGGGCCCGGCGGGACGAGGGTCAGGACAGGACGATCTCCGGCTTGTAGAGGTCCAGCCAGAGCGCCAGGTCGAGGGTCCGCTCCAGGCTGCGGCGGGAGGCCTGGGTGATCTGCGGAGCACCCCGCTCCGCCGCCCGCGCGGCCCGCTCCCGGTCCACGAGGTCGAAGACCGGATGGCCGGGCCGGGCGAGCAGGTCCTTCACGTGCCCCTGGAGCGCGATCGCGTACTTCGGGTCCTGCGTGGAGGGATACGGGCTCTTCACCCGGTCGTACACCGACTGCGGCAGCACATCGGCCGTCGCCTCGCGCAGCAGGCTCTTCTCCCTGCCGTCGAAGGATTTCACCGACCAGGGCGCGTTGTACGCGTACTCGACGAGCCGGTGGTCGCAGAACGGCACGCGCACCTCAAGGCCCACGGCCATGCTGGCGCGGTCCTTGCGGTCGAGCAGGAGGCGCACGAACCGGGTCAGGTGCAGATGGCAGATCTTCCGCATCCGGTACTCGAAGTCGCTCTCGCCGTCCAGGCGCCGGATCCCGGCGACGGCGGTCGCGTAGCCGTCCTTGATGTACGCGGGCAGATCGAGCGCGGTGTTCAGGTCCGGGCGCAGGACGCCGGAGTCGTCCCCGAAGTGGTCGGCGAACCGCACCAGCCAGGGGAAGGTGTCGGCGCGGCGCGCACCCTCGTCGAAGAACTGCAGATAGCCGCCGAAGACCTCGTCGGCGGACTCCCCGGACAGCGCGACCGTGGAGTGCTCGCGGATGGCCCGGAAGAGCAGGTATAGGGAGGCGTCCATGTCGCCGAAGCCCATGGGGATGTCCCGCGCGCGGATCATCTTCGCGCGCACCTCCGGGTCGGCCAGGGCGTGCGAGTCCAGGACGATGTCGCGGTGGTCGGTGCCCGCCGTCTTCGCGACGTCGTGCACGAAGGGGGTGTCGGGCGTGCCGCGCAGTTCGTCGGCGACGAAGTTGTCGGTCTGCCCGACGAAGTCGACGGCGAAGCTGCGGACCGTCTCGCCCGCCTCCGCCAGCTGCCGCGCGGCGAGCGCCGTCATCGCCGAGGAGTCCAGGCCGCCGGAGAGCAGGGTGCAGCGCGGCACGTCCGAGACGAGCTGCCGGCGCACGATGTCGTCGAGCAGCTCGCGGACCCGCGCGATGGACGTGTCGCGGTCGTCGGTGTGCGGCCGGGTCTCCAGGGACCAGTAGACGTGGCGGCGCAGCCCCGAGCGGTCGACGGTCACGACGGTGCCGGGCTCGACCTCGCGCATGCCGTCCCACACGGCGTGACCGGGCGTCTTGACCGTGGCGAACACCTCCCGCAGCCCGTCCAGGGTGACGCGGGCGCGGGCCAGCGGGTTGGCGAGGATCGCCTTGGGCTCGGAGCCGAACAGGACGCCGTCGGGGGTCTCGTAGTAGTAGAACGGCTTGATGCCCATGCGGTCGCGGATCATGACGAGCCGGTCGTGGCGGGCGTCCCAGATCGCGAAGGCGTACATGCCGTTGAGCCGCTCGGCGAGCGCCTCGCCCCATTCCAGATAGCCGCGCAGCACGACCTCGGTGTCGGACTCGGTGGTGAACCGGTGCCCGCGGCCCGCCAGTTCACGGCGCAGCTCGGTGAAGTTGTAGGTCTCCCCCGAGTAGACGAGGGCGACGGTGCCGGCCGGGGTCTCGGCCGTCATGGGCTGGCGCCCGCCGGGCAGGTCGATGATCGCGAGGCGGCGGTGTCCGAGCCCCGCGGGCCCGCCGGTCCAGGTGCCCCGGTCGTCGGGGCCGCGGCAGGACATCGTCTCCGTCATGGCGTCCAGAGTGGTGGACTCGACCGTCAGATCACGGTCGAAGGAGACCCAGCCGGTGATGCCGCACATGCGCTTTCCTCCCGCTCGTCACAGTAGATGTATTTAGCATCTACATAGATGTAGCTAGCACCTACATAGGTGAGCGTGCGCCTGCGATTGCGTACGGTCAACGTCATCGAAACGCGAGCGTCTCGCAGACCCCGTGGGTTCCGGCCGCGTTTTACCAAGGCCAGAGAGGGTCGCGCGGGGGCCTCACGCCCGCTCGCCGCGCCAGAGAGGGTGCGGCACCCGTCACGGAAGGAAACATTCCGGCCATGGGCAAAGACTTGTCCACGATCGCCGCCGGACCGCGCCACGGGGGCAGGCGGCCGGGGATCCGCCGGGGTCGCCGGTCACCCCGGAGTCAGCAGAGCCTGCACCGCGGGCGCGTACCGGTCGGTGATGTCGGCGAGCCGCGCGGCGCGCACGTGCGGGCCCCGCGCGATGCCGTACATCGCGCCGAGGCCGATCAGCATGCCGACGGCCAGCTCGGCCCGCAGGCCCGCGTCCGGGCCCGCCAGCCGGTCGCTCAGCCGCTGGACGACCTGTGCGCGGAAGTTGGCCCGCAGGATGTCGCCCTGCTCGCCGTGGAGCGGCGCGAAGACGATGCGCAGGATCGGGTCGGCGCCCTGCTCGGCCTGGCCGGCCAGCACGTGGTGGACCATGTGGCGGCCGAGGTCCGTGACGGGAGCGTCGAGGAAACCCCAGGCGTCGGCCTCGAACGACATGATCCGGGAGAACAGCGCGTCCTTGTTCCCGAAGTACTTGAGGATCAACGGCGCGCTGACACCGGCCCGTTCGGCCACCGCCTTGAGCGTGATGTCGCCGTGCGCGTGCCGCGCGAGCAGATGCCGGGCGGCACGGACGATGGCCGCCTTGGTCGCCTCGGCGTCCCTGCGGCCGACGCACGGTGGAGGCGCCGGGCCCCCCGCCGACGGTGTCCGCGCCGTGGTCGCCTTCTTCGCGCCCATGGTCACCGCCCCTCCAGAGCCGTCTCCTGGGCGGGTCCCCCACGCCCGACGGCGGTCGGCCGGTCGCCGTCCGGCGCCGTGTCCGAGGGTATGGCCAACGCGGCGGCGCACGCGACGAGCGCGACGGCGCCCGCCAGCGCGAAGGCGAGCTGGTAGCCGCCCAGGGTCGGCACCTGCGCGCCCTGCACGGCCGAGGTGTGGTGCACGAGCACGGCGGCGACCGCCGCGCTGGACACGCTCTGCCCGATCGTCCGCATCAGGACGTTCACCCCGTTCGCGGACGCGGTCTGCGCGACCGGCACCGCCCGCAGGATCAGCGTGGGCAGCGCCGAGTACGCGAAGGTGGTCCCGGTCGACACGACCGCGGCGCCCACCATGATCACCCACAACTCACTGCTGTCGATGATCCGTACGACGTATCCGAGCGCCATGAACGCGGCGCCGAGCGCCAGCGTCACCCGGGGGCCACGCGCCGTCGAGACGCGGGCCGACACCGGGGAGAGGAGCAGCATGATGACGCCGTTGGGCAGCAGGCACAGTCCGGTCGCCACGATCGACAGCTCCAGGCCGTACCCGGTCTCGGCGGGCGCCTGTACCAGCTGGGCGGTCACCAGTGAGTTGGCGTAGAAGGCGAAACCGGCGAGCAGCGCGGTCACGTGCGGCAGCGCCACGCGCCGTCCGGACGCCAGACGCAGGTCCACCAGCGGCTGCTTCGCCCGCAGTTGCATGCGCCACCACAGGGACAGGATGACGACGGCCCCCGCGCAGAGACCGAGGACGGGCCCGCTCAGCCATCCCCACTGGCCGCCCTGGGACACCGCGAGCAGCAGGCACACCAGACCGGCCGCCAGCCCCAGCGCGCCCCAGGTGTCGAACCGCCCCGGCGAGCGCACCGGCGACTCCCGCACGGCCCACGCGGCGAGCAGCAGACCGAAGGCGCTCAGCCCGGCGGTCGCCCAGAACATGGCGTGCCAGTCCGCGTACTGCACGATCAGCGCGGCCAGCGGCAGCCCGAGCGCGGCGCCGATCCCGACCGTGGAGCTCATCAGGGCGACCGCCGAGGCCGTGCGGTGCGGCGGGAGTTCGTCGCGCAGGATGCTGATGGAGAGCGGTACGACCGCGGCCGAGGCGCCCTGCAGGGCGCGCGCCGCGATCAGCAGCCGGATGTCGGAGGTCAACGCGCAGAGCACCGATCCCGCGGCCATCAGACCGAGGGCGGCGAGCAGGACGCGGCGCTTGCCGTACATGTCGCCCGCCCGGCCGAGGACGGGCGTGAGGACCGCGCCGGACAGCAGGGTGGCGGTCACCAGCCAGGAGACGGCACCCGGCGAACTGTCGGTCAGCCGGGGCAGATCGGGGAGGAGCGGCACGACGACCGTCTGCGTGACGGCCATGAGGATGCCGCCGAAGGCGAGGACGGGAACGGTGAGCCGAGCGCGGAGGCCTCGTGGCCCCTCGGGGCCTGGCGTGCCCTGAGTTCCTCCTGCGCCTCGCGCCCCTCCTGCGTCGCGCGTGCCCGGTGTGTCCTGCACGCTCTGTGTGCCCTGCACACCTTTCGCGCCCGGCACACCCTGCGCGCCCGGTGCGCTGTCGGATGCCCGCGCATCACCGGATATCGGGACGTCCCCCACAAAGTCTCCCCCCGCCCACCTGAGGTGAATGGCAATTCACCATAGGGGTGAATGGGCATTCACCGCCAGGAATTCGGCATGTGCCCGGCGAACATGCCCATTCCTGCCTCAAATCCGCCCACATCAACGCACCCTGGGCATCACGCACCTCGCCGCCCCCTTCCGTACCCGTACCGCGCCCATGCCGCGCCCCCGGGCGGCCTTCCCGCCGGCTCTCGACGCCCTCGCAGGCAAGGACCTCCTTCCGCGACAGTTCCACCCCGGGCGGCTTCGGTCATACTGCCGCCCATGAATCCACTCCGAATCGGCCTGGTGGGCACCGGCCCCTGGGCCTCCGCCACGTACGCCCCCGCCCTGGCCGGCCATCCGGGCGTCGAACTCAGCGGCATATGGGGCCGCCGCCCCGAGGCCGCCGCCGCGCTCGCCGATACGCACAAGACGACCGCGTACGCGGACGTGGACGAACTGTTCGCCGCGAGCGACGCCATGGCCTTCGCGGTCCCGCCGGACGTCCAGGCACCGCTCGCCGAGCGCGCCGCGGCGGCCGGCTGCCATCTCCTGCTCGACAAGCCGGTGGCCACGACGCCCGAGGGGGCGAGGAGACTCGCCGAGGCGGCCGAGCGCGCCGGGGTGGCGTCCGTGGTCTTCTTCACGCTGCGGTTCGCCGACGTCAGCTCGGGCTGGCTGGCCGAACAGAGCGCGGCGGGCGGCTGGTTCACCGGCCGCGTCGACTGGTACGGCTCGTTCTTCGCCCCGGACGGGGGCGGCGCGGCGTTCTCCTCGCCGTGGCGGGCGAGCAAGGGCGGGCTGTGGGACGTGGGCCCGCACGCGCTGTCGCTGCTGCTGCCCGTTCTCGGCGACGTGACCGACGTGACGGCGGCGCCGGGTCCCGGGGACACGGTCCATCTGATCCTGCGGCACGCGGGCGGGGCGTCCAGCACGGCGGCGCTGAGTCTGACGGCTCCGGTGAAGGCGGCGGGTCTGGCCATGGAGCTGCGCGGTGAGAGCGGGACGGCGGTGCTGCCGGCGTGGGAAGGGGCGGACGAGGCGTTCCCCGCGGCGATCGACGCGCTCGCCGAGGCGGCGCGGACCGGCACGGCACACCCGTGCGACGTCCGGTTCGGGCTGCGGGTGACGGAGATCCTGGCGCGCGCGGAGGAGCGGATCTCGGCCGCGTGAACCGCCCGGGAAAACGCACGCGCGGTCGGTACCGTGGCCGCTACGTAATGGCGAGTGACGGCACCGACCGCAGCCGGTGGCCCCATGGAACCGCCGCGAGAAGACGGTCGTGGGTCCTGCGCTGCCACGTTTCCGACCACACGGATCGGAATATGAGCAACCCGTCCCACACGCTTCCCACATCGGCCCTGGGCCTGGGGGGTACCCAATGCCGGGGAATTTCAGCCATTCTCTGGCTCCCCGGACAAGATGCCCCACTGTTGTGCGTACGCGCCCTCCGACGATCAAACCTGCAGGTCGGCGAGCTCGCGTAGTCCATGATGCCGCAGCGACTGATCGTTTTCTTCGGGCAATGTTTATTACCAAAGCCGATGTGAATATTTAGACTGATCACGCTCCAACTCGGCGTGCACCAAGAGGGATTACCCATCATGAACAAGACGGCGCTCCGCGCTCTGCTCCGCGAACGACGCGCCCTCATCGCCCCCGAATCACACGGCTTCGCCCGCCCCACGGGGCAGGGCCGCCGCGCTCCGGGCCTGTCGCAACATCAGGTCGATCAGTTGCTGCATCGCACCCTCGGGACATATCACCGTCTCGAGTCCGGCAATTACCCCAATCCACCGACCGCCCTGCTCCGCGACGTCGCGCGGCTCTTCGGCCTGAACGAACAGGAATGGGTGTCCCTGTGCAGGTACGCACTCCTGCAGGACCCCCCGGGCCCGCTCCATCCGACCTCCGGCAAGGAGATACCGGGCGTGTGGCAGGAGGCCGTCGAAGGCATCCGGCACATCGCGTACGTGTCGGACGCCTCCTGGGACCTTCTCGCCTACAACGAACCCTTCGCGGCCCTCTTCCCCGGCAGGAACGTCCCGGCCAACACGATGCGGTGGATGCTGCTCGAAGGGCGTGAGGTCCTGACGAACTGGCACACCGCCTGGGCCCCGCTGGTCCTGCCGCAGCTGCGGGCCGCGCTCGCCGCCCGGCCCGAGGACGAGGTCCTGCGGCAGATCGAGAAGGAGATCCTCACGGACCCGGAGGCCGCCCCCCTCTACGGAGCGGGTGACAGCTTCCCCCACCCCGACGGCGACGAGCGCCCGCTCCTGCACGCCGAGTTCGGTCCGGGGTGGGTCACCATGTGCGCGGCGCAGCCCATGACCGCGCCCGGCGCACGGCTCATCATCCTCGTCTTCCACCCGGGCGAGCAGCGCGCTCACGTGCGGGCACCCATGCTGCGGGCGTTCTGACCCCAACCCTCCCCATATGCGTCTCTCACGCCCCTTCAGCAGGGGCGACGGGTTCAGCGCGGTGAAGTACGTTGTGCCGCACCCCCCACATCCGACCGAGCCCGTGGGAGCAACGCCGTGCCAGCCTATGTCTCCAGACCATCGACCATATTCGGTGACCACAAGATCACTACGGGTGAGATAGCCGACGACATACGTACGCATCATGCGGACCATCCGCGCCTTCGGGCGATCTTGCGCGTAGTGGGCAACTGCGGCGTCGTCACGCGTCACTTCACCCGGCCCGTCGACTCTCCCACGGTGGCCGGCACGGCGGGCATCGAGGAGCGCGCCGCCGTGGCCTTCGACGACGCGCTCGCCATGGCCGAGCGCGCCGCGACCGCCGCACTCGACGCCGCGGGGCTCACCGGTGGTGACATCGATGCCATCGTCACGGCGCACTGCACCGGCTTCGCGGTCCCCAATCTCGACATCCGGCTCATGGACCGGCTCGGTCTGCGCCCCACCGCCCGGCACATCGCGCTCACCACGCTGGCCTGCGCGGGAGGCGTGCAGGCGCTGATCCGCGCCGCCGACCTCGTGACCGCGCAGCCGGGCAGCAAGGTGCTCGTGGTGGCCGCGGAGACCATCTCCAGTGTCTACAACCACAACGACACCAGCATCGAATCGATGATCTACAAGGCACTGTTCGGGGACGCGGCCGCCGCGACGGTCGTCACCAGCACACCCCTGGGCCCGGGGATCGCGATCGACGACTCGCTCGAGTACGTGCTGCCGAACAGCCTCGACCGGTACCGGGGCCGCATCGCCCAGGACGGTTTCCACTTCGACTCCACCAAGGAGGCGCTCACCGCGGCCGATGACGTCCTTCCCGCCGTCCTCGACTGGCTCGGCCCGTACAGCGCCGACTTCGCGGTCGTCCACCCCGGCAGCCCCCGCATCATCAGTGACACCGCGGCGGCCCTCGATCTCGACGCCCACGACGTCCGCCACTCCACCGACACGCTCGCCGACGAGGGGAACCTCGGCGGTGTCAGCGTGCTCCGCGTCCTCGAACGCACGCATGGGGAACCGCCCGCGCACGACGCCCAGGGCATCGCCGTCGCCTATGGCCCCGGCTTCGCCACGGCTGCCCTGCGCTGCCGCTGGCACGCGTAGGCCTGCTCTCCGGCGGCCGGAGAAATCAGTTGCCGTCCCCCCACCCGCCTGCTGGAGTGACCCCATGGATCATGAAGCGGTGCTCGCCGCGTACGACCGGCAGATTCGGCGCGATGCGGGCGATGAGGGGCCCGGCACTCGGGTCGAGCGGGCCGGTGGCGTCGTCCGGGTGACCGGGGGCCCGCACGACTGGAACGGCGTGCTGTGGTCCGACGCCGACGCGGCGAACGCGGACTCCGTGATCGCCGAGCAGGTGCGGCACTACACCGCAGCCGGGCGGGAGTTCGAGTGGAAGCTGCACTCCTACGACCGCCCCGCCGACCTCGCCGAGCGTCTCCTCGCGGCCGGATTCCGGGCCGAGGAGCTGGAGACCGTGATGGTCGCCGAGGCCGCGGCCCTGCCCCAGAGGCCCGAACTGCCCGACGGCATCCGGCTGCTGCCGGTCACGGACGAGGCGAGCGTGAAGCTCATGGCCGAGGCACATCTGGCCGCCTTCGGCGAGGGCGACGCCGCGCTGAGCGAGCGGATCGCCGGGCGCGTCCTCGCCCAGCTCACCGAGACGCCGGACGCCATCGTGGCGGTCGTCGCCATGGCCGGCGACCGACCGGTGTGCGGCGCCCGGATGGAGTTCCGTCCGGACACCGACTTCGCCGGCCTCTGGGGCGGCGGCACCGCCCCCGAATGGCGCGGCAAGGGCATCTACCGCGCGCTCGTCGCGTATCGCGCCCGCATCGCCGTCGCCCGCGGCTACCGCTATCTGCAGGTCGACGCCTCGGACGACAGCCGTCCGATCCTGGACCGGCTCGGCTTCGCGACGCTCTGCACGACGACGCCGTACATCTACCAGCCGTAGGCCGGACAGTCAGCCGAGCAGCTCGGCGATCGCCGCCGCCGTGTCCGTCTCGCCCAGCCTCGGGAAGATCTTCTCCACGCTGTTGCGGTGCGCGTCGGCATCCATGTCGGTCACCGCGTCGACGGCCACGGTCACGTGATAGCCGTGCTCGTGCGCGGCACGGGCCGTCGACTCCACCCCGATGCTCGTCGCGATGCCGGCGACCACGACCTGCGTGACGCCCCTGCGGCGCAGCTGGAGGTCGAGGTCGGTGCCGTAGAAGGCGCCCCACTGCTGCTTGGTGACCACGATGTCGCTGTCCTCGCGGCCGAGTTCCGGCACCAGCTCGGCCCAGTCCGCGGGCGGCTGACCCCCGCGCGCGGGTGCCTCGGTGCGTCCGGGGGCGCCGCCGGTCACCCGCACCAGGATCACGGGCAGGCCGTGCGCGCGGAAGGCCCCGGCGAGTTCGGCGGACCGCGCGACGATCTCCTGCGCGGGGTGGACGGTGGGCAGTGCGGTGATGCCCTTCTGCAGGTCGACGAGGACGAGGGCGGTGGTGGGGTCAAGCGTCGTGGCAGCCATGGGAGTTGCCTTTCTCTTGCGTGGTACATGGGGTGTGGTGCGTGAGGTGTGGTGCATCGGGCGTGGTGCGGTGCTTCTTCTGTGGCGCTTGTCGTGCTCCTCGGGCTTCGTGAGGCAGTTGCCTCCAGCGACCGGGCCACTCAGAAACCGGGCCGCTCACCGGCCGGTCCGCGTCCCTGCCGGTCGCGCCCGCAGCGCGCGGTCCGTCACCGTCAGGCCGACCAGTGCCACTGCCAGCACCGCGCCGACGCCCGCCATGAGGTGCAGCCCCGCGTCGTCGGCCCGCTGTCCGTACGCGAGGCCGATGAGACCGGAGGCCGTGATCGCGCCGAGGTACTGGGCGGTCCGCTGGAGTCCCGCGGCCGATCCGATGGCCTCGGCGGGCGCGTACATCTGCACGGCCGCCTGATTGGCCGTCCCCATGAGCCCCTGCGGGACGCCGAAGCACGCCCCCGTCAGGAGCAGCACGGCGAGGGGTGTGGCCCCCGTCGTGAACAACAGCAGCGCGCTTCCGACGGCGAGGAGCACGGCGGCGACGGTCAAGGGCGCGCGGATGCCCTTCGTACGCGCCCCGAGGAGTGAGCAGGCCAGTGCCGCGAGGGACATCGGCAGCATGACGAGTCCCGTGTGCAGCGAGGAGAGGCCGCGCTCCTCCTCCAGCCACTGCGTGAAGCCGTACATCACGCAGTAGACGACGAGATAGCTCACCCCGTGCCGCAGATACGTGCGGGCGAGCGCGCGGTTGGCGCCCAGCATGCGCAGGTCGATGAAGGGCCGGGGGTGACGCAGCTGCCACCAGGTCAGCACGGTGGAGAGCACGGCGACGGGGGCGAGCAGCCACCACATCGGATGGCGCAGGTCGAGCAGGAAGACGACGAGACAGCTGAGGGCGCCGGTGAAGAGGAGGATGCCGAGCGGGTCGAGTGCGCCTGCCGTCTTCCCTCCGCCCTGTGCGCCCTTGAGTTCTCCGTCCGCCACGGCACGCTCCTCGCGCGGCACGTCCTTGGGGATCCAGCGCAGCGCGCTCGCGTACGCGATGAGCGCCACCGGCACGTTGACGGCGAAGATGCCCCGCCAGCCCGCGGTGGCGACGAGGAGTCCGCCGAGCGTCGGCCCCACGGCGGCGCTGCCGAGCGCCGCGAAGGAGAGGCGGCCGAGGACGGTGCGCGGGGTCGGGCGGCCGAGCCGCGCGGACTCGTCGCGCAGCACGGCCATCGCGGCCGGGTACGCGGCGGACGTCCCGATGCCGAGCAGCAGCCGCGAGACGAGCAGCCACCCGAAGCCGGCGGCGAGCGCCCCGACGAGGCCCGAGGCGGCGACGACCATCAGGCCGGCGAGGAAGACCCGGCGCGGCCCGAGCCCGTCGGCGAGTCTGCCGAGCACGGGCTGGGAGACGGCGCTCGCGAGATAGAGGACGGAGACGAGCCACACGGTGTCGGCGGCGCCGACGCCGAAGTCGTGGCCGATCGCCACCAGGCCGGTGGAGATCATCGTGGTGTTGAGCGGGTTGAGCAGGGAGCCGAGCAGCAGCGGCGCGGTGAGCCGCGCGCCGAAGCCGGGCTGCTCCCCCGCCGCCGGATCACCCCGTGCGACGGACACAGCCCTCACTTCCGCACCAACCGCTCCAACAGGGCGACGGCGTCGGCCAGCTGGCGGCGCTCCGCCGGGTCGAGCTCGTCGGCGATGGCCACCGAGAGCCAGCTGCGCTTGGCCGCGTGCATGTCGGCGAACGTGCGGCGTCCCTCGTCCGTCACGGAGACGACGGACTGCCGCCCGTCGTCCGGGTCGGGCGTGCGCGTGACGAAGCCCATGCTCTCCAGTGCCCCCACGGTCATCCGCATCGACTGGGGCCGCACGAGCTCCGCGCGGGCCAGGGCGGCGGTCGTGGCCGGGCCCTCGCGGCTGAGGTGGGCGAGGACGGAACGCTGCGACGGGCTGAGCCCGGTGTCCGGCGCGGCGCCGCGCAGCCTGCGCACGAAGCGGCCGACCACGTTCGCGAGGTCGGCGGAGACCTGCTCGGGAGTGGGTTCGCCAGGGTGTCCGCTCATGTCCGCACCGTACGAGACGGGCAGTCAAACTTGCAAGTTCAGCTTGCAAGATGGCCTTGCAAGGCATCCTTGCAAGCTGCCCTGCCGACTCTCATCACGACCGCCCTTCGAGCCTGACCCTTACCTGTCGTCCCTCACACGCGATTCCGGCCCGCCTCACGCGCACACCGGGTACACCCCCGCCCCACGAGCCCCTACGCTCACCCCCATCAGGCTCAACTCACCTCCACAGAAAGGCAGATGATGGGGCAACACGTCAGTCGCAGGGACCTCATACGCCTCGGCTCGGGCGCCGCCGTCACCGCCGCGCTCACCGGCGCGGGCCTGGCCGGGACGGGTCCGTTCGGCGGCACGGCACGAGCCTCGCAGCCGTCCTCGGCGTCAGCAGCCGCGCCCGCGCCGCCCGCCGGGTCCGGCGCCGCCCCGCTCGGCCTGCCCGTGTCGCAGGCCTTCGACCTGGCCGACCCCTCCGACCCGGTGTTCATGCACCGGCCGACCTGGTGCCCGACCGTCATGCAGAGCGCGGGCTACGACCACCTCAACAAGCGGTGGTACGTCGCCCAGGTCATGTACAACCCCGGCGACGGCGTCCCCTACGCGACGCGGCTCAAAGAGGGCGACATCGCCATCACCGCGCTCAGCGCGGACGGCGCCACCAAGATCGGCCGCATGTATCTGCGGGGCTTCGGGCACGGCGCACAGATCGGCGTCGAGCCCACGGCGGCGGGCCGGCCGCCCTACCTCTGGATCGAGTACGACGCACGTGCCGCCGACGGCAGGACCGGGTTCGGTACGAAGATCTGCCGCATCAAGTACCTGGGCCCGCCCGCCTCGCAGCCGCCCCGGAGCTTCCACTGGGACGACGCGGCCGACCGCACCGCCATGGACTTCAAGGACCGCACCCCCGACCCGGCGAAGCTCCCCGGCACGGGCGCCACGCTCACCTCGCCCCGCCCGGTGGTCGACATGCACCACCGCCGCGTCCTCGTGCGCTTCGACCGCGGCGGCACTCAGCAGTGCGCCGTCTGGGACCTGGACGCGGCGGTGTCCTCGCCCCTGGGTGCCCCGCTCGCCCACCGCGCGGGCCTCTACAAGCCGCCGGTGGCGCAGGGTTTCTGCCTCTACGGCTCGTTCATGTACATCTACGAGGGCGAGGCCTACAAGAACGGTGGTCCCGGCAACGCGGACGACACGGGCAACACGTACATCACCCGCCTCGACCTCAACACCGGCGTCACCGAGAAGGCGCTGACCCGCGCCCTGAAGAGCCTCGCCTTCCGGGAGCCGGAGGGGATGAACGTCATGCTGGTCCCGGACGCGGCCGGGCCCGGCGGCTACCGTCCGCGCCTGACCTTCGGCTTCGCCTCGGGGGCCGAGGGCGACCGGCGCGCCAACATCGCGTACAAGGACAAACTGATCTGAGGCGGTGCCGCTCCAAAGGGGCTTCCGAGACGGCTCTGGAGGCGGCTACGCGGACGGCTTCGGAGTCGGCTCACGGCTTCCCGGACTGGGCCCGCAGCAGCCGCAGCTGGCCGATCTCCGCGACGTTCTTCATCAGTTCGGCGTTCACCCAGGCCGCCGTGTGCGCGAGCGTGAACCGCGGGTCGTCCCGCCAGGGGAACGTGGCGGGACACTCCAGGTCCTCGTCCGTGAGCCGTTCCAGGGCGCCCGCCCAGTCGTCGCGCGCGCGGCGCAGCCAGTCGGCCGCGGCCTGTTCGCCCGGCCAGAGGATCTCGGCGCGTTCGCGCGGCGGGCGGCCGGCCGCGTGGTCGGTCGCCACGCCCAGCCACCAGCCGAGGTGCCAGCCGACCCAGGCGATGGTGGGCACCGGCACCGGGTCGGGCTCCTCGTCCGCCCAGTCCGGCACCCAGCGCCCTTCACTGTCGGGCCGCAGGGTCCAGCACAGCTCCGCCGGCTCCCACAGGAAGTCCTCGGGCTCCAGGCGTTCCAGGTGATACTCGAAGAGGGACCAGGTCAGCTCGAACTGCCAGCTCAGCAGGGCACATTGGGAAGGCTTCACTCCGGAACCCTCACGCACGCGGTGAGGGCCCGCAACCGATATTCGCGGCCGCCGGGGCCAATGCCATGATGATCGCCATCGGCACGTTTCCCTGGCGGACGGAGAGCACGTGGCAGAGCAGACGCGGCAGGAACAGGCCGGCCCCGAGACGCAGGCACGCATCCGGGAGAGCTTCGACCGCCAGGGGCAGACCCTGATCCGCGTGACCCGCTGACAACCGATGAACGCCCCCACCACCCCCTCCGACCGGGCCCGACTCCAGGCCTCAGCCCTGGTCGAGGAACGCTTCCCCCGCGCCCTGGGCGCCGTACTCGGCGGATCAGCGGCCCAGGGCCGGGCCACCGAGAGCAGCGACCTGGACGTGGCCGTGCTCCTCCCGGAAGGGGAGCCGAGCCGACGCGAGGTCGTCCGCCACGACGGCCGTCCGGCCGAGCTCTTCCTGCACACCCTGGAGGACGTCCCCGAACACTTCGAAAGGGACCGCCTCCTGCGCCGGGGCACCATCCTCTTCCTCTACGACCAGGGCCTGACCCTGGCCGACCCGCACGGCCTCGTCGCCTCCGTACGCGCACAGGCGCGAGCGGCGCTCGCCGCGGGCCCGCCCCCGCTCGCCCCGGCGGAGTGGGACCGCGGGCGCTACGTCCTCACCTGCTACATGGACGACCTCGCCGACGCGCCACCGACCGAACGCCACGAGCAACTGGCGCTCGCCGACTTCACCCTGCGCGAGGCGGCGCAGCTCCTGATCGCCCACCACGGTGGCTGGACCGGCGTCGGCAAGTGGCTGCCGCGCAGGCTGCTCGGCGCGGACCCCGTGCTCGGCAAAGCACTCCTGGAGGGCCACCGGGCCGTCGCCGAGCGCGCCGATCCCGCTGGTCTTGCCCTGGCCGCCGAGCAGGTGCTCGGGGTTCTCGGCGGGCCCCTCCGGGAGGGGTACGTGGCGCCCTGGCGCACATGAAGGTGTGACACACGACATCCGCCCCTGCCGCCAAAGCGGCAAAAGCGGATGTTTCACGTGCAACATCGGTCGCCGGGGACCGGGTGGGTCAGCGGATCGGCATGCCCGAGAGGGTGCGGGCGATGACCAGGCGCTGGATCTCGCTCGTGCCCTCGAAGATGGTGTAGATCGCGGCGTCGCGGTGCATGCGCTCCACCGGGTACTCGCGGGTGAAGCCGTTGCCGCCGAGGATCTGGACGGCCTGCGCGGTGACCTTCTTAGCGACCTCGCTCGCGTACAGCTTCGACATCGAACCCTCGGCCGACTCGAACTTCTTGCCCGTGGTGGCCATCCAGGAGGCGCGCCACACCAGGAGGCGGGCCGCGTCGATCTGGGTGCGCATGTCGGCGAGCTGGAAGGCGACGCCCTGGTTGTCGATGATCGGGCGGCCGAACTGCGTGCGCGTCTTGGCGTACTCCAGGGCCTCCTCGTACGCGGCGCGGGCGGTGCCCACGGCCATCGCGCCGACCGCCGGGCGGGACGCCTCGAACGTGGCCATCGCGGCGTTCTTCACGCGCTCGCCGCCCGACTTGGCGCGCTCCCGGGCACGGGCCAGCCGCTCGTCCAGCTTGTCCTTGCCGCCGAGCAGGCAGTGACCGGGGACGCGTACGTCCTCCAGGACCACCTCGGCGGTGTGCGAGGCGCGGATGCCGTGCTTCTTGAACTTCTGCCCCTGGGACAGGCCCGGCGTGTTCGGCGGCACGATGAAGGAGGCGTGGCCCTTGGAGCCGAGCTCCGGGTCGACGACCGCGACGACGACGTGGACGTTGGCTATGCCGCCGTTGGTCGCCCAGGTCTTGGTGCCGTTGAGGACCCACTCGTCCTTGGCCTCGTCGTACACGGCACGCGTCCGCATGGCCGCCACGTCGGAACCGGCGTCCGGCTCGGAGGAGCAGAAGGCGGCGACCTTCACGTCGTTCACGTCGCCGTACATCTGCGGGATCCAGGTGCCGATCTGCTCCTCGGTGCCGTTGGCGAGCACGCCCACGGCGGCCAGGCCGGTGCCCATGATGGACAGACCGATGCCGGCGTCGCCCCAGAAGATCTCCTCGGTCGCCATCGGGATGCCGAGGCCCGAGGGGTCGAAGAACTGCTGGGCGTAGAAATCGAGGGAGTAGATCCCGAGCTTCGCCGCTTCCTGGATGATGGGCCAGGGAGTCTCCTCGCGCTCGTCCCATTCGGCGGCCGCGGGGCGGATCACGTCCGCGGCGAACCCGTGGAGCCAGTCCCGGACCTCCTTCTGTTCGTCGTTGAGCTCCATGGTGAACTCGGCCATGACCCCTCCAGGACCTGCGATCAACTGCGGCGTTACTTGCGGTAACCGCAGTCTGTTACTGGCCAGTAGTCCATGTCAACTCCCGGCAGCCCGTTCGATGCGCACACGTCCCCGGGTGTTACGTTGCGCGTGCGTCACCGAATCACCACGGGCGGGGAGAAGCCATGGAGACCACGCAGCGGACCGATCAGCAGCGGTCCGCCGAGCACCGGCGTCGGGAACTGCTCGAGGCCGCGGACAGGGTGGTCCTCCGCGACGGCCCCGGTGCCTCGATGAACGCCATCGCCGCGGAAGCGGGCATCACCAAGCCGATCCTGTACCGCCACTTCGGCGACAAGGGCGGCCTGTACGCGGCGCTCGCCAAGCGCCACACCGACGCGCTGCTCGAAGCGCTGCGCGCCGCGCTCGACGCCCCCGCCGAACGCAGGGAGCGGGTCGAGGCGACGCTCGACACCTATCTCGCGGCGATCGAGGCACGCCCGCAGGTCTACCGCTTCCTCATGCATCCGTCGGAATCCCCCTCCCCCGGAGAGCAGGGCTTCGACGTCGGACTGCACTCCGCGCCCCTGCTCCGCCGCCTCGGCGAGGAGCTCGCCGAGGTCATCGAGGAGCGCGTCGACCTCGGCCCGGAGAGCGCCGAACTCGCCCGTGTCTGGGGCCACGGCATCGTCGGCATGATGCACGCGGCCGGCGACTGGTGGCTCGGCGAACGGCCCTGCCCGCGCGCGCAGTTGGTGCGCAGCCTCGCCGACCTCCTGTGGGGCCGGCTGGCGGCGGCGGGCAACCGCGTCGGCGGCCCCGGCTTCTGATCCCGGGCGCCTCAGAGGGCGCTCAGGCGTTCCAGGAGGCCCTGGCGGCGGCCCGCAGCACCCTGCGCCGCCGCCAGCCCGTGACGCGGTCGGTGTAGACCCCGCCGTCCACGTGGTCGCACTCGTGCTGGAGGCAGCGCGCGAACCAGCCGGTCCCGTGCACCCGCACGGGCTCGCCGCGCAGATCGACCCCCTCGACCACCGCGTGGTCGAAGCGCGGCGTGAGCGCCTCCAGGCCGGGCAGCGACAGACAGCCCTCGGGGCCGCGCACCGTCACGCCGTCCGCCTCGACGAGCCGCGGGTTGACCACGTACCCGAGATGGCGGACGTCCTCGTCGTCGGGGCAGTCATACACGAACACCCGCCGGCCCACGCCGATCTGGTTCGCGGCGAGCCCCACGCCGTTCGCGGCGTACATGGTCGCGAACATGTCCTCGACCAGGTCCGCCAGTTCGGGGCCGAAGTCGGTGACCTCCTCGCAGGGTGTGTGCAGCACGGGGTCACCGAGCAGGGTCAGAGGTCGTACGCGCCCCGAGGCGCCCGGGATCGAGCCGTGTCGCATGGCGGCAAGAGTACGGTCCAGGTGAGCGAGCGGCATCGAGGTGGTGCCGTGATTCGGGCTTGCCAGTGGATCTCGATAGGCTGAGCAGCGAAACGATGCCGGGGGCAGGCGCGGCGCCGTACGCAAGGAGGATCTCGACAGATGTCAGGCAACACGGACCCGCTGTCGCCGCGGGCCAAGCTGGCCGTGACGGCGGGCAAGGCGGCCGCGGCGGTGTCGCGCGCGGCGGGCCGCGGCAGCGGATCGGTGATCGGCGGCAAGGTCGCGCTCAAGCTCGACCCCGAACTGCTCGGACGGCTCGCCCAGCACCTGGACGTGGTCCTCGTGTCGGCCACGAACGGCAAGACGACCACCACGCGTCTCATCGCGGAGGCACTGCGGGCCAGCGGCCCGGTCGTCTCGAACGCCCTCGGGGCGAACATGCCCGCCGGAATCACCTCGGCCCTGGCCGGCGGCTCCGACGCGAAGTTCGGCGTGATCGAGGTCGACGAGAAGTACCTCGCGGGCGTCGCCCGTGACGTCGACCCGAAGGCGATCGCGCTGCTCAACCTCTCGCGCGACCAGCTGGACCGCGCCGCGGAGACCCGCATGCTCGCCGAGAAGTGGCGCGAGGGCCTGGCCGGCTCCAAGGCCGTCGTCATCGCCAACGCCGACGACCCGCTGGTCGTCTGGGCCGCCTCCTCCTCGCCGAACGTGGTGTGGGTGGCCGCCGGCCAGGAGTGGAAGGACGACGCCTGGTCGTGCCCGTCCTGCGGCGGCGTCATGCAGCGCCCCGGGGACGACTGGTTCTGCGGCGAGTGCGGCTTCCGCCGCCCCGCGCCCAGCTGGGTGCTCTCCGGCGACCACGTCCTGGACCCGCACGGCTCGGCCTGGCCGATCCACCTCCAGCTCCCCGGCCGCGCCAACAAGGCCAACGCCGCCTCCTCGGCCGCCGTCGCCGCCGTCTTCGGCGTGCCGCCGCAGGTCGCCCTGGAGCGCATGTACCAGGTGCAGGCCGTCGCCGGACGCTACGACGTCGTGCAGTTCCAGGGCCGCGACCTGCGCCTGCTGCTGGCGAAGAACCCGGCCGGCTGGCTCGAAACGTTTTCGCTGATCGACCCGCCGCCGACCCCGGTGATCCTTTCCGTGAACGCCCGCGGCGCGGACGGCACGGACACCTCCTGGCTGTGGGACGTCGACTACACCCGCCTGGCCGGTCACCCGATCTTCGTCCTCGGCGACCGCAAGCTGGACCTCGCCGTGCGTCTGGAGGTCGCGGGCCTGGACTTCCGGGTCTGCGAGTCCGTCGACGAGGCGGTGCAGCTCGCCCCGCCGGGACGCATCGAGACCATCGCGAACTACACCGCGTTCCAGGACCTGCGCCGCCGCGTCGGCAACTGACCCCGGGTAAGGACAATGAGCATGAGCGACAACAGCCTGCGTCTGGTCTGGGTCTACCCCGACCTCCTGAGCACGTACGGAGACCAGGGCAACGCCCTCGTCGTGGAGCGCCGCGCCCGCCAGCGCGGCCTCCAGGTCGAGCGCTACGACGTACGCAGCGACCAGCCGGTGCCCACCTCCGGTGACATCTATCTCATCGGCGGCGGCGAGGACCGCCCGCAGCGCCTCGCGGCCGAGCGGCTGCGCCGCGACGGCGGCCTGCAGCGCGCCGTGGGCAACGGCGCGATCGTCTTCTCGGTCTGCGCCGGCTACCAGATCCTCGGCAACGAGTTCATCAACGACCTCGGTCAGCGCGAGCCCGGCCTCGGCCTGCTCGACGTGGTCTCCACGCGCGGCGAGGGCGAGCGGTGCGTCGGCGACGTGCTCGCCGACATCGACCCGCAGCTGGGCCTGCCCCAGCTGACCGGGTTCGAGAACCACCAGGGCGTCACGCACGTGGGTCCCTCCGCCCGCCCCTTCGCCCGCGTCCAGCTCGGCCGGGGCAACGGCACGGGCGACGGCACCGAGGGCGCGTACAACGGCACGGTGTTCGGTACGTACATGCACGGCCCGGTCCTGGCCCGCAACCCGCTCATCGCGGACCTGCTGCTCAAGCTGGCCCTCGACGTGAACGCGCTGCCGCCGACGGACGACCGGTGGTACGAGGCGCTGCGCAACGAGCGGATCAACGCCGCCCAGCAGCCCGCGTAACACCCCGGCCCGAGGGCCCGGTTGACGCCCCGCCCGCACATGTGAGCGGGGGCGTCCAGCCCTCGGACGCCTGATGCGGTCCCGCCCCCCGGCGCCTATAGGGTGTGGCGGGAACCCCGCCGGACGACGTGGTCCGGTCTTCGGCCCACGTTGCAAAGGTATTCCGGGCTATGCGCATTGGTGTCCTGACCTCCGGCGGCGACTGCCCCGGTCTGAACGCCGTCATCCGATCCGTCGTGCACCGCGCGGTGGCGGACCACGGCGACGAGGTCATCGGCTTCCACGACGGCTGGAAAGGCCTCCTGGAGTGCGACTACCGCAAGCTCGACCTCGACGCGGTGGGCGGCATCCTCGCCCGCGGCGGAACGATTCTCGGCTCCTCGCGCGTCCAGCCCGCCCATCTGCGGGACGGCGTGGAGCGCGCCAGGGGGCACGTCGCCGAGCTCGGTCTCGACGCGATCATCCCGATCGGCGGCGAGGGCACGCTGAAGGCGGCCCGGCTCCTGTCGGACGCGGGCCTGCCCATCGTCGGGGTGCCCAAGACCATCGACAACGACATCGCGGTCACCGACGTCACCTTCGGCTTCGACACCGCCGTCGGTGTCGCGACGGAGGCGCTCGACCGCCTCAAGACGACCGCCGAGTCGCACCAGCGGGTGCTCATCGTCGAGGTGATGGGCCGGCACACGGGCTGGATCGCCCTGCACTCCGGCATGGCGGCCGGCGCGCACGCCATCGTCGTCCCCGAGCGGCCCTTCGACATCGAGGAGCTGGCCAAGAAGGTCGGCGAGCGCTTCTCCGCGGGCAAGAAGTTCGCGATCGTCGTGGCCGCCGAGGGCGCCAAGCCCCGCGAGGGTTCCATGGAGTTCGACGAGGGCGGCAAGGACGTCTACGGCCACGAGCGCTTCGCCGGCATCGCCCGGCAGCTCTCCCTCGAACTGGAGGAGCGCCTCGGCAAGGAGGCGCGTCCCGTCATCCTCGGGCACGTCCAGCGCGGCGGCACGCCCACCGCGTACGACCGGGTGCTCGCGACCCGGTTCGGCTGGCACGCCGTCGAGGCCGTGCACCGGGGCGAGTTCGGCAGGATGACCGCGCTGCGCGGCACCGACATCACGATGGTGCCGCTCGCCGAGGCGGTCGCGACGCTGAAGACGGTGCCGGACGAGCGGTACGCCGAGGCGGAGTGCGTGCTGTAGCCCAACTCATCACCTGTTGAACTACCTGCCCCCGGTCGCGTCAGCGGCCGGGGGCGGTTCTACTCTGGTGCCGAACACGTCGCACAATCCGCACGAATCAGGAGCCACTGGATGGATCACAGCGGGCACGGCATGAACATGGATCTGCCGCCGTTCACGCTGGGGCGAGGCCTGGAACCCTCGGCCGACCCCTTCTTCCTCATCGGCTGCCTGGTGGCCCTCGCCCTGTACGGGTGGGGCGTGGCCCGGCTCGTGCGGCGCGGTGACAAGTGGCCGGTGGGCCGCACGGTCTCCTTCGTGCTCGGCGTCCTCACCGTCCTGCTCGTGATGTGCACCAAGCTGAACGACTACGGCATGGTCATGTTCAGCGTGCACATGGTGCAGCACATGGTGATCAGCATGCTGTCGCCGATCCTGCTGCTGCTCGGCGCGCCGATCACGCTGGCGCTGCGCGCGCTGCCCGTGGCGGCTCGCGGCAGCAAGGGGCCGCGCGAGTGGCTCCTGTGGCTGCTGCACAGCCGGTACATGCGGATCATCACGCACCCCGCGTTCACGATCCCGCTGTTCATCGCGAGCCTGTACGCGCTGTACTTCACGCCGCTCTTCGACACGCTGATGGGCTCCAAGGCGGGCCACATCGGGATGATGGTCCACTTCCTCGCCGTCGGCCTGGTCTTTTTCTGGCCGATCATGGGCGTGGACCCGGGTCCGCACCGGCCCGGTTACGTGATGCGGATGCTGGAGCTTTTCGCGGGCATGCCGTTCCACGCGTTCTTCGGCATCGCGCTGATGATGGCGACGCAGCCGATGATCGGCACGTACATGCATCCGCCCGCCTCGCTCGGCATCGACGCCCTCCAGGACCAGGAGGCGGCGGGCGGCATCGCCTGGGCGTTCAGCGAGATCCCCTCCGTGGTGGTCCTGGTGGCGCTGCTGTTCCAGTGGCGCAAGTCCGAGGAGCGCGAGGCCCGGCGCAAGGACCGCGCCGCGGACCGCGACGGGGACAAGGAGCTCGAGGAGTACAACGCCTATCTGGCCTCACTGGCCGCACGCGGACGCTAGCGGCAACCGGGCGTCACGGGGGACGATGGACCTCGGACCGCAGCCGCGGCGCGTGGGCGCACAGGGCTGCCGGGAGGAGGCTGAGCGATGCCCGGTTCCACGAAGACCATGGGTGGGTTCACCATCGGAGGCCTGGTGATGGTGACGGCCTACACAGTGGCACTCGGAAGCAACGGCTGGCTGTGGTTCGGCTGGGTCGTGCTGGGCCTGATCACGCTGGCGATGGTGCTGTCGCGCGCCACGTGAGCGGGTGACCCGGCCCGGCACGGAGGGCCCCGCGGCTCAGAACCGGAAGACGTACCCGGTGTCCGCGTCCATCGTGCAGGCGTTGGGGTACGTCTTGTGCCAGCCGATCGTCCGGCCCTGGTAGGTCCCCGTCACGCTGACCGTGACCGGGTCGAACTCCTTCGTGCACGCGTGCGGGTCCTCGGGGAGCGCGTCGAGGTCTCCCCCGGCCTCGGCGAGCGCCTCGCAGGCCTTGGCCGCCTGGGGGTGGTGCCCCGAGGGCTCGGGCTCGCAGTGCAGCAGCACGCCGCGGATCCAGGTGTTGTCCGATCCCGAGACGGTGAGGAAGAGGCCGCGCTGCGGGGTGGGGATCTCCTGCGCGGCGTGGGCGGCGGGCGCCACGGCGGCGAGCGCGAGCAGGGCGGCGGCTGTGACGGTGAGCGGGCGCATCGGTGACCTCCGGGAACGGACGGTGACATCGGGAAGAGGCCAGAGCACCCCCGTCCGTGCCGCGGGGCGAGCCGCCACGCCGTCCGTTCCCCCGCTGGGGCGCACGCAAGGGCCCGAACGGGCTCTCGCGTACGCGCGCTCGATTGGCTACTGTGCGTCGGCACCTGGTCCACGGGGAAGGCGGCCGCCATGTTCTATCTACTGCTGAAGCACGTGATCCTCGGCCCGCTGCTCCGGCTGATGTTCCGGCCCAGAATCGAGGGCCTGGAGCATGTGCCGGAGAGCGGCGCGGCGATCGTCGCGGGCAATCACCTGTCGTTCTCCGACCACTTCCTGATGCCCGCGATCATCAAACGCCGCATCACCTTCCTCGCGAAGGCCGAGTACTTCACGGGCCCCGGCATCAAGGGCCGGCTGACGGCCGCCTTCTTCCGCAGCGCGGGACAGATCCCCGTGGACCGCTCCGGCAAGGAGGCGGGCCAGGCGGCGATCCGTGAGGGCCTCGGCGTGCTGCGCAAGGGCGAGCTGCTCGGCATCTATCCGGAGGGCACCCGGTCGCACGACGGCCGGCTGTACAAGGGCAAGGTCGGCGTCGCCGCGATGGCGCTCAAGGCCCAGGTGCCGGTGGTGCCGTGCGCGATGATCGGCACGTTCGAGGCACAGCCGCCCGGCCAGAAGGTCCCGAACCTCAAGCGCGTGACGATTCGTTTCGGCGAGCCCCTCGACTTCTCCCGCTACGTCGGCATGGACAACGAGAAGGCGGTCCTGCGGGCCGTCACCGACGAGATCATGTACGCGATCCTCGGGCTCTCCGGCCAGGAGTACGTCGACAAGTACGCGGCCGTCGTGAAGGCGGAGGAGGCCGAGCGCGCCGAGGCGGGCGCCAAGGACCAGCGGAAGTTCCCGAGGATGCCGCTGAGCTGAAGCGCCGGCCCGCTGCCGTGGCGACGTGTCCGCCGAGGCCCGGGTTGCCGGCCTCTGCCGAGAGCAGATCGTCTGTCCCGCCCGGCCGCCGGAACGTACGGTCCGATCATGAAGAACGCGATGGTGATCGGTGCGACAGGGCAGACCGGGCGCGTGACGGTGAAGGCGCTCGCCGAGGACGGCTGGGCGGTGACGGCGGCGTCGCGGGGTGCGGGCCGCGACGCGGCGTGGCCCGGCGACGTGCGTACGGTACGGCTGGACCGCGAGGACGACGCGGCGCTCGCCGAGGCGGTCGGCGACGGCGTGGACCTCGTGGTCGACATGGTGGCGTTCACGGCGGCGCACGCCCGGCAGTACGAGGCCCTCGCCGACCGGATCGGGTCGGCCGTGGTCCTCTCCAGTGGCGCCGTCTACGAGGACGAGTGGGGCCGCAGTTTCGACACCCAGGAAGAGCCCGACGGATTTCCCCGGTACCCGGTGCCGCTCCCGGAGAGCCAGCGCACGGTGGCGCCGGGCGACTCGACGTACGGCACCCGCAAGATCGCGCTGGAGCGCGGGCTGCTGGCGCTCGGCGAGCGGCTGCCGGTGACGCTCCTGCGCGCGGGAGCGATCCACGGGCCGCACTGCCACGCCTCCCGCGAGCTGTACTTCGTGAAGCGGAACCTGGACGGGCGGCGCACGCGCGTCCTCGCCCACGGCGGGGGCAGCCGCTTCCATCCGGTGAGCGTCCACAACCTCGCCGAGCTGGTGCGGCTCGCCGCGGCCCGGCCCGGGTCGCGGGTCCTCAACGCGGGCGATCCCGAGGCGCCCACGGTCGCGGAGATCGGGGCGGCCATCGACGCCGTGATGGGGGTCGCGACGGAGACGGTGACGGTGCCGGGCGCGCCGCCGGCGCCGAACGTCGGGGACACGCCGTGGTCCACGGGACACCCGGTGGTGTACGACATGTCGGCGGCGGAGCGTGAACTGGGCTACCGCGCCGTGACGACGTACGCGGACAGCCTCAAGGAGACGGTGGACTGGCTCGCCGCGCGGCTCGCGGGTCGTGACGACTGGCGCGAGGCCTTCCCGAAGATGGCGGACGGCCCCTTGGGCGATCTGTTCGACTATGCCGCGGAGGACGACTGGCTGGCCCTGCGGACGGCCCGAACCGGCGGTGGCAGCACCTGACCGGTCGCCGCGGCGCGGCCGGCCGCGCCGCGGCGGCGATTCACGCCAGCCGGTGCAGGGCCTCGTCCAGGGCCCGGCGCACCTGGAGGGCGTCCGGGGCCACCGCCGTGACCAGGACGCCGGGGCCCGCCAGGGGCGTCAGGGCGGCCCACTCCCCGACGGGGGCCGCCGACGGTTTGACGTCCTCGAACTCCGGTCGCACGACGACGAGCTGCCCCACCGCACGGTGTCCGCCCAGGACGGCGGGGCCGTCCCAGCCACCGGGGGCGCCGGGGCCGCAGGCCAGTTCCTGGTCGAGGAGGAGACGGCCGGCGCGACGGACGGTGAGGCGGCTGGTGAGGCGGCCCGGGGGTTCACCCGTGCGGCCCAGCGCCTGCTCCTCGCGCAGCACCAGGCGCGCGCCCTCGGCGAGGTCGGCGCGGGTGGTGACGCGCAGGTCGCTGCCGTGCACCGAGATCAACTGCTCGGGCAGCCAGTGCAGTTCGGCGTCGTCGGCCACGCTCAGACGCACGTCGTAGTGCGCCGCCGCCTCGCTCTGGCCGGGCAGCGCCATGGTGGCCGCCGCGGAGCCGATGTGCAGCGCCGCCCCCTCGTGGACGGCGGCCTCGACGGTGAGCCGGTCGCCGCCGAGGGGACCGCTCATCGCGCCGACCAGCGTGACGCGCGCGGCGCCCGTGGTCGAGCGCGTGCGGCGCAGCGCGAGCGGCCCCTCGCCGTCCAGCACGGGCAGCGCGGTCCGGCCCCCCTTGTCCGCACGCGCCTCGACGCGGGCGGTGGCGCGGACGCCCGCGCTGCCCTGACGGTAGATGCCCCTCGTTTCGCCGGCGCCCCGAGGGGCGAGGTCCATCGTCACGCCGACGCGGTCCAAGCGGCGTACTGCTCGCGCACCCAGGCGGCGACCGGGCCGACACCCTCCTCGGACCTCAACGACTGGAAGATGACCGGGAGTTCGGCGCGCGACGCCTTCGCGTCGGCGGCCATCCGGGCGAGGTCGGAGCCGACGTGCGGGGCGAGGTCGGTCTTGTTGACGACGAGAAGGTCGGCGGTGGTGACGCCGGGGCCGCCCTTGCGCGGGATGTCGTCGCCGCCCGCCACGTCGATGACGAAGATCTGTGCGTCGACGAGGCCCTTGGAGAAGGTGGCCGTGAGGTTGTCGCCGCCGGACTCGACGAGGATCAGGTCGAGCGGCCCGACCTCGTCCTCCAGGTCCTCCACGGCCTCCAGGTTGGCGGAGATGTCGTCGCGGATCGCGGTGTGCGGGCAGGCGCCGGTCTCGACGGCGGTGATGCGCTCGGGCGGCAGGACGGCCTCGCGCAGCAGGAAGTCGGCGTCCTCACGGGTGTAGATGTCGTTCGTGACGACGGCGAGCGAGAGTTCGTCGCGCAGCGCGCGGCAGAGCGCGGCGACGGTCGCGGTCTTGCCGGAGCCTACGGGCCCGCCGAGCCCGATGCGCACCGCGCGGCGGGTTCCGTCGGGGCGGTGGGCGTCGGCGGAGACGGCGGCGGGGCCGTCGTGGGAGTGGTCGAGGTGCATGATGCTGCTCCTTCATGGTGGTGCCGGTGGTGCGAGTGGTCTGTGCGGGCGCCTGGTCGCGGGACGCCCGGCAGGGGCGTCCCGGGGCGTGGGCGCTAGGACGCGAAGAGGCGTACGGGCCAGGCGGCGTGCGCCTCCGCGCCGATCTCCAGGAGCGGCGCGGAGGCCGCGGGCAGCGCGTCGACGCCCTCGTCGGCCACGCGCCGCGCGGCGTCGGCCGCCCGGAGTGCCACGTGGTCGAGGTCCGGGGCGAGCCGGGCCAGGACCGCCGTGGCGTCGAAGGGGTCGAGACTGAGCAGCCGCACGGTGGCGGTCGCCGGTCCGCTGACCGCTTCGTACGCCGAGCAGTACGCGGCGTCCTCGGGTCCGAGCCCGGCGGCGCGGGCGGTGAGCCCGAGGACGACGGGCTGATGCGCGCCCTTGGGGAACCGCCGTGCCAGCGCGTCGAGTTCGGGGTGCGGCCAGGTGGCGCGGGCGGCCCGCATCATCTGCCGTCCGAGCCGCCGCGCCGCGGTGCGCAGCGCGGGCGACGGGGTGCGCGCGTCGGCCGCCGTGTCCAGGGCGACCGGGTCGGCGCCGAGGGCGGCGGCCGCCGCGAGGGCGGCCGACACGAGCCCGGAGGTGTGCAGCCGTCCCCGGCAGAAGACCTCCAGACTCGCGGCCCCGGTGATGCGGCCCGCCTTGACGGCCTCTTCGGCCCCGCCGGAGTGGGCGTGCCCGCCGGCGGGGAAGCGGCCGTCGGCCAGAACGAGTAGTGCTGCTCGGGACATGGGTGTCGTCGCCAGGTTCGTCGTGCCGTCAGAACAGGAAGTACCGCTGCGCGAGCGGCAGTTCGGCGGCGGGCGACGGCTCGACGAGTTCACCGTCGATGGTGACGGCGAAGCTGTCGGGGGCGACCTCGACCCGGGGCAGCGCGTCGTTCTCGCGCATGTCGGCCTTGGTGCGGCCGCGCGTGGAACGGATCGCGGTGAACTGCTTCTCCAGGCCCAGGCGTTCGGGCAGCCCGTCGTCCAGGGCCGACTGGGTCACGAAGTTGATCGAGTTCAGCGCGGGGGCCCTGCCGTGCGCGCCGTACATGCGGCGCGGCAGGACCGGCTGCGGGGTCGGGATGGAGGCGTTGGCATCGCCCATCTGCGCGTACGCGATCTGTCCGCCCTTGAGCACCACCTGCGGCTTGACGCCGAAGAACGCCGGTTCCCACAGCACCAGGTCGGCGAGCTTGCCGCTCTCGACCGAACCGAGCTCGTGCTCGATGCCCTGGGCGACGGCCGCGTTGATCGTGTATTTGGCGACGTAGCGGCGGGCGCGGTGGTTGTCGGCGCGGATGTCCCCCGGCAGGAACCCTCGGCGCCGCTTCATCACGTGCGCGGTCTGCCACGTACGCATGATCACTTCGCCGATGCGGCCCATGGCCTGGGAGTCGGAGGACATGATCGAGATGGCGCCGAGGTCGTGCAGGATGTCCTCGGCCCCGATCGTGGTGGGCCGGATGCGGGACTCGGCGAAGGCCAGGTCCTCGGGCACGGCGGGGTTGAGATGGTGGCAGACCATCAGCATGTCGAGGTGCTCCTCGACGGTGTTGACGGTGTGCGGCCGGGTCGGGTTGGTCGAACTCGGCAGCATGTTGGGCAGCGAGACCGCCGTGATCATGTCGGGGGCGTGCCCGCCGCCCGCGCCCTCGACGTGGAAGGCGTGCAGGGTCCGGCCCGCGACCGCGTCGAAGGTGGCGTCGACGAAGCCGGCCTCGTTCAGCGTGTCCGTGTGGACGGCGAGTTGGGCGCCGGTCTCCTCGCAGACGTTCAGGCAGGCGTCGATGGTGGCGGGCGTCGCGCCCCAGTCCTCGTGGATCTTGAAGCTGACGGCGCCGGCGCGCAGCTGGGCGTGCATCGACTCGGCGTTGACGGTGTTGCCCTTGCCGAGGAAGCCCACGTTGACCGGGCTCGACTCCAGCGCGGCGAACATCCGCGCGAGGTGCCAGGCGCCGGGGGTGATGGTGGTCGCCTTGCTGCCCTCGGCGGGCCCGGTGCCGCCGCCGAAGAGCGTGGTGACGCCGGAGGCCAGCGCCTCGTCGACGATGGTCGGCGAGATGAAGTGGATGTGGGTGTCGATGCCGCCCGCGGTGACGATCTTGCCGTTGCCCGCGATGATCTCGGTCTCGGGACCGATGACGAGGTCGGGGTGGACGCCGTCCATCGTGTCCGGGTTGCCGGACTTGCCGATGCCGGTGATACGGCCGTCGCGGATGCCGATGTCGGCCTTGACGATCCCCCAGTGGTCGATGATCACCGCGCCGGTGATCACGGTGTCGGGGGCGCCCTCGGCGCGCGTGGTGCGGGCCTGGCCCATCGACTCGCGGATGACCTTGCCGCCGCCGAACACCGACTCGTCGCCGGAGCGTCCGGGGCCGCCGGAGCGGTCCTCCTCGATCTCGATCAGCAGATCGGTGTCGGCGAGCCGGATCCGGTCGCCCGTCGTGGGGCCGAACAGATCGGCGTACGCGGCACGGGACAGCTCAGGCATCGAGGGCACCTCCGGTCTGGCCGCGCAGACCGGGCACGATGCGCTTGCCGGCCAGCGGGACGAGTTCGACGTCGACGGGGATTCCGGGCTCGAAGCGCACGGCGGTCCCGGCGGCGATGTTGAGCCGCTTTCCGTGTGCGGCGCCGCGGTCGAAGTCCAGACCCGGGTTGGCCTCGGCGAAGTGGTAGTGGGAGCCGACCTGGACGGGGCGGTCGGCGGCGTTGAGGACGGTGAGGCGGGTGACCTCGCGGCCCTCGTTGAAGGAGACGGGCTCGTCCGCGAAGAGGATCTCTCCGGGGATCATCCCCTGACCCGTGCCGTGCGTTGCGGCATGCATGAGGCGCGAACTCCCGTCAGACGATCGGATCGTGGACGGTGACGAGCTTCGTGCCGTCCGGGAAGGTGGCCTCGACCTGGACGTCGTGGATCATCTCGGGGATGCCCTCCATGACGTCGTCGCGGGTGAGGATCTTCCGGCCCGACGACATGAGCTCGGCGACGGTGCGGCCGTCCCGGGCGCCTTCGAGGATGTGGGAGGTGATGAGGGCGATCGCTTCGGGGTGATTGAGCAGCAGCCCCCGCGCCCTTCGCTTCTCGGCCACATCCGCGGCCACATGGATGAGCAGTCTCTCCTGCTCGTGCGGGGTCAGTTGCACGCGTCCCACCTCACAGTCCTCGCTCCGAACCGTGCGGGGTCCGGTTGCCGCGGCCACCGCGACGGATATAGATGTAACACACAGCGAAGATGCGCGATCTTGCGCACCCCGGATACAAAATCCGCTGGTGGCGTGGCACGGGAGGGTAGTTGGGAGGAGTTTCAACGAGGTTAACCAGCCATTGACCGGCTCATGACCATCAGCTGGTCTGCGCCATACTCATCAGTGCCCGTAGACCGTCCTGGAGGGCCCCCACGGGCACCTCGTCGAAGAGCGCGTACTGCGCGGCGAACCCCTGCGCCGCCGCGATCATCGTCCGCGCGACATGGTCGGCGGGGATGTCGGCGCGCATCATGCCCGCCTCCTGATAGCCCGTCACGATCTTCACCCACGCCGCGCGCACCTTGACGTAGATGTCCGCCATGAGGGCCGAGAGCTCGTCGTTGCGGAGAGTCTCCGTCCACACCTGGATCATCAGCCGCGGGAAGTACGTCCGCGGGCCCTCCCGCATGCCGGGCCGCAGATCGAGGACCTCGGAGAGCACCTTGCCCACCAGGACGTCCGGCGGGGGCGGCGGACTCTGCCGGGCCGCCGCCTCGAAGATCCCGCTGATGTCGGTGAGCACCTCGGCGACGATGGCGGCGATCAGCTCGTCCTTGCCGCGGAAGTAGCGGTAGACCGCGCCCGCCGACAGGCCCACCTCCTTCAGCACGTCCTGCATGGACGTGGCGTGGAAGCCGTTGCGCGCGAAGCACAGCGCGGCGCCGTCGAGGATCTGCCGACGACGTGCGTCGAGGTGTTCTTGGGATACGCGGGCCATGCCCTCAACGTAAAACGAACATTCATTCTTGACAAGCGTGCCGCACCGCAGGACAGTGGGCCCACACGTAAAACGAACGATCCTTCTCTATAAAGCGACCTCCCCTCTCCCTGGAGGAAGAACCCCATGTCCACACCGTCCACCGGCGCGCCCGCCCAGGGCCCCCGCATGGTGATGGTGGCCGTCCTGGTCCCCGTGCTCGTGACCTTCGCGCTCTGGGCCTTCGCCTGGCCCGCGACCCGCACCGCCCCCCGCGACCTGCCCCTCGGCGTCGCCGGACCGGCCGCCGCCGCGGAGCCGATCAGCCGTCAACTCCAGCAGCACGACGGCGCGTTCGAGATCCACCGGTACGCGGACGAGGCCGCGGCCAGGGACGCCGTCGAGGACCGGAGCGTGTACGGCGCGGTCGTCGCCACGCCCCGGGGGCCCAAGCTCCTCACCGCGACGGCCGCGAGCCCGGTCGTCGCGCAGCTGCTGCGGCAGGCCGTCCAGAAGCAGGCTCCCGAGGGCGCCGCCGTGCCGGTGGTCGACGTGGTGCCGGCGCCCGCTGCCGACCCCCGGGGCGCCGCGCTCGGGTCGAGCGTGCTGCCGCTGGCCATGGCGGGCGTCGCGGCCGGCGCGCTCGTCACGGTGCGCGGGCTGCGCGGCGTGCGCGCGGTACTGACGCTGCTCGTCGCCGCCGCGCTCGTCGGCGTCGTCGCGGCCGCGCTCACGCACAGCTGGCTGGGCGTACTGACCGGCAACTGGTGGGCGGAAGCAGGGGTGCTGAGTCTCGCCACCCTCGCGGTGGGCGGCGCCGTCGCCGGGCTCGCGGCGCTGCTGGGACCGGCGGGCATCGGAGTGGGCGCGCTCTTGATGGTGCTGCTCGGCAACCCGTTCTCCGGCGTGACCTCAGCGCCGCAGCTGCTGCCCGAACCGGTCGGATTCCTCGGCCAGTTGCTGCCACCGGGAGCCGGGGGCTCGCTGCTGCGCTCGGTGTCCTTCTTCGACGGCGCGGGGGCCGGGGGCCCGGCCCTGACCCTCGGCGTCTGGGCCGTGGCCGGCCTCGCCGCGGTGCTGCTCGGTGCCCGCCGCGGGCGGCCCGCGCCCACCCCGCAGGCCGCTGCCGCGCATCCGGAGCCGGCGCCGGTCGGCTGACGCCCGCCGGTCCGCGCCGTACAGGAACGGCCGTACGCCCCCGCTGTAGCGGACGGGGACGTACGGCCATGTGCGCGTGCGCCGCCGGGGCGCCAACGACTCCCGCGTTACGTCGCGTTGGGCCCCCGGTGCTCGGCCGCTATGCCGAAGCGCCGCGGCTCGGACGGCGCGGACGACACGGAGCCGATCGAGGTGACCGTACTGACGGTCCGCTCCCGCTCCGCGTCCGCGAGCTGTTCGAGGCGCTCCAGGTCGGCGGCGGACACGAGCGCCACGAGCGGCTTGCCGTGGCGGGTGACCACGACCCGTTCGCCGCCGTAGACGACGCGGTTGATCAGCTCCGCGAGTTCTGCGCGGGCTTGCGTCACCGGAATCTCGTAGGCCATGCCTCCAGCTTAGACGCCGTCCTTCCGGGGCCGCCGGGGCGAGCCGCCGCCCGCCCTCCGGGGATGCCGGCTCAGCGCACGGCCCAGATCCAGCCCGGCAGGGCGAGGCCGAGGGCCCGAGCCACCGCGCGGGAGGCGCGGTTGGCGGCCCTGGTGTGGCAGATCGGCACGGGAGCGCCGCCGTGCACGGCCATCGCCCACTCCCCCGCGTCGTCCCTCATCGCCCGAAGAGGGTGTGCGGGCCCCGCACGGCGGCACACCTCACTTCTCCCACTCCCCGAGAAACGTCCGTCCTGTACATTTTTTACAGAGCCCGGACCGCTCCGCGACCGGAAGCAGAGAG
>NZ_LIRJ01000004.1 GCF_001419745.1 Streptomyces silaceus | reverse complement strand
GGTGGTGGCGGCTACCCCAAGACGTACCACGACTACCGCATCCGCAAAGAACGCCAGGAACGCTGGGACCGCAGGTACCGCCGCTCCCACCCGCACTCGGGCCGCTGACCCCGAACCGGCCGCGCGACACGGCCTCTTGACCTCGTGCCGCGGCCACCGGACCCGACCACGCGAAAGGCCCCCTGCCGAGATCGGCGGGGGGCCTTCGTCACCGGTGGGCGCGGACGGTTTCGAACCGCCGACATCCTCCTTGTAAGAGCGTCGCTCCAAAGATCCAGACTGACCGAGGTTCGCCGAGACTCGCCGAGCCGTTTCCGCCCTCTCACGACACCCCCCGTTCGGGGTTCGCCGAGACTCGCCGAGGGCCGCCGAGGGGGCTTTGTGGACTCCTTGTGGACTCCACGCCGATTCGATCACTTAACGGCACGGAGTCCACTTCCCTCCGCCGACGGCTCGCCCGCCAGGGCAGCACGCACGTTCTCGCGCGCGCCCTCGCTCTCATGGGTGTAGATCCACGTGACCTTGCCGCCTCGCTTCTGCCCGAGGAACGCCTGCGTGTCCCGCTCCGGCACACCGGCCTCGTGCAGCCGCGACGTGGTCCGGTGCCGGTACTCGTAGATGCGCGGCCACCACTCCAGGCGCCCGGTGTCCGGGTTCACAATCTGACGGGCAACGCCGGCCTGCACCGTGGCCCTCTTCCAGGGGCGCTGGAGGTTGTTCATGTTCAGCGCCCCGCCGCGCGGGCCGCGCAGGAGCAGCTCCTCGACGTGGAGGTCGAGCCCGTCACCGATCCGGGACCGGGTAGCCTTCGGCTTCCACTTGTCGATCATGAATTGAAGGGCGTCCCACGCCGTCGGCGTGAGCGGCACGGCCCGGAACCCCGCCTCGGTCTTGGGAACCGCCTGACGGCGCAGGCGGCCGCCGTCAAGGACGAGAATCTCCTTGATGTACGCCACCCGCTCCGCCTCGTCCAGACAGTGCAGCCGCAGACCGGCATACTCCCCCGGCCGCATCCCGCACTCGTGCGCGAAGTCCCGGAAGATCCGTTGGTAGTACTCCGGCAACGCCGCATGGATCAGCGCGTACTGCGCCGTCGTCGGCGGCTTCAGGTCGTCCGGGTGCTTCACGTTCTTCGGCGCCGTGACCTCCAGGTGCACGGCCGGGTTCACACTGATCCGCTCACCGTCCTTGATCGCCGCATCGAGCAGGGCGACGAGGAGTTCCTTGACCTTCTTCTGCGTTTCGTGCCCCTTCACCTCGTGGGTGAGCCACTTCTGGAGGGCCATGTACTCCAGATCGATGAGCCGGTACTCGGCCCACTTCGGTTCGAGATGGGCGGTCCACAGGCTCCGCTTACGGTTCCGGGTCTTGATGGCACCCTTCATCTGGTGGACCTCCCACCACTCCGCCCACCACTTCCCCAGGCGGATCTTCCCTCGCTCGGGGTCGCGATACTTCCGCTCGCGCACGTCGGTGCGGGTCCGGTCGAGGAACGCCTCGGCCGCCGCCTTGCCTCCTTCCTTGATCGTGAAGTTCTTCGACTTCTGCCGCCCGGTCGGGTCCCGGAAACGCGCCTGCCACGATCCGATGCAGTCGCGCCGCGGCCGGCGTTCGCCGTACTGGCCGGGTGGATAGTCCGCGAGGCATCGGCTGCATCCGCAGCTCTTGCTCGCGATCTGCCGGGGGTTGTTAAGCGCCCTACGCGCCATGGTTGATCACCTGCCCGCTCCTTCGCTGGCTGGGGACGCGGGGCAGCAACGTCACCGGCTCCCCGCACCAGCAGACTGCACCCAGGTCCGGTTGCTCTACGGCGAGTTCGGAGAGAATCGCCCGCACGACGGTGACTGCGTGTGCGTGGCCTAGCGTGCGAGGCAGATTGATGGTGCCGTCGGAGGCATCGAAGGGCGCAGGCTCGCTCTGAGGCGAGAATCGAATGCGGACGCACATAGAAAACCCCCGTCTTCGCAGGCATCTTGAACCTGTCGCCGAAGGGGGAGGGCATCGGCCAGTCGTCCGACCGTACATCCACCTGAGGGAATTTTCACCCACTGTTGAGCGTGTTGCTAGGCAGACGCACACTCTGAGTGAGCAAGTCCGTTTTACGGAGACCAGCGAGGGTGCCGCACGGTTGTACAGCGCCTCAATTCGCCTTCGTGCGGCCCTCGTTGAGATCACGCATCGCGCGCAGCTGAACCTCAGCGATTTCCTGCTGTTCGCGCGGGAGACTACGGATCAGGTCGAGGATGCGCGCCTCCGCGTCGGGCGAGAGCGGACCAGGGCCGAGGCGCTCGGTGGCCGCGAAGAGCTCTTCGAGCGTGAACTTGGGGAAGGCTTGGGCGATGCGGCGCAGCACGTCCGGGCGAGGCGTCCGCTTGCGGTGGCTCCAGGTGTTCACTGCGGAGACGGAGACGCCGATGCGCTTCGCGACCTCGGTCTCGTTGACGCTGTACTCGTCTTTAAGCCTCTTCAGGAGCTGCGCGAAGTCCTCGCCGTGCTGGTCGCTGCCCTCGTTCTCCACGCGGCAAGACTGCCCGACGCTTCTACTTTTCTCAAGTGAAAGTAGAAGCGTGGCGCATTCCCGTGCAGCGCACAGCCTCCCCGCCGCACGCCCGGCACGCAGGCATATGACTCCAGAATAGAACGCTTCTTCGATTTAGGAAGTCGCTCGGCGAAACTCGGCGGAACCCGTTGACGCGACTCGACTTCGACTGTAGAAATGTCGCATCACCACGAAGACGCGGTGAGCTACACCACCACCAGGCACGAGGTCCACATGCCGAAAGTCAGCCGCAAACACAACGGCGAGCCACTCAGGGAAGCCATGGCGGCGGCCGGCCTCACCGGGCCTGAGCTCTCGGAGGCCACCAAGGAGATCGACCCGGCGGGCCGGGGCGTCAGCCCCGCCACCGTCGGACGCATCGCCGGGCGCGGCAAGACCGCTCGCAACACGTGCGAGTTGCACACCGCCTGGTTCGTCGCCGAGGCCTTGCACCGGCGGACGAACGCCCCCCTCCAGGACCTCTTTTCCATGCCCGCACGATCGACTACGACAGTAGAAAGGTCAAGGTCTGATGCCGAAGAAGAGTGACCGCATCGTCGACCTCCCGGCCGGACTCGTCCCGCTGCTCAGTCAGAAGGAACTGGAGACGTACTACGGCGTCTCCGACTGGCAGGTCCTCCGGTGGATCGAAGCGGGGATGCCGACCGAGCCCTTCGCGGGCCGCGGACGCCGCTTCTCCCTCGCCAAGTGCGAGGCCTGGCACGCCAAGCAGGACGAGTTCACCCCGAGCGCCTGACCCATCCCTAAACGCGCCGAAGGGCCGCTCCGACTTCCCGGCCTGAGCGACCCCACGACTCGGAGCCTCACCACCAGAAGAAATGAGGTCACCGTGAACACGGAGACTACCTCTCAGCAGACCGGCGGATACGAGCTGGTCAGTGACAACCGCGCCGCCGTCGAGGCGATGCTGAACTACGTTCCCGTACCCGCCCCGACGATGATCGCGAGGGCGGAGGCCGTGTTCGTCATGGTCGCCGACCTCGACGACCTCGGCGTGTGGCTTCAGGCGCGGGGCGGTGTGATCCACGTGAGCTCGGCCGGTGACGGCCTGGAGCTGTGGACGCTCCTCACCACGACGCCCAAGCGCGGTGACGGCTCGTCGGTACCCGTGCGGGTGTCGGTGCCGGTGCCCATGGGCGAGATCGTGATGGCGTACATCCTCGCGGCGGTGGTCGCATGAGCGCCCCGCTGGTGGTGAACACGAGGGACGGCCTCGTGTGGACGCGTCGCGTGGTGACGCGTGACGGGCTCGCTCTGTACGCCCTTGAGGGCGTGTGCTCCTGCCCGGAGTTCGTGATGGCGACGGAGGCGGAGCTCGCGGAGCACGGGATCGTCGGGTCGGCGGATGTGCTGCCGGTGCCGGTCGGTCCGCAGCCGGACACTTTGGCTGAGCAGCTCGGCGACGTCCGGCCCGCGAGCACGAGCCTGCTCGCCTCGCTGGCCAAGTCTGTCCGGGACTGCCGCGAGCACGAACACCCCACGGGGGAAGACCTGTTCTGCCTGAACCTCACCTCGTACATGGGCGAGCGGATGGGGCCGGTGCTCCGGCGGCTGCTCGACGGTGAGGTGAAGTTGGAGCGGTTGCGGGCTCGGGTCGCCGAGCTGGAGGCCGCCGCGTACGTGGCACCTTCGCCCAGCTGCACTCGCTGCTACGGCGCTGACGCCGCGCGGTTCGTGGCCAACGGTGGTGAGAGCGCGCCGTGCCGCGTCTGTGGGTCCTCGCAGGCCGTCGAGTCGGCGGACAAGCTGACGCGGCTCCTCGCGCCCACGCAGGTCCTCCGCACGGACGAGCCCACGACGGGCGGTGCGTGATGGCCGACCAGACCACGACGCACGACGTCCTCGCCTGCGTCTCCCTCGCGGTCGGTGTCTTCGGCGCCTCGCTGGTGCCGTTCCTCCTCCTCGTCGACGCCGAGCACCTCACACCGCGCTGGCTCCGGGAGTCCACCGTGCTGGAGCGGGCGGCCCTCACCGCGGCGAACGCGGTCGACCGGGCCCGGCTCGCCGCCGTCAAGGCGCTCCTCCTCCTGCTCCGCCTCTCCACCACGAAGGGGGCCGTCCGATGAGCGACGACCGCACGCCCGTCGACGGGCCGTTCCGCATCGGCGTGGACGCCACCCCCACCGGGGTCGGCCTCGACGTCTCCCACTACCTCACCGCCGTGATCCTCGGCATCGCGCAGGTGGCCGACGAGGACGGCGAGCAGCTCCTCGACGACCTGCGCGACATCGCCGCGCTGGCGCGGTCCGCCGCCCTGCAGGGCTCGGACTCGCATGCCGCGCACGAGCGGGACGACGAGGTCGCCCGGCTCCTCGCGGAGGTCGCGGACGACGGGGTGATCCCGGTGTACGGCGAGCAGGTCGGGCGGCTGCGGGATCGGCTCGCGATGCTGACGGCGCCGCGTCCGGTGCCTTCGCAGGAGCGGAGGCGCACCGCATGAGCGCCCGCGAGCAAGCCGAGCGCCTCACCGCGCTGGTGAACGAGATCGAGCAGGCCGGGTTCGAAGTCCGCACCAACGGATCGTCGATCGTGGTCGGCGATGTGAAGGTCGTCATGGGCGCCCGGGAGGGTGACCCGTGGATCGTCCGGCTCGCTCCGCCCCGCCACCCGCGCGAGCGCGTGCTGGTTACCCGTCCGGATCGCTACCTCAGGTCGTCCACAGGCCTGTTGCACCTTCGGTCGGAGTACGGCGTCGTCGAGGACGACGGCATGTCGAACCACCAGTCGGTGTGCGGCGTGTACTTCGACCTGAAGGGCGAGGCAATCCCGCTGAAGGTCGGCGAGGGCGACCGAATCTGCAAGCGCTGCCTGTCAGGTGCCGCATGAGCGCCCGCACCGTCATCGAGCACGCGCTCCGCGTCTACTACGCCGACTCAGCCGAGCCGAACGCCATCGCCCGCGACCTCCTCGCTGCTCACCGCGACGAAGTGCTGCGGAGCATGGCCGCCGAGGTCAAGACGCTCGGCGACGCGCGGGGCTGGTCGGTCTGGGCCGCGCACTACATGCACCCCGACGTCGAGTTCGTCGACACGGGCGCCCCGGGCGTAGAGGAGAAGGCCACCGCTTCGGCGGCGAAGGCCACTCCCGAACCCGACCCGGCCCGTGAACGGCGTCTGGAGCAGCTCCTCGACGCGATCCGCACATGGCGCGGGCGCTGGACCACGGTCCGCGCCCAAGACCTCTACCGCCTCACCGGCGGGCCCACCATGCGGCACGTCGCCCGGCGGGACCTGGCCGAGCTGCACCGGCGCGGGCACCTGCGCAAGCACAGCGCGGACGCCGGCCAGCACTACACCCTCGCCACCCGGAAGGACGGCCGCTCATGACCGGCCCTTGGCACTACCGCGAAGCCGAACGCCTTATCGAGCTCGCCCAGGAGACGGACGACGAGACCGTCGAGATCTACGCCGAGGCGCAGGTGCACGCCACCCTCGCAGTCGCTGCGGCCACGGCCAACCAGCCCAGCGCAGCGCCCGCGGATTCTCTGATGCGGCGCGCGTGGGCAGCGATCACCGGCCCCTTTGTGGGCGTCGCGACGGAAGGCAGCCGCCCGTGAGTGCCCGCGCAGAGATCCTCGCCGCCCTGATGCGCGGCGGCTACAGCGAAGACGCCGCCGTCTCCCTGATGAGCCGGGCCGACAAGGAACCCCAGACCTCCACCGGGACCGGGGACCCCGAGTTCCCGACCACCCTCGCGGGTGGTCACGCCCTGGTCGTCGAGTACGGCGACTGCGAGTTCCACGGCTGCTGCCAGTGCGGCATGCGGCTGGGCACGGTCACGCCGGACAAGTTCAGCAGCCCGTTCGGCCTCCCGTGGGAGCGCCACGTCATGAGGCAGGAGACGGGCCGATGACGAACCCGAAGCACGCACGCCAGACCGAGCGGGGCCGCTACTACAGCGACCCCGCCGGGGGCCCGGACCTCGTCTCGGTCACCAACGTCCTCGACACCTCCGTCAACAAGTCCATGGCCCTGGTGCCGTGGGGTGTGAAGCTCACCGTCGAGCACATCTTCGACGACTGGAAGGCCATCGCCCGCCGCCTCCTCGGCGACCGCGCGACCCTCACCAAGGAGATCAAGGCCGTCCACGCCGATGTCCGCGAGCGTGCTGCCGATCTCGGCGACCGTGTCCATGCGGCGGCGGAGGCCCGTCTCCTCGGCGCACCGATCCCGGATGACCCGGAAGTCGCGCCCTACCTCGACCAGTTCGACCTGTGGCTCGCGTCGTGGGGCGTCGACCCCGCCGAGCACGTCGAGGCGACGGAGATCACCGTCGTGCACCGGCGCCTCGGCTACGCCGGGACGGCCGACCTCATGATCTGGCTGCCCACCGGACCGGCCCGGCGCCTGGAGCTGTGGCTCATCGACTACAAGTCGTCGGCCACCCGCCCCGCGAAGTCGGTGTACCCGGAGAACACCCTCCAGCTCGCCGCGCTCCGCTACGCCGAGACAGCCCTGCTCCCCGACGACACCGAGCAGCCGATGCCCCGCATCGAGCGGACCGGCGTCCTTAACCTCCGCGCGACGTCGCATGCGCTGGTGCCGATGCCCGCCGGCCGCAGTGCCCACCGGGCGTTCCGTGGCGCGCTGGAAAACACCCGCTGGCTCCACGCCGCGAAGTCCTCGTACCCCGCGCTGATCGCACCCGCAGACGTCGCGCGAACTACCAAGGAGGTGGCCTGACATGGGGGCCCGACTCCGCAACATCCAGGCGCGCGCCGCCGAGCACGGCCGCCTGCGCACCGGCTACACCGACGGCAACCGGCCGATGCGCTCCCCGAACTGGGTCGTCACCTCGCACAGCGAGGAGCACGTCCGCAAGGCCGCCGAACTGTGGGGCGGCACCCCGCAGCAGTGGTCGCCGCTCAACTCGACGATCAGCCAGTGGCGCGTCATCACCAAGTCCCCGTCCATCGAGGCACTCATCACGCCGGGCGACCCGCTCAACCAGTTCAACGAGATGTGGTCCAAGGGCGGCTGCCAGCGCCGCTGCGACGGCGAGACCGAGCTCCTAACCCGCCAGCCCTGCATCTGCGCGGCCCGCTTCGGTGAGGACTGGCACCAGCAGAAGAAGGGCGTCGTCTGCTCGACCACGTCGCGCCTGAACGTCATGCTGCCGGACCTGTCCGGCATGGGCATGTGGCGGGCCGAGACCCACAGCTTCTATGCCGCGCAGGAGTGGGGCGGCATGGTCGACATGGTCCTCGCCGGTACGGACGGCAAGGGCTTCATCCCGGTGAATCTTCGCATCGAGCCCCGTCAGCGGGTCGCGAATGGGGAGACGAAGAAGTTCCCCGTGGTCGTCGTCGAGCTGCGCGGTATCACCCCGCGGCAGGCGCTGGCCGGGCCGGTGAACGCGGCGACCGCGCTCAACCCCGGGGCAGCCGGGCAGCGGGCGGCCATCGAGGCGCCGCGCCCCGACTACCTCGCCGAGGCCGAGGGCGCGCTCACCTCCGATGACGTGCGCGACGTGTGGCGCAAGGCAGCTAAGGCGGGCCACGTTGCTCCCAAGGGCAGCGACGACTTGTCCAAGCAGCTCATGGCTATGGCGGCGGCGAAGGACGAGGAGAGCAAGCAGCCCGAGCCGGGCGGTGACGAGCCGGGCCCGGACGCCGAGGGCGTGTACGAGGGCGAGGTCATCGACGACGCGGAGCAGGCGAGCAGTTGGCCGGCCGTCGCGCAGCCCGGATCGGGGGCCCGCCGATGAGCTGGCACCTCGGCCGTATGGCCGCCTTCGACCTGGAGACCACCGCCGCCGACCCCGAGACCGCGCGCATCGTCACCGCCTGCGTCGTGCAGCTCGGCGGCGGACAGCCCCTATCCCCGGCAACGTGGGTGGCTGATCCGGGCGTTGAGATCCCGGACGAGGCCGCAAAGATCCACGGCTACACCACCGAACGGGCCCGCGCCGAGGGCCGCCCCGCCGCCGAGGTCGTCGAGGAGATCACCGCCGCGCTCGGCCAAGTCCTCGCCTACGGCATCCCGATCGTCGCGATGAACGCCCGCTACGACCTCACCGTCCTCGACCGCGAGTGCCGCCGCCACGGCCTGGAGACCCTCCTCGACCGCTACGTCGACGACGTCATCTGGCCGGTGATCGACCCGTTCGTCATCGACAAGCACGTCGACCGCTTCCGCCGTGGCTCGCGCACCCTGACCGCGCTGTGCCAGCACTACAAAGTGAAACTCGACGGCGCGCACGACTCGGCGGCCGACGCGATCGCCGCGGCCCGGGTCGCCTGGCGGCTCGGGGCCACCCGCCCCGAGCTGGCGACGATGGATGTTGAGGCACTGCACCACGCGCAGATCGAATGGGCGCGGGAGCAAGCCGAGGGACTGGCCGCGTACTTCCGCAAGACGCCCGGCAAGGAGCACCAGGCCGCGACTGTCCGCACCGAGTGGCCGCTCATCCCGCACCAGCGCACGGGCGGTGACGCGTGATGCCGTACTCCCTCCGCTCCCTCGTCGCCCACACACCCGTCCTCGGCCTGGTCCGCGGCTCCGGCCGGCACCGCCCCGCCCGCCCGTCGGGCGACCGGGCTCCGCTGGACCCGCCCTCAGGGGCCGTACGGCACGGGTTCCGGCACTGCACACCGTGCGGCACCGACACCGTCGCGATCCTCCACCGCACCGGCCACACCTGCGGCGACTGCGGCCACGAGCACTACACCGACGAAGGCGGCGACCAGTGACCACACCCACGCTCTTCGACACCACCACCCCGGCCGCCACCACGGCGGCCGGGCCCCGGCCCCTCCAACTCCCGACCGTCTACGGCCTGGATCTGTCGCTCACCTCCACCGGAATTAGCGACGGCACCACGGCCGACGCCCTCATCCCCGGTGACCGGGCGGGACACGACCGCCTCGAATTCCACCGAGCCGCCATCCGGCAGCGCGTCCCCGACGACACCAGCCTCGTCGTCATCGAGGGCGTCGCGATGTCGGTCGGCTACCGGCCTGGCGTCGAGGAGATGACCTACCTTCGCGGCCTCATCCGCCACGACCTGTGGCGCCGCCGCATCCCCTTCGCGATCTGCCCGCCGCAGCACCGCATCATCTACGCCACCGGCCGGGCCAACCCCGCGAAGGATCACCCCGCGAGCAAGCGAAAGACCGTCGCCAAGGGCATGGTCCGGGACGCGGTCATCGAGCGATACGGCGTGCCGTGCGAGGGCCGCGGCCGCTACGACCAGGCCGACGCCACGATCCTCGCCGCGATGGGCCTGCACTGGCTCGGCTACCCGCTTGCCGTCCTGCCCGATACCCACCGGCGCGCCCTCGATGGCGTGACGTGGCCGCTGAACGTTCCGGCGGTGGCCCGGTGATCATCCACACGCAGCACCACCGCGCCGCACCCGACACCACCACCGGCTCCACAAACTGGCGCAAGCGCGCAGCCTGCCTCGGCGTCGACCCCGACGTCATGTTCCCCGACAGCAGGCCGCAGAAGATCGCAGAGGCCAAGGCGGTCTGCGAGCGCTGCCCCGTCTACCGCCTGTGCCTGCGCGACATCATCCGCCACGAAGGGGCACGTCACCCCACCCGCCGGCACGGCGTCGTCGCCGCCCTCACCGGACCCGAACGCCTTGCCGTGTGGCGGCAGTTGAAACGCCGCGGGGTGATCACGTGACCGGCCGCGGGCGCCCGGACGTACCCGGACCCGCCGAGTGCACCCACTGGATCGGCCCCGAACACCACCACTGCCGATTCACCCACCAGGTCCGCCTCTACCTCACCGGCCCCCGCTGCCCGGACCACACCCCCAACGCACTACGTGGACGTCCCGAACCCCCACCCGGGCCCAGCCTCCCCGCCGGCGCCTGGACGACTCCGTCCCCGCTCTCCGACTCGGCGCTGTTCGACGACCGCGCCGTCGCCAGCGGCAAACGCCGCTCCACCCCGCACACCTACCGCACCGCACAGGCCGCGGTTCATCACCAGAAAGGCACCTGATGCCCGACATCAAGTTCGACTCCAAGGTCCTTGAGGACGTGAAGGACGCCCTCGACGGCCACGCCATGGAGATGTTCAAGCAGCGCAAGGGCCGGTGGATGGCCGTTGTCGAGCTCGCCCACGTCGAGCGCGTCGAGCCGGGCCCCGACGAGGAGAAGGTCCCCACGGTCAAGCTCCGCATCGTCGGTATTGAGGTTGCCGACAACGAGTTCGCCGACGAGCGGCTCCGCGAACTCCAGCGCGGCCTGTACCGGCTGCGCACGAAGGGCGGCACCCTTGACGGCGAGCTCGACCCCGACGTCCAGAACGCTCGCGACGTCCTGCGGCACGGCTCCGGCATCCTCACCGGGGCGGATGCCTGATGGCCTACATCGGACACCGCTGCGACTGCGGACACAGCGACCTCCAGCACGCTGAGGACGGCACCAGTACGACCCTCGGCCGCTGCGCCGCCGAGTACGGCGTCACCTGCTCCCGCACCTGCGGGCCGCTCAACCAGTCAGAGGTGATCCCCACCTTCGACTGCAAGGGCAACCGGGTTGAGCGGGTCATCGTCCCGGGCGAGGGGCTGCCCTCCGAGAGCGGCGCCAGCATCGTGAAGACGTGCCCGTGCGAATCCTGTACGGCGCTGCACGAGCAGGTGGCGAGCGCCTGATGACCGCCCGGCCGCAGGGCAGCATCTCCCCCCGCCACTGCCCCGCGTGCCGGGCCCCCATCCTCCGCCAGCTCGTCGGCGACCGAGCCGCCCTCCACATCACCGCGGACCTCACCCCGCTCACCCCCGCCGAGCAGACAGCCGTACGCGAACCCAACCGGCTCATCTGGTGCCTGCGCACCTCCACAACCGGCACCCAGACCCTCGCCTGGATCCAGACGTGGCACCCGCCCGACTGCCCCCACCCCCACGTCACCGAACACCGCTGCACCGCACCACCCCGCACGGCCCCACCCGTCCGGCCAGCACCACCAGCGCCCGACACCCTGTTCTGAGGAGACCCGCGTGGACAACGTCCGCCACATCCCGCGCAACGAGGCGGATACGGACGGCTTCAACCGGGTTCCCCCCTGCGACGCCGAGGCCGAGGAGTACGTCGTCGGCATCGTCATGCACTCCAAGCAGGCCTTCGACGAGTGCTCCCTCCTCATCACCCGCGACGACCTGTACAAGCCCGCCCACCAACTCATCTGGGACACCACCGCCGGCATCTACGCCACCGGCCAGCCCTGCCACCCCGCCCTCGTCCGGGCCGAACTGGAGAAGGAAGGCCAGCTCCACCGAGTCGACGGCGGCAACCTCATCTACCGCCTCGGCTCGGAGACGATCAGCCCGCTCATGGCGGCCTCGTTCGCCGAACGCATCGCCGAGACCGCACGCCAGCGCCGCTACGACGAACACTCCACCTCCCTCAAGACCGCGATCGACCGCAACGCCGACGGCGACGAACTCGCCGCGCTCGTCGCCGAGTTCCAGCAGCGCGAGCAGCTCCGCGAGAACACCGGCCACGGGCCTGCTCACCTCGTCGCCTCGCTCCTGAACTGGGGCACGTTCTTCGCCACCGACTTCGGCGAGATCCAGCTCCTGCCCGGCAAGCTCATGGGCCCCGGCCAGCAGATCACCCTCGTCGGCGACGGCAAGGCCGGCAAGAGCCTGTTCACACAGGAATGGATGTGGCGCATGGCCACCGGCCAGAGCGTCCTCGACGACGCCCCGCAGCCCCCGGTCAAGGTGCTCTACCTCGACGCGGAGAACGGGCAGGAGCAGGTGCAGGAACGCTTCCTGTCCTTCGGCGCCGGACCCACCAACATGGGCGAACTCCGGTACGCCAGCTTCCCGCCCCTGCGGCCCCTCGACACCGCGGGCGGCGGCGCCGACCTCCTCGCCCTCGTCAAGGCCACCGGCGCCGACCTCGTCGTCATCGACACCGTCTCCCGGTTCATCGGCGGCCCCGAGAACGACGCCGACACCTGGCTCTCCCTCTACCGGCACACGCTCCTGCCCCTGAAGCGCGACCGCATCGCCTCCGTGCGCCTCGACCACTTCGGCAAGGACCGCGAGCGCGGCGGCCGCGGCTCCTCCGCCAAGACACAAGACGTCGACCACGTCTGGGAACTCACCTACCAGGGCGGCGGCACCCTCGTCCTCAAGCGCACCCACACCCGCACCGGCATCGGCCCCGACCACTTCACCCTGCTGCGCCAGGCTCACCGCGACGGCGACAACTGGGCTCTCGGCGGCACCCGCCACGTCCTGATGACCTACGACAACGAACCCGGCACCGACACTGGCCTCGCCGCGATCCCCGGCACCGTCGAGCACATCGTCGCCACCCTCGACCGCGCCGGCCTGCCCAACGACACGGGGAACCGGGTCGCTCGGGAAAAGCTTGCGGAACTCCAAGTTCCGGGCGGCAACAACAAGATCGCCGAGGCCGTACGGCGCCGCAAAGCCCGATCCGAAATGACCGGTTTCGACGTTTCCCCGGAACGTTTCCCGGACCGTTCCCAGCAGACGTTTCCCGGAAACGTTTCCCGGAACACACCCCGGAACGACGAAACCCCAGGTCAGACGTTTCCCGGAAACGTCGCGGAAACGTCAGGAACGCCCCCCGTTCCCACCGTTCCCCCCTCGAAGAGGGGGAACGGGGAGGGAACGCCGGAACCACCAGACGCGAAAGAACCCCTCTGCACCGTCTGCAGCAACCCCCTCCACGGCTACCGCCTCGACCGCGGATACGACACCTGCCTCTCCTGCGACCCCGAAACCGGCAGCCACCCCGAACCCCCCGGCGCCGCCTAGCCGCGCCCACATCCGGATACAGCCACACCCACGCACACCCCAGCAACAACCACAGCAACGAGACCCCGAGACAACGGAGATCACCATGCACCCCGCCCTCTTCACCACCCCCGGTGTCCGCCAGTTCGCCGAAGAGATCGACGCCGAACGCCAGCGGCAGATCGCCAAGTTCGGCGAGCAGCACCACCCCGACGGCACCGGCCTCCCCATCCACCAGCACGCAGCGAACCGCTACCGCGACGCCGCCGACCGCAATGCTGCCGCGGGCGTCCTCATGTGGCGTGACGTGCTGCTGGAGGAGGTCTACGAGGCACTCGCCGAGTCGGACACGTCCCTGCTGCGCGCCGAGCTCGTCCAGGTCGCCGCGGTGTGCGCCGCGTGGGCCGCCGACATCGACAGCCGCACGCCCGCCGAGAAGCAGCCCACGGAGGACGTGAAGGGCGAGCAGCCCACGCCGGGCCCGGCCCCGCGCACCGAGCGCGCGCACTGGGTGGACATCGCCAACGCCCTCAACGCCGCGGCCGACGCCGGGATGCCCGTCGGCATCGACATCGACGGCACCCTCACCGACCGCAACGCCTGGTCGGTCGTCTGGGACGCGGCCGCCGCGCGGTGGACGGTCGCCGGATACGACGAGGACATCGAGGAGCGGCCGGCGTGCGCTAAGTGCCGCCGCCCGTTCGACCCCGCCGACACCCGGTACGCCGGACGCGCCCGCTACAGCGGCACCCCGTACTGCCGCGGCTGCGTCGAGGCCTGCCACGACAACGAGATCGCCGATCACCGCTGCGTGATCTGCGCGTGAGCCGTACGACCACCGACCCGACACCACGAAGGAGCACCATGCCCACCCGCCAGTTCACCCGCGAGCAGCTCGCCGCCCTCGGCGTCCCGCCCGACAGCCCCGAGGACGTCGAGTACAGCGTCACCCTCCTCGCTGACGAGCACGTCACGAACCTGAAGTACTCCCAGCAGCGCCGCGCGATCTTCTGCGCCGACGACGACGGCAAGACGTACGCCGTCGCGTACGAGGCCCCGGTCGACGCCGGCGACTTCGAGGTCCACGGCCAGAGCCCGGACGACTACGGCTGGTACGGGCCGACCGTCGAGGCCGTCGAGGTCGAGGAGCGCGCGGTGACCGTCACGCGCTGGATGCCGGTCGACGAGCCGCAGTGAGCAGCAGGACGGTCCGCCCCGCAGCAACCGGGGCGGACCGCACCTCCCAGCACACCACACCCGATCTGGAGATGACCATGGCCGAGAAGCCGTACACCGACGCCGAGCACCAACTCGCCACCGTCCAGCGCGTTCGCCACGTCCTGGAGACGGAGCCCGTCATCGGCCGCAACGCCCTGGCCTACCGGGGGCTGGTCCTCGCCGCGGTCATGGCCGACGAGGCGCAGCAGATGGAGGCCGCCGGCGAGAGCGACTGCCGCACCCCGCTCACCCATAACTGGGGCTGCGGATGCCCCACCGACCCGCCTCACCGCGGCGACAAAGTCGAAGCCTGGCTACGCACACGCCGCGAGGAGTACCCGCACGGCTCCCCCGAGTGGCACACCGTCGACTGCGTCCTCGACCGATACCGGCTCCACGCCGACACCGGAACCCTGCTCACCGAGCACGCCTGCGAATGCCGAGACGCCGACGACTGCGACTGCCGGGAGCGGACGTGACTGCCCGCCGGTGCTCGCGCGGGCACTTCATCCCCGCCACCGCCGACACCACCGCCTGCCACTGCGTCCTCGTGCCCCGCGCCCGCTACCGCAGGCACCGCCTCGGCTCAGACCTGTGGGGCCAAGGCCTCGCCGCCCGCCGCAAGGCCATCCGCACCGTCACGCTCGCCGGGAGCTACCTGTGATCGACGCCCTCGACACGTTCCTCCGCACGCTCGGCCTGTGGGTCGCCGTGGGCGCCGCGCTCGGCACACTCCTCGCCCTCGGCACCCTGACCACCCTCGCATGGGCCTGGAGACGCCTCCTGCGGCGCCCTGTACGCCCGTCCTGGGCCCGCGGACGCCTCCGCGCCCGAATCCTCGCCCGCACCCGCCTCAGGGCCTCCAAGAGCCGCACAGCGCCTCACAGTCGGGGGACAGCATGACCCTCACCCAGGAACAGATCGAAGTCATCTGCGGCATCGCCCGCGGCCACACCCTCCACCGCATCGCCCGCACCCTGCGCATCAGCCACGGCGCCGCCCGCAAACGCCTCCAAGCCGCCACCCGCTCCGCCGGGATCACCACACCCCGAGCACAGGCCCCCCTCGTCGACTACGCGTACCGGGAGGGCTACCTCGCCGGCCTGCCCCCTGAGCCCCGCAGCCCGGTGCACCTCGGCCCGCGCCTGGAGGAACTCCTCGACGCGTACGCCCGCGGACTGACCACCGCCGACATCGTCGCCGAGACGGGCACGACGAGGAGCACCATCACGGACCGCCGCGACCTCCTCCTCGACCTGCTCGGCGCACACAGCCCGGCCCACGCCGTCGCCCTCGCCTGGCAGCAAGCACTCACCACCTCTGGGAGACAGCCGTGACACACCACCTCACCTACGCCCGCGGCCTCACCGCCGGCGCCCTCCTCAGCGCCAGTGCCGCCGCCTACCTGACCACCACCTACACACCCCTGTGGGCCGCTCCCGTCGTGTACGTCGCCGGGCTGCTCGCCTGGTGCGCGCAGCGCGAGTACGCGTTCCATCGGGCGCGCCTGGTCGAGCACGAGCGGGCCCGCCGCGCCGCGTACGTCCAACAGCCCCCGCCGTGCTGCGAGTTCTGGCGGCACTCCGACGGCGCCGTCCACGGGCCCCGCTGCACCCGCCCGCACGACCCGACGGCCGAGCTGTACGCCGCGTGCTGCGCTGCGGGGTTCGTCTCGCGCGGCACCGACCACGAGCCCACCTGCCCGACCCGCACGACGAGGAGCAATGCCGCATGACGCTCAACGCCCGAACACGCACCCACCTGAAAGCCATCGCCGCCGAGTTCCAACGCGGACTGTCCACCGATCCGGCCGAGGCCCCCGCGACGTGGTTCCTGTCCGGCGCCATCAACGGCATCGCGCTCGCCGTGAAGGTCGCGGACGGAGAGAGCGCGGAGCAAGCGATGGAAGACCTCGCCAAGAGCCTGGAGAAGAACATGCAGCGCGTGGCGCCACCGCTCAGGAAGGACGGGCAGTGACCGGCCCGTCGTCGACGCCCCGGGGCGAGCACGCGCCCGCCCCGGGCGTCACCTGGCAGACCGAGCTGGTGCGCGTCGAGCAGTTCGTCGACGACGACGCACCCGACCCTCGACCGAACCGGCAGACCCGCCGCGCCCTCGCACGCGCAGCACGGAGGAAGAAGTGACCATCACCCGCCGCCGCAAGAAGCCCGTTGAGGTCGACACCCTCCAGTGGACCGGCGACAACGAGGCCGCCGTTCAGGACTTCGTCGGCGGTCCCGCCGTCTTCTACGCGCTGGACGACGCCGACCGCGAGAACTCCGACGACCCAGAGGCCACGGCGGCCGTCTTCGATGAGCTGCACTCCACCTGGGTCCTGGTCTACACCGGGCAGCACATCGTGCGCGGCGTGAAGGGCGAGTACTACCCGATCGCGGAGGACGTGCTCGCCGAGACGTACGAGCCGGTGCAGCCCGCCCCGACAGCGACCGACCCTGCCGAGGCCCGGAAAACCGCCCGCATGTACGCCGCCCTGTACAGCAGCGCCGAGCAGACCGTCTCCCGCGTCATCACCCTCCACGAGCAGTGGACCAAGACCGGACCGCCGCCCCTCGGTACGAGCCTGTCCCGCTGGTGGGACGCCCGCCTCTCCGAGCTGCACGACGCGATCCTCGGGCCCGACCGCCGCTGAGCATGACGAAGGGGCGCCCTCGCAGTCTCCCCAGACCAGGACGCCCCTCAGGTGCTGATCACCGTACCGCCCCACGCACCACAGGAGCACCCACGATGACCACCACCGCCACCCACCTCCGCACCATCGCCCTCCACTGGCACGACCTCCACGAAGCCGCCGGACAGCCGCCGCAGATCGGCGCGTTCGGGCTCGGCCTCCGCGGCTACCTCGCCCGCCTCGACGAACTCGACACCGACCGCGCCCTCATGGACGCCGCCCTCGCCCGCGCCGCCGAGCGCGCCGACTCCAACCCCGAAGCCCTCGGCGAGCGGCCCGTCCCGGTACGCCTGTCCGTCCTCGACACGATGCGCGCCGTCGAGGCCGCCCTCGTCGACTGCGCCGACCAGACCGCCGCAGTCGTGCAGCGCTCCCCGATGGCGTACGCCCCGCGGGGATGGCCGGCCGCCGACCGGGCGCGCCGCGACGCCCTCGCGCGGGCGGACGCGCTCGACCCCCGCCGGTGGAGGTACACCGGGCAGAGGACGGCGCCGTACGCCGCGCTGTGGTTGTTGGCGCGCGTCGAGCGGAAGGGCGGTCCGTTCACCGCCCTCAGCGACGGGCAGCGGACTCGTATCGGCGTCGTCGCAGCGGGCGCGGCCGAGCGTGTCGAGCGGGCCCTCGACATCGCCGCGCAGCGCCTCACGCTGGAGCGCCCGTGCGTGAATTGCGGTGGTGCAATCGACGTTCACGGCGGCGAGGGACGGGCGCCGCTCGCGCACTGCACGGGATGCGGGCGCATCTGGTCGGAGGGACAGGTGATCGCAGCATGAGCGAGTACGAACTACCCGACCGCACACACCTTGTGGGCCAGGAGGTGAAGCTGAAGCTGCACCGGTGGGCCATCAAGGGACCGAAGCGCGGCATCTTCCTCGGACAGGGCGAGCGCGGCCTGTCCATCCGAGCCAAGGGCGGCGGGCGGCACATCTACTACCACGCCGAGATCAAGTCGGTCCGGCCCATGAGAGGGCGCGGGCGGGCCGCTCGCAGCTGACGCTCGCCCGCGCTAACTGATGGTTTCAAAATGAGGTTCGTAGGCGTCTCAGGCAGATGATGCTGCAGGCGAGTTGGAGCAGTGCGAGGTGGAGATCAGCACGTGTTTCGTAGCGGATCCGCAGGCGTTTGAACTGGTGGAGCCACGCGAAGGTCCGCTCGACGACCCATCGAGTCCTGCCGAGTCCAGAACCGTGGGTGGTGCCTCTGCGCGCGATCCTTGGTGTGATGCCACGCGCTCGAAGGATTCGGCGGTACATGTCGAAGTCGTAGCCGCGGTCGGCGAAGAGCCGGCCCGGCCGGTGTCGCGGCCGTCCGCGGACACCGCGGATCCGGGGCATCGCATCCAGCAGAGGCACGAGCTGCGTGACATCATGACGATTTCCGCTGGTCAACGAGACGACCAGGGGTGTGCCGTACCGGTCGACGATCAGGTGGTGTTTGCTGCCGGGCCGTGCCCGGTCGACCGGCGAAGGTCCGGTGTGAGCCCCCCTTTCAGGGCCCGGACATGTGAAGCGTCGATGGCGGCGTCATCCATGTCCAGCAGGCCCGCGGCCCGCAACTCGCACAGCAGTACCTCGTGCAACTGCGGCCAGACACCGGCCTCGGTCCAGTCACGCAGACGTCTCCAGGCCGTCACACCGCTGCAGCCAACTTGCTCCGACGGAACGTCCCGCCAGCTCACGCCCTTGCACAGCACGTAAACGATGCCCCGCAGAGCAGCACGATCGTCCGCGGGCAGCCGCCCGGGATACCGGTGCCGTCTGGCCGGACGAGCCGGCAACAGCGGGGCCACCCGTTCCCACAAGTCATCAGGCACAAGGTCAGCAGGCACTCCACCAACCCTGCCCCTACATCACCCAACTGCCAAGCCTCACAGCAGACTTCATTCTGAAACCATCAGTAAGCCGACGCTACGACGGTCTGAGGTCGAGGGGAACGAGGCAGCCGCGTGCGCCAGGCGCGTACACGCCACGGCGTCTCCACCCGAGTACGAACGAGGTATTGACCCCCGTCCGTACCTCAGAGCAGCCTGTACCCCCCACGCACCACGGGAGGGTCCATGTCGACGCAGAACGATGACTACCGCGCGTACGAGTACTGGCCGAGCAAGGACGAGCGCCGCATCGTTGCGTTGAAGCGCACTCCGGAAGTGGATGCGATGACGGACGAGCAACTGGTCTCCCGGCACGTGGCTCAGGAGAACCCCAGTGTTCGATCGCGTGTCGTCAGCCGTGACGAGGACGGCGGGGGCACGACCGTCGCCGTGTTTGCACGCACCGAGGAGACCGACAGACTGACCGATGAGGAGCTCATGGCGTCGGTGGATGAGTGGAAACGGCATCGGCGCCTTCGAGTCGTCGGCGACGAGGGCGAGTAGGCCAGCGCTTCCGGGCATCCAGTTGGACTGCTCAATCTGTCCACCCCACATCGAGCACCTCGACGGTGCCGCGCGCCGCTCTGCACGTGACCCAGCTCGACACTCCGAACGCCACGACCGGCCCCGGTCGCGTGTCCGGGGCGTCCGCCACGGAGTCGATGACGGCGAGCACCTCCTCGTGCACGTCGTCCGGCAGCATCACCATCACCGCGTCGGCCTGGCACGACAGCTCCACCCTGTGCATAACGCCCCCTTGTGATCCACAGGGGCGTCACGGTAGAGCGAGGGCCGCGGGAACGAGTGTGCCTGTGGATAACCGGGCCGCTCAGTGCACCCATGCGTCCGGGCCGCCGCCGCGCCAGTCGATGAGCGGGGAGCGCACGACGTCCATCTCGTCCCACTCCTGGAGTCCGGCTTCCTGCATGAACGCGGCGATGTCGCGCACGGAGTAGGCGCGGCCGAGGATTGTGCCGTCGACCCGCACGCGGCGGCCGCCGTCCTCGTCGGGCGGATAGATCACTACAGGCGTGGTGGAAGCCATACCCCCAGAGTCGCCGCCCGGCGAGGCGGCCGCACGTCTGCCTACTCCAGCACTCCGAGCCGCGCCGCCTCTGCGTCGATGTCGAGCTGCTCGCCGAGCCACTGCACGAGATCATCCACCGCTACGCCTCCGCGCCGTCATCAACGTCTTCGGCGAGAATCTGGCGCACGCGGCCGAAGCTGATGCCCATCTCCTTCGCGATCTCCCGGAGCGTCATTCCGTCCGCCTGCATCTCTCGTGCCGCTTCCTGCCGGCGCCGCCTCCACTCCAGGCGCGCGGCGTCCATGGCAGCGTCCAGCCGACGGGCTCTTTCTGCGGGCGGCATGTCTACCGCTACGGCGGCGATGGCTTCGCGCACGCGCCGCACCTCCTCCGACTGGTCGTCCATATCCGTCCCTCTCCGGGATGGGGAGGAGGATTGCCTTTACCGTCTTGTGTAGTCACCCTACACGCGTGTAGCTTGACTACACAACGGTGCGGGATCCTCTCCGTCCGTGATCAACAACAAGGCCCCGGCCCGGGAGTCGCCACTCCATATGGGTCGGGGCCGCCCACCCTCACTCTGACGAAAGGGCAGGCAATGCCCGAGCGTACCGATCACCTCCCTGAGCAGCCCAGCCCCGCGCAGCCGGTCGCCACCGACCCGCAGGCCGACGCCCCCGAACTGCTGCGCCGCGCCGCCGCCGACTACACCAGCACTCAGGCCCACCACGCCGAGGTCGACCACGAGGACCGCGTCCACGGCATGGAGATGAATCGATGACCGGCGCGATCGTTGCTGCCGCCGCCGCTCTGGTCTCCGCGCTGTCCGGCGTGCTGCTGCAAGCGCTGATCGGTGAACGTCGGGCGCGTGCCGAGCGGGAGCGGCAGGAGGCGGAGCGTCGCCGGGCCGAGCTCATCGAGGCAGTCCGCAACCTGCTGGGAGCCTACGTCCGCTTCCGCGACCAGCAGTACCGCAAGATCCGCGCCCGGCGCATGGGCCGCGACGACACCTACGAGTCGATCGACGGCCGGTACGAGGCCCGCAGCACGTTCACCGAGGCGATCGACGGCGTGCACGCCGTCACCGACGACCAGGACCTTCTGGCATCGGTGGAGGAGGCCCGCCGGCTGGTGTTGGCGCTCGGTGATGCCGCCCCCGCCCCGGGCCAGGTCGATGAGGCCGAGGTGGCGCGGATCGGGGAGTTGGCCCGCCAGAAGCACACCGCGCTCCGCCGCGCCCTGCACCCCTGAACATCAGCCCCGCTACCTGCCGTGAGGGCGGCGGATCGAATCCGCCCCGGGGCACGCACCACTTCATCCACCGACACGAAGGAGCCCGTCATGTTCAAGCGCACCGACAAAGAATGCGCGCAGGAGCTGGTGGCTGCGGCGATGGTCACGAAGGACTCTGACGAAACCGCCGAGGTGATCAGGCAGACGATGACGCTCGGCGAGATGGCCCGCGGCGGCGCCTACATCCGCTCCGGGAAGCCCGTCACCGGCCCCGACGAAGACTGACCAGCTGGCCGTCGAGCCCGTCTCGCACGGGCCCGACGGCTGACGATCCACTCGCACCCGACTCAGGACGGACACCGTCATGAAGAGCCTCCTCCGCGTCAGCGCCCCGCGACTCGCGCTGATCTTCGGCATCCTGTTCCTCATCGCCTGCCCGTCGGCCTTCCGGCTCGCGGTCGAGGCCCTGCTCCAGGTGCTGCCGATCGCGGTGGCCGTGCTGGCGTGGCTCCTGATCGCAGGCGTCGAGGTTGCGGTCTGGCTGCTGACGACGCCCACGGGCGCTGCGCTGCTGGGCATCGCGGCCGCGGCCGCGCTCCTCCGGTGGGCTGTGACGCAGCTGCGGCACGGCGTCCAGCTCGGGTGGGGGCGCGCGTGAGCACCACCGCCCCGCCCGGCCTGACACGCGCCGAGAAGTGCCTCGTCGCGGTCGCCTGCCTGCTCGCCACGACCGTGTCCGTCCTCGGCCTCCTCTCCAGCTTCCAGGCCCTGGCAACCCGGGCCGGACTGTGGGGGTGGGACTGGCCGTGGATGCTGCCCACCGGCATCGACCTGTCGATCCCTGCGTTCACCATCACCGCGCTCCTGCTGATCCGTATCGACATGCCGCTGGCGTGGGTGGCGTGGGTGCCGAAGCTGCTGACCGGCGCAACCGTGTACCTGAACTGGTCGGCGGCGAGCACCCTGCCGGGGCAGATCGGGCACGCCGTCCTCACCCTGCTCTGGGTCGTGTTCAGCGAGATCGCCGGGCACGTGTACGCCTCGTACATCGGCGCCCGGACCGGGCAGCGCATCGAGAAGATCCGCCGCATCCGGTGGGCGCTGGCCCCGATCTCGACGCTGATCATGTGGCGGTACATGCGGCTGTGGGAGGCCCACGGCTTCGCTGCCGTGGTCGACCATCGCCGCGAGGCCACCGTGTTCCGCGCCCGCCTCCGTGCCGAGCACGGCTGGTTCTGGTGGCGGAACTCCCGCTTCGCCACGGAGCGGCTCGCTCTGCGGCTGTCGCGGGTGGGCGTCCCGATCGAGGAGACGCTCGACGCGCCGCGCCGGCAGGCCGAGGAGCAGCGTCGCGCCGAGCAAGCCCGCCAGGAGGAGGAGCAGGAGCGCCTCCGGGTGGCGGAGCAGGAGCATGCCGAGCGGATCCGTCAGCAGCGCGAGGAGCAGGCGGAGCTGAAGCGCATCGCGGCCGCCGAGCAGGCCAGCGACGAGGAAGCGGCGCGCGCCCGGCGGTTGGCCGAGGCGCAGGTGGCTGCGCAGCTCGCGGAGATCGAGCGCGGGCAGCGGGAGGCCGACGAGCGGGCCGTCGAGGAGGCGCGGTTGCGCGAGCAGGCCCGCGAGCGTGAGGCCGTGGAGATCGCGGAGCGTCTCGCGGCGGCGGCGAAGGCTTCTGCGGACGCCGAGCAGAAGCGCCGCGAGGAAGTGTCTCGGCGCCGCGAAGTCGAGGCGCAGCTGCGGCAGATGGCGCCCCGGCCGGCGCCGCAGCCCGCCGCGCCCGGCGCCTCGCAGGGCGCTCCGGCCGAGCCCGCCACAGCGCCACGGCCGACCGTCCCGGAGCGCCACGAGCCGACGCCCCACGCCACCCGGCAGGGCGCCACGGTGCCCGCCACGGGGGCGCCACGGCCGACGCGCACGAGGCGCCGCGCACCCGCCACCCGTGGCGACGCAGTCGACGCCATCAAGGCGCTCTACACCGAGCTCGGAAGGCGCCCGCTGGAGAGCGAGATGGTCGACGAGCTGAAGGCGATCAAGTCTCCCTTCGACTCGCGCCAGTTCGCTCAGAAGATCCGTAAGGAGATCGAGGCACAGCATCCCGAGTTGGCTGCTCTCGGCTCCGACAACGTCCGCGCTATCAGCTGAATTGGAACGGCTATGGAGAACGAACAGAGCCCGTACGGCGGGCCCGTCCAGAAGTCTGGATTGCAGCGCCGCAAAGTCGCATTGGCTGCCGGTGCCGTCATTCTCGCGAGCGGCAGTCTCATCGGGTATCAGGTGCATTCCGATAACGCCGCAGAGAACGACCTGAAGGCGCAGAAGCTTGAACTCGAACGCCTGCGGGAGGTCAACCGGGCCGCCGAGTCCGGCCGCGACGAGGCGAAGGCACGCCAGCAGGACGTCGATGCGTGCGTGAAGGGCAACGGCGCCAAGATCGGCGAGCCGTCCTACCGGGACGTGGTGAACGACTGCCGCGCCCAATACGCCGGCACCGTGTCGGGGGATGACATGGGCGCCGCCGCCTCCGCGCAGAGCTCGGACTCCGGCACCGCCGTGTCCACCGGGCTGCTGGCCGGGGTCGGTGTGGTCGCGCTGGGGGTGGCGGCGTTCGCGAAGTTGGGCCGCCGCCGGACCTCGTACTACGAGTACTGATCGAGTTACCTACTCCCTACCTCCCGGCCTCAAGAGCCCGCACCCACGGCCCTATGCGTGCGGTGAGCGGGGCTTTTCGGGGCGGTAGGTAGGGAGTAGGTAGCCGGAAGGTGAGGATTCATGGCGACCGACACGGCGCCCCCGCGCGCGCCCGGCCCGCCCGCTTCTCCGGATGCCGGTCTGCCCGGTGGGCCGATCCGGGAGGAGGGGCTGATCGCGTCCATGCTGCGCCCCGTGCAACCCGCCCGGCCGACCCCCGAGGCCCCGGCCGCGCCCGCGGGTGATCCGCAGGGAACGTATACGGCGGGCTCGTCCGCCGACTATCACGGCACCCCGTACCGGGAAGACCGGCCGCCGGCCGGGCCGCGGGGCCAGGTTCCGGGGATCCTGCGGACGCTGGTCGTGGCCGCGCTGCAGCGGTGGGGGCGTGGCGGCGGCACGGCGAACAAGCGACTGGACGTAGAGAAAGCGAAGGCGCAAGCGCGGCAGTTGAAAGAGTCGCGTCAGGTGTCTGTGAACCATTCCAGTGCGCCGATGCCGAAACCGGCTCCTTCGCCTGCCCCGAATGGGAAGACGCCGGAGAACAAGGGCGGCGGAAAAGTGGACTCGAAGAAGGACGTGCCGCCCCCTCGGCAGTCCAATGGGAGTGCGCAGAATTCCCCTGCGGGCCGGTCCGACAAGGGTGGCGGGCGCGGGTCGTCCGGTGCCGGGACGGACAGCCGTAAGGGCCCGGCAGGGTCCGGGAAGGGTGGCGCTCCGGAGAAGAGCGGCGGCCGTGGCCGCGCCACGGGCACGGACCGGGGCGGCGCCACCGGGGGCGGTGGGAAGGGCGCCACGAGGAGCGGGTCCGAGGGCGCCACGAAGAGTCCGAGGAAGGACGCCACGGGCGGCGGGAAGGGGACGTCGTCCGGTGGCGCCACGCGCAACGCTTCCGGGTCGGGCCCGAAGGGCGCCACGGGTGGCGGCTCGAAGGGCGCTGGCGGTGGCGGCACGTCCGGCTCCGGGGACCGGAAGTCGGGGGCGCAGCGTGGCGCGGATGGTGGCGCCTCCGGCGGCGGGAAGAAGGTCCCACTCCGCAAGGACGCGCCCGCGTCGGGCGGGGGACGTGGCGGTGCCGGGTCCAAGTCGGACGGCAAGTCCGGCCCCGGCTCGAAGGGCTCCGGGGCGTCGGGGGCGTCCGGCTCGGGCCCGAAGGGATCCGGATCCGGGTCCGGGTCCGGGGCTGGCGGGCCGAAGGGGCAAGGCGCCGGCGGCTCGAAGGGCTCGGGGGCCTCGGGGGCGGGCAAGGACGGCGGCCCGGGGAAGCAGGGCAAGGACGGCAAGCCCGGCAAGGACTCGCCCTCCTCGTCCGGCAGCGTTGGTCACGGCGCCGGGCAGTCCGGGAAGCAGCAGGGACCCTCGCTCCAGAAGTCCCGCGAGATCGGGCACGGCGACGGCGGCCGCGCGCGCCGCGTCGTCGACCACGTCAAGGCGTACGCCGACGGCGCCCGCGATGGCTGGCGCGACGAGAAGGACAAGAACGCCCGCGAGCACGACCGCCTCGACAAGGCGCACGACGAGCACAAGGGCAAGCCGAGCGGCAGGGACAAGACCCCGGCGAAGAGCGGCCCCATAGGCCGGACCCGGGACGACGACCAGCCCACGACGAAGAGCGACAAGCCCGCAGCGAAGGACACGGACGACCTCGACCGTCCCTTCCCGATCGCGGCCGAAGACGAAGACGAAGAGCCCATGGAGGACCCGTTCATGTCTCAACCCACGCCGATCCAGGCGAAAGGCGTCGACGCGTCGAGGATCACCTTCCCGGCCTCAGACGCCTTCACCAAGACGAGCATCTCCCGCGGGGAGCTGCGCTGTTTCATCCAGTACGAGGGCCGCCTGGAGGCCCGCATCGACGGCCTGGCCAAGGTGTCCGAGGCGACGAAACAGCTCGCCGCTCAGGCGCACGAGCAGGCCGACGACTGCCAGAAGCTCGCCGAGGAAGGCAAGGGCGTCGAGGGCGGTGACGACCTGGTCGCCGAGCTGGCCACGCTGGCGGAGAAGGCCAAGGTGCAGGCCGACGAGGCCGACGAGGTCCACGCGCGGGCCGCGCGCGCCCACGACTTCGCCAAGGCCGTCCTGTCCAACGTGCAGGGCCGCTACCGGCCGCTGTATCAGGCCGTCGTCGACAGCAAGTTGACCAAGCCCGCGGAGATGCGTTTCTACGCCGACCGCGGCATCTACCCGTCCGACCTGGCACTGTCGGCCTGACCCGGAGGAACTGTCTCATGAGCGAGCTGACGTACAAGTCGCTGAAGGCGCAGGCCGCGGCCCTACAGAAGAAGGTGCTGCGGAACGCCGAGGAGACCCAGGAAGCGATGAAAGTCCTCGACGAGGAGGCCACGGAGACGGCCCGCGAAGCCGACCAGATGGCAGGCAAGTCCGTCGACAAGGACACCGTCGCCGAGTCGCACGAGCTGGCCAGCACCCTGCGCGGTTTGTCGGACGGGTTCTCGACGTACGTCGCCAAGGCGCAGGACACCGCCGGGCAGGCCAAGGCCGTGGGCGACGAGGCCGCCGCCAGCCACGGCGCCTTCCAGGAGGCCTTTGACCGCTCGGACGTCGACGGCTTGGAGAACCTCGACCGCGACTGGCTCGAACAGCAGTAACCGCCCCCGTCTCGAAGGAGCTTCACCGTGAGCACCATCACGACGCCGCGCGCGGCCGGCACCGAGCGGGCCATCGCTCTGGCCACCTCTGTCGCGCCCGTCGTTACCGGTTTGCTGGCCCCGCTGCTGGACGGGGGCGCGGCGGCCACGGCGGGTTGCGGTGCCGTCGCGGCGACCGCGTTCACTGCGGCGAACTACATGAACCGGATCCCGCCGGACATCGTCGAGCAGCTGCCCGCCGGCGACATCATCCGGGCGCACGCCGGGCCGATGTTCCTCAGTGCGATCACCAGCGGAATGGCGGTGTCCATGGGCACCGTCGTGGGCCCGCAGGGTGCGGACGCGCTGATGGCCGGGGTGCTGACCCTGCCGTCGGTGCCCGGCATTCTGTCGCTGGGCTGGTGGGCGGCGGTCGCGCTGGTGCCGTACAAGTTGCGGACGGTTTTCGGGCACCGCCAGATCGTGCCGCGCGAGGAGCCCGCCGCTGCGGGCGACATCGTGGTTCTGCCCACCGACGCGGATGACGTCCTTCGGCGGTGGGGGGCGTTCATCTCCAGCCCCGACAGCGGCACCCATAAGCACCAGGTCCTCACGGACGTGCACGTAGAGGTCGACCGGGCGGGGCGGCCGGTCCGGTGGGCCGGGCGCATCCTGGCCCCGGCGGGGAGCGGGGTGACCGTCGACAAGAAGGCGGTGTCGTCCGTGTATCGGGTGGATCCCGCCTGGATCGAGATCGAGACGGGGGACCACTCCGGCGAGGCCCGGATCACGGTGAGTCTGACGAAGCCCGCTGATCTGGATCCGACGTCGTTGGCGGGCGCGTGGAAGCGGTACGCGGCGCGGCGCGGCGGGCTGATGGAGAAGACCCATCTCGAAGGTGTCGTCGATGACCCGAACACGGGCGGGCAGGCCGCGTACGTGGTGGCTGACGACGAGTTGGACGTCCTCAGGGTGCCCAACCAGATGGCGTTGGCGGGCGCGCTGCGGACCTCGCCGACGCTGGTGTCGTACGAGCCGATCGCGAACGATCCGCGCCGGGCGATGGTCCGGATGATGCCGGAGTCCCCGCTGGAGCGCGGCCACCCCTTCCCGGGGCTGGAGGCGATGCGGATGACCAAGGGCGGGCGGATCCCGCTGGGGCGTACGGTCTCCGGCCACCCGTCGATGATCCCGATTCTCGATCCGGTGCTGGGCGCCATGCACGTGGTGATCGCGGGGGCGACCGGGTCCGGGAAGGGTGGCGCGGCGCAGGTCCTGGCGCTCGGGTACCACGCCAACGGGGGCGCGATGATCTACGCAGACCCCAAGGGCGCGTCCAACCCCGCAGTCACACGCATGGCCGCGCACGCAGGCCTTCAGGACTACGGCGCGTTGGGCGCCATGCGGATCGCCTACTGGGTGTGCCAGCACCGCAAGCAGGAAGCCGCGCGATACGAACTGAAGAACTTCCAGCATTCCGCCATGCGCCCGCTCGCCCCCACGATCCTGGACGAGGCGAACAGGCTGCTCGGCCCGCGCGCGGTCGACCGCAAGGAAGCCGTCTTCATCACCGGCGAACTCACGTCGCAGGGCCGGTTCATCGGGATGCCGTTCTGCCTGATCAACCATGTCGTCAACCTCGACCAGATCGGCGGAGAGCAGGCCATCCGCGCCAACCTGATCAAGGGCGGTTCCTGGATCATCCTGCGCACCGACTCCGATCAGACGAACCTGGCTGACCTGCCGGAGGGGTTCGAGGGCATCGACCCGGCTGACATTCCCGACGTGTGGAAGGTCGGCGAGGAATCCCTGATCTACAACCCGGCCGAGATCGCCGAGGACGACCCGATCCGCACCTTCGGCCTCGGCTTCGTCGGATCGGCTGGCGGCCGCCCGGGGATGCAGCGCATCTGGATCCTGGAGGACGCCACCCCGCACATCCAGCCCGACCTGATCGCGGCCCCGGAAGACGTGCCCTGGTGGGGCGACCGGGACCGCATGGAGGAGCTGGCCAACACGCCGCTTCCGGGATTCGAGAAGGACGGCTCCGGTCCTGCCGAGTCCGGCGGTTCGAAGTACACCCCGGGCGTCGACCTTCCGGCCTCCGCGAAGAAGGAGTCCGCGGACAAGCGGATCGTCCGGGCGCTGCGGGACCACTCCGACCCGCTGCACGTCCAGGCCCTGGACGGAGCGCCGTTGGCGCCGGAGGACTACGAGGTCGCCTATCTCGACCGGGACACCATCAGTCGCGAGACCGGGCTGGCGGGCTCGACGCTCGACAACGCTTTCACCCGTCTGACCAAGGCCGGTGAGATCCACCGACAGGTCAAGGACGGCGCTGAAGTTCGAGGTGTGTACGCCCTCGGTCCGGCCCCGACGACGCGCGAGGAGGACGAGCATGCCGACTCGTGCACGGTCTAGGCGCCCGCTCACCACCACCGGCGCGGTGCTCCTCGTGGTGGGGACGCTGACCGGCGCCCGCTGGCTCGCCGACCGGCCCGCGCTCGCGGCCCTCCTCGTGGTTGCGGTGGTGGCCGCGGCATGCCTCGTCGGCCGTCAGCGGATGCAGCACGGCGTGTGGGCTCCGCCGGTCCGCCACCTCGTCGCCGCCAACCCGCGCACCATGGGGCCGCGTCAGTTCGAGCACTTCCTCGCCGACCTGTGCCGCCGCGACGGCTGCCGGGACGTCACCGTCGTCGGCGGCGCGAACGACCACGGCGCCGACGTCCTGTACACCGACCCGTCCGGGCGCCGGGGCCTCATCCAGGCCAAGCGGCACCGGCACGGCAACGGCGTGGGCAACCCGGCCGTGCAGGTCGTCAACGGCACCTACCGCGACGCCCACCACTGTCACCACGCCGCGATCGTCACCACCAGCCATTTCACCGTGCCCGCGCGGCAGTTCGCCCACCAGGTCGGCATCGAGCTCGTCGACGGCCGCCGCCTGCATGCGTGGATGCGCGGCCAGCGCGCCGCCGCGCCCTGGAACCGCGCCACCACCTTCTGAGAGGACCCACTGCGCCATGTACGAGTCGCCGTCCGGCCGAACGCCCGACCTCCACGCGGGGCGGCGGCGCTTCGCGCCCACGCCCGACCCTCAGCCCATCGAGCTGTACGACGAGCACGACCCCATCGTCCACGTGCCCGACCCGTACGACCCTCGGCGGTCCGTCGCCGTACGCCGCAGCCAGATCCAGGCCGCCGCGCCCTCACCGCCCCGCGATCTGCGCCCGCTGCCGCTGTTCGACCCGATGGCACAGCGGCTGCTCGGCGCCGGCGTCGGCGGGGGCGTGCTCGCGGCAGGCGTCGGGTGGGGCACCGCGCAGGTCGTCAGCGCTGCGGCGGGCGGGGTCACGGGGCTCGTGCTGCTGGTGGCGCTGGTGCTGCTGGCCCGGATGACGGGGCCGCGGACGACGATGCGTATCTCTCAGCACGTCGTGAACCACAACCGTGGGTTCGGCCGGAGCACCACCAACCTCTGAGCGCAGGGCCATTCGCGGTTCCTGCCCGCGCGGACCCCCCGCACCGCTACGCTCCGGGCCTCACACACGCCTGGGGGGAACCATGCGCCGCACTGCCATCACTGCCTTACTCACCGCCGCTGCGCTCGCCCTGGCCGGCTGTTCCAGCTCGGACGACAGCGAGCCTCCGAAGGCCACCAAGACCGTGACGAAGACACCCAAGCTGTCAGCGGCCGAGCAGCGAGAGGCGTGCGTCGATGCGTGGGCCGATGTCCTCTTGGCTGATGAGGATGCCGAGTTGGAGGCGGAGCCGGAGGAGTGCGACGGCCTGCCCGACGACGATCAGTTGGATCGGTACATGGAGGGCATGCAGAAGCGAAACGAGATCAACCGCGCTGCGCTGTAGCTCCGTAGGCCGGACGTGAAGCGGCCCCGCCTGGAGATTCCGGGCGGGGCCTTCGTCATGCGGTGGGTTCGTCGTCCGGGCGGTCCGCGTCCGGGCCGTAGAAGCCGTCGAGCTGGACGTTGAGCTCGGCCAGGTCGGGATGCTCGGCGATCTGACGGACCTCGGATGCGGTCAGCGCGGCTGTGAGTCGGCGCATAGAGCGGGCCGCGAGTCCTGCTTCGGCCGTCCTTTCGAGTTCGTCGGCCCTCTTGCGGTGCAGGCTGGCCAGGATCCGCAGTTGCCGGGCGCGCAGTTCATAGGGGTCTACAGACTCGCTCATGCGCTCGCGTCCCTCTTCGGGCGGCCGCCCTTGCGTGCGCGGCGCTCGGCGAGCTCCTGCTCGGCCGCTTCGAGTTCGGCGAGCTCCTGCTCGTTGCCGTGCTGCCGGATGAAGTCGCGGACGTGGGCGACGAGGTCTGCGCTGCGGTCAACACCTGTTCGCTCGGCGGCGGTTCCGTATGCGTCCCACATGCGGCGCGGGAGGCGGAATCGGGTGGCGAAGGTGTGGTCCTTGTCGTCTGCGGCCATGCAGCTCATGTTCCCACAGAGATTCTTCGACGCAACCCCTTGTGTGGGTACACGGTTTAGGCTTACCGTGTACCCACAAGGTTAAAGACCGAGGGGGCCGCAATGCAGAACACCACCACCGAGCAGCACACCACCTGCCTCGGCTGCGGCCGCAAGCTCACCTCGCCGAAGTCCATCGCCGCCGGTCGCGGCCCGGTCTGCGCCCGCAAGGTCCGCCAGGCCGAGCAGACCGTCGACCTCACCGGCTACAAGCCCCACCAAGTCGCCAGCGCCCGCGAGTTGATCGCCGACGCCGCGATCATCCCCCTCCGCAGCGTGGTGTTCCTCGCCGTCTCCACCGACGGCACCGAGACCTACCGCAGCGCCCCCACCGCCTGCACCTGCCCCGCCGGAATCAAGGGCAGCCGCTGCTACCACCAACTCGCCGCCCGGCTCCTGCTCGCCGCCTGACCCACGAGGAGAACACCATGCCCCGTTCCGAGCACCTCGCCGACATGTCCACCCAGGGACTCCAAGACGAACGCGACGCCTGCCTGCGGCTGATCGACAGCCGCTACGACAAGTGCAGCGAGTCCGTGAAGGAGTTCCACGCCGACTACGCCGACCGCGTCAGCGACGAAATCGACCGCCGCGCCAACGACTGACCGGGAGGGACACACCATGCGCGACCTGAACCTCGACAAGAGCAAGCAGTACGACCACGAGTACTCCGACGACGGGGGCCGCACCTGGGTGCCCACCAACACCAACTGCAGCGCCATGGTCGAAGCCGAGGTCATCCACGCCGAAGAGGAGGGCAACCCGGTGACCGTCAACGGCCAGATCGTGATCATCGACGAGGGCGCCAGCCTGACCCGATGGACCCCGCGCTCCTGACCGCCCCACGCCAGAGGCCCGCCCCCGCCACCCGGGAGCGGGCCTCTACCCGTGCACCACCGTCCACCAGACGCACGCGCCGTTACCATCACACCATGACAACCGGTAACGAGCCACCCGTACCGGCCGAGCCACTCCCACCGCCCGGCCAAGCCCGCGACAAACGCGGGCACTACATCACCACTGCCGCCCACGACGAACGCGCCGCCGCCGCAGCCCGCATGCGCGCCGGCAACCCGAAACTGACCTACCAGCAGATCGCGGACGCCGTCGGCTACAGCAACAAAGGCGAGGCATGGCGCGCGATCCAGAAGTGCCGTCAGGCCGTCCTCCAATCCGCCGGCGCCGAGCTGATCGCCTCCGAGGCCGCGCAGCTCGACGACCTGTTCGTGTCCGCCCTCGAAGTCCTGGAGCGGGACCACGTCGTCGTGTCCCACGGCAAGGTCGTCACCGGCGCCGGCGGTGAGCCGCTCCTCGACGACGGCCCGAAGTTGGCGGCGATCCGTGAGATGCGCATGCTCCGGGAGTCCTACCGGAAGCTGTACGGCCTCGACCAGCCCGCGCAGGTCGCCGTGTCCGGCGCGGTGCGGTACGAGGTCGTCGGCGTGGACGCCGCGGACCTCACGTGACGACCGCGCTCGACCGCGACGCGGTCGTCCGCTACGAACCCCGCGGCGCCGCCCGCGAGTTGTTCAAGAACCGGGAGTCCGAGGTCGTCATCGCGGGCCCGGCCGGCACCGGCAAGAGCCTCGCCGCCCTGTTCCGCGTGCACCTCGCCGCGCTCAACAACCCGGGGATCCGTGCGCTGATCGTCCGCAAGACGGCCGTATCACTCGGCAGCACGACGCTGGTGACGTACGAGAAGAAGGTCGCCGCGGACACGCTCGCGCGCGGGGTGGTCCGCTGGTTCGGCGGCAGCCCGCGCGAGGCGCCGTGCTACCGGTACTCGAACGGCAGCGTCATCGTCGTCGGCGGCATGGACAAGCCCGAGAAGATCATGTCCGCTGAGTACGACTTGGTCTTCGCGGACGAGGCGACCGAACTCACGGAGACGGACTGGGAGTCGATCGCCACCCGGCTCCGCAACGGGCAGTTGTCGTGGCAGCAGCAGATCGCCGCGTGCAACCCGGCGCAGCCCACGCACTGGATCAAGCGCCGGTGTGATCAGGGCCGCGCAAAGATGCTCGTGTCCCGGCACGCCGACAACCCCGCATACGTGAACGCGGACGGCAGCCTCACCGAGCAGGGCCGCGACTACTTCAACAAGCTCGACGCCCTCACTGGAGTGCGCAGGCTCCGGCTGAAGGACGGCGTATGGGCGGCGGCCGAAGGCCTGATCTACGAGGAGTTCGACGAGGCCGTGCACCTCGTCGACCCGTTCAAGATCCCGCCGCAGTGGTCGCGGTGGATCGCGGTCGACTTCGGATTCACGAACCCGATGGTCATGCAGTGGTGGGCCGAGGACGGCGACGGCCGCCTCTACCTCTATCGCGAGCTGTACCACTCCCGCCGCCTCGTCGAGGAGATGGCCACGCAGGCTCGGGACCTAATGGTGTACCCGTCCGGTCAGTGGCGCGAGCCGCAGCCCCGCGCGGTGATCTGTGACCACGACGCCGAGGACCGGGCCACGTTGGAGAAGTACCTCCAGATGGGCACGCAGCCTGCGGAGAAGGCGGTGAGCACTGGCATCCAGGCCGTGAAGTCCCGGCTCAAGGTGGCGGGTGACGGACGTCCGAGGCTCTACGTCGTGCGCGGTGCGCTGGTCGAGCGGGACCCGGTGCTCGACGACGTGAAGAAGCCGGCCAGCACCGAGGAAGAACTCAGCGGCTACGTGTGGGCGGTGAAGCCGGGCGGGACTGCGCCGGAGGCGCCATTGAAGGAGAACGATCACGGCGCGGATGCGCTGCGCTACATGGTCGCCGAGCGGGATCTCGGTGGGCGGCCCCGGATGAGGTGGGTGGGATGAGGAAGCCGAACCCCTCAATGCTGAAAAATTTGCGGTCTCAATGCCTATTGACAGGAGGATTTACACTCATCACAACAGGAACATGGAATATCTTCGGCATGGGCGTGGGTCTGATCACCGCCGGAGCGTCCCTGTTCGTCATGCAGTGGTGGGTAGACAGCGGCGACTGACACAAGGGAGGTGACCGATGGGCAGAACACTCCTCGGCTCCCTCGCCTCCGCCGCCGCCAGCGCCGTCAACCGCACCCCCATCCCCTTCGCCCCCGCCACCGGCCGCGCCGGTTTCGGCTCCGGCTTCGTGCGCCCTGCCGGGCAAGAGGCGCAGATGCGTGCCATGGGTGGCAGCAGCACTCTGTACGCGATCGTCGACCGCATCACCACCACGTACGCCGGCGTCGAGTGGAAGCTGTACCGCTCCGCCACGTCGGGCCGTGACGAGGACCGCGTCGAGGTCACCTCCCACGCCGCCCTCGACCTGTGGAACGCGCCGAACCGGCACATGACCGGGCCCGCGTTCCGCGAGTCGGCGCAGCAGCACGAGGAGTTGACCGGCGAGCAGTGGTGGGTGATCGCCTGCCATGAGCGCTCGTCGATCCCGCTGGAGCTGTGGCCGGTACGCCCCGACCGCATGGAGCCAGTCCCGGACCCGCAGGAGTTCCTCCTCGGCTACGTCTACCGCGGCCCGTCCGGCGAGCGCGTCCCGCTCGGCGTGGACGACGTCATCAGCCTGCGAAGGCCCAACCCGCTCGACCCGTACCGGGGCATGGGTGTGGTCCAGACGATCCTCATGGACATCGACGCGACCCGCGCGAGCGCGGAGTGGAACGCGAACTTCTTCCGCAACAGCGCAGAGCCGGGCGGTGTCGTCGAGGTCGACCGCCGCCTGAGCGACGACGAGTTCGAAGAGTTCCGGACTCGGTGGGGCGAGCAGCACCGCGGCGTGTCCAACGCCCACCGCGTCGGCGTGCTGGAGAACGGCCTGAAGTGGGTCGACCGCAAGTACTCGATGCGCGACATGCAGTTCACCGAACTCCGCAGCGTCAACCGGGAGATCATCCGCGAGGCATTCGGGTTCCCCAAGCCCATGCTCGGCGCCACCGACGACGTGAACCGCGCGAACGCCGAAGCCGCCGCGTACGTGTTCGCCCGCTGGCTGATCCAACCGCGCCTGGAGCGCGTACGCGAGATGCTCAACACCCGCCTGCTCCCCCTGTACGGGGCGACCGCCCGGGGCCTGGAGTTCGACTTCGTCAGCCCCGTCCCCGAAGACAAAGAGGCCGAGGCCACCATCCTCGGCCAGCGCGCGCAGGCCGCCGCCACACTCCAAACCGCGGGGTTCTCGCCCGCCGATGTCCTGTCGACCGTCGACCTTCCCGAGATGGCCGCGCGACCGGCAGACGAGCAGCTCCTCGTCGACATCGTGCGCGGCGCCCCCGCCACGGCGCCGCTGATCCTGCCGCTGCTCGGCTTCAACGTGCCCGGTCTCGACGCGCAGCCCGCCAACCGGTGGGCGCCGCCTCCGTGGGTGACCAACGAGATCGAGGCAGCACGGCGGTGGGTGGCGGTCGCCGAGGACGACGACAACACCTGCGGCCCGTGCAGCGAGAACAACGGCCGGACGTACAAGAACCGGGCCGACGCCTATGAGGACTACCCGGGCGGGCGCGGCTACGTGAACTGCGTGGGCGCCGAGTACGGCAACGACTGCCGCTGCCGCGTCGTCAAGCGCGGGCGGAAGGGAGCCAGCGAATGAACGGAATCCCCGGGCTCGTGCTGCCCGCAGCGGCGGCCGGGTTCGTCGCGCGCCAGCGGGAGCAGGCCGAGCGGCTGCGCGCGGCGCACGGTGTCGCAGCGCAGTCCTGGTACCGCATCACGAACGCGTCCGACTCGGACGAGGCCGAGGTGATGCTGTACGACGAGATCGGCGGCTGGTTCGGCGCGACGGCGGATGAGTTCATTGCGGACCTGCGCGGGGTGACCGCGCCCAAGCTGCGCGTGCGCATCAACTCGCCGGGCGGGTCGGTGTTCGAGGGCATCGCCATCGCCAACGCGCTGCGGTCGCATCCGGCGAACGTCACGGTGCAGGTCGACAGCGTCGCCGCGTCCATCGCCTCCGTCATCGCGATGTCCGGCGACCGGATCGAGATGGCCCCGAACGCGATGCTGATGATCCATGACGCGTCCGGGGTGTGCCTGGGCGACGCGGCCGACATGGAGGAGATGGCCGAACTCCTCGGCCTGATCAGCGACAACATCGCCGACGCCTACGCCGCCCGCGCCGGAGGGACGCGCGCGCAGTGGCGTGAGGCCATGCAGCAGGAGACCTGGTACCTGCCGGAGGACGCGGTCGCGGCTGGGCTGGCGGACGAGGCCCTCGCGAAGCCGAAGGCGGGCGAGCCTGCCGAGGAAGCGGAGCCGGACGAGGACGAGCCGGACATGGCGCGCGCGTGGGACCTCGCCGCGTACGGCTACACCGGCCCGCGTCAGCCGGACCCTCCGAAGCCGCGGCCTGCGCCGCCGCGCGCGACTGCGGTAGAAGACGCCTCGCAGATGGTGGTCAGCCTCGCTGAACTCCTCGGTGAGGACACGGTGGCCCGGCTCCAGGCCGCCGTAGCGGCGCCGGCCGATTCCACCCCCACGGCCGGCGCCGCCCCTGTCGACGACGGCGATGACGCCGCCGAACCCGCTGAGGCGGCACCTGAGCCAGCCCCAGCCGAGCCAACCGATTCCTGGGCTGACCTTGTCGCCCACCTCACCGACGACGCCCCCGACTGGTCGGCGCTCGTCTCCAATCTGATCGAGCCCGAGGCGTCGTCCAGCGCGGCGACGGACTGAAGGAGGCACCAGTGGCACCCACGATGACCATCCCGCGCAACCCTGAGGAACTGGCGGAGATGCTCGCCGACGGCGGCAAGCTGAAGGAGGTCATGGCGAGCAGGGACTCGCTCACCGAGTTCATCACCGCGTACGGCGAGGCGCTCCAGGGCGAGGGCACCGACCTCAACCGGCTCGTCGCCGAGGAGACGCAGCGCGTGTTCGCGCAGATGATGCGCGAGAACGGCATGGACAAGGCGGGCAAGGACGCGATCAAGCGTCTCGACCTCGACCCTCAGGCCAAGCGCGGCGGGAACATGCTGACCTCGCACCGGCAGGGCACCGCGCACAACGCGACCGCCCCGGGCGCCGCGCTCGACCAGCACTTCTCCAACGCCATCGAGTACGTGCAGAACATCTGGCACAAGAACCCGAAGGCCGACGCCGACAAGCTCAGCGCGCTCCGCAACGCCGCCTCCAGCGTCAGCCCGGCCGACGGCGGGTTCCTCGTCCCCGAGACGCTCCGCAGCCAGCTCCTCCAGCTGGCCCTGGAGAAGGCCGTCGTGCGGCCGCTGGCCACGGTCGTCCCGATGGAGTCGGCCCGCGTCCCGTTCCCGATGATCGACACCACCACGAACGCCGGGTCGGTGTTCGGCGGCATGGTCGCCTACTGGGGTGAAGAGGGCGCGGCCCTCCAGGACTCCAACCCGAAGTTCGGCCGCGTCGAGCTCGACGCGAAGAAGCTCACCGGTCTGTCCGCCGTCCCGAACGAGCTGCTCCAGGACTCCATCGTCAGCTTCTCGGCGCTGATCGAGACGCTGTGGCCGACCGCCCTCGCCTTCGAGGAAGACAACAAGTTCCAGACGGGCAGCGGCACCGGCGAACCGCTCGGCTACCGCGGCGCGGGCAACTCCGCCGCCGTCACCGTGACCCGCGCCAACGCCAACAAGATCCAGTACGTGGACGTCATCGGCATGTACGCCCGCATGCTGCCCTCGTCGCTGTCCAACGCCGTGTGGATGTGCTCCCCGGACGCGCTGCCGCAGCTGCTCCAGCTGTCGCTGACCGTCGGCACCGGCGGCAACTCGGTGTTCGTCGTCAACGCCGCCGCCGGTATGCCGATGTCCATCTTCGGCCGCCCGCTGATCATCACCGAGAAGGGCGGCGTCCTCGGCGCGCGCGGCGACCTCGCGTTCGTCGACCTCTCCTACTACCTGGTGGGCGACCGGCAGGTCATGACCGCCGACTCCAGCACCGACTACGCGTTCGGCAACGACAAGACGACGTTCCGGATCATCCAGCGCGTCGACGGCCGCCCCTGGATCCAGTCGGCCATCACCCCGGCCAACGGCTCCACCTCCACGCTCTCCCCGTTCGTCGAGCTCAACTAACCCACCCCGGCCGCCGCCGGCATTCACACCCCGACGGCGGCTTTCACCGGGCCGGCAGTGTCGCCCCGGACCGGACACCAGACGGAAGGAACTCCCCATGTCTCAGCGAGCACTTGGCCGACTGTTCAACACGACCCCGGCCGCGGACGGCGCGTGGATCGCCCTGAAGGGGGCGGCTGCTGGCGTCACGTTCTCCTGCTACCTCGGGGGTGGCGTCGGCGACGTCTACACCCTCCAGGAGGCGAAGGACTCGTCCGGTACGGGCGCGCAGAACCTCGCCTGCATCGCCGAGTACCACACGTGCACCGGCAACGGGTCGGACGCGTGGACCAGGCGCACGCAGGCGGCGGGCGCAACCGTGACCACGGCGGCGGCTGCGACGCAGAACGCGGCGGTGATCGAGGTGGAGGGGACGTCCCTGTCGGACGGCTACCGGTACGTGAAGCTCACCAGCACCGGCGCGGGCACCGTCAACGCCCTCACGCGCGACCTCGGCGTGATGCGCGCTCCGGCGTCGCTGCCTGCCACGGGGGCCTGACATGGCCGTGTGGGAGTGCGCCGAGTGCACGGCCAAGTACAGCGTGGGCGCGCCGAAGTGCCCGCAGTGCGGGTCGACGGTGCGGATCAACGAGGCCACACAGCCCGAGCAGACCGAGCAGCAGAAGGAGACCAGCATGCCGAAGGTGACCGTGCACGGCGGCCCGACCATCGACGGGTTCGAGGTGGACCCGGACAGCGGCGAGCTGACCCCGATCGAGGAGGGAGGCGAGGAGTCATCTCCTGGCAGCAGCTCCTCGACATCGTCCGAGAAGGAATCGGCCTCGCCCGCGACGAGCAGCAGCAAGAGCCCGTCGCCTGCCCCCAAGACGGGGAGCCGCTCCGCGAAGGACCGGACGTAGATCCGGGCCGGTACTGCCCGTTCTGCGGGTGGCGGCCCGGTGACCGGTACGTCGGCGACCGGCTCCGCTGACCAGCTCATACGAGAGGAGGTGACGAGAGATGACAACGCCCTGGTACACGACCCGCGAAGAAGTGAAAGCGGAGCTCGATGTGAAGGAGACCGCGCGCTCGAACGCGCGGATCGACCGTGCGCTCGCGGACGCGGCCGACGCTGTGCACGGGCTCACCCACCGCGTGTTCTACCCGACGCTGGCCACCCGTGCATGGGACTGGCCGGCCGGGCAGAGCGCGCCTGCATGGCGGCTGTGGCTCGATGGCAATGAGCTCATCTCCGTCTCCTCCCTCACCACCGGCGGCAAGATCATCGACCCCGCCGACTATGTCCTGCGCCGCTCCGATGGACGGGATGAGCCGCCGTACACGCACCTGGAGCTGAACATCGGCTCCAGCGCGGCGTTCGGTGGCGGGGCCACCACACAGCGGGCCGTCAGCGTGCAGGGCCTGTACGGGTACCGCAACGACGAGACGCCAGGCGGCACGATCACCGAGGCCCTCGACGCGGTCGAGACCGGGGTGGACGTGGACGCTGCCGCGTCCGCCGCAGTCGGTGTCGGCTCGCTGCTGCGCATCGACAGCGAGCGGGTCATCGTGACCGGCCGGTCGCTACTCGACACCGGGCAGATCATCGCCGGGGACCTCACAGCCCAGAACAACACCGTCATCGTCCCCGTGAGCAGCGGCGCGGCATTCGCGGCCGGGGAGATGATCCTCGTCGACGGGGAGCGGATGCTCGTCGAGGAGATCGCCGGGAACACGCTGCTCGTCCGGCGGGCGTGGGACGGCTCACCGATCGCCCCGCACGCCACCGGCGCGGCCGTGTACGCGCCGCGGACCCTGACCGTGCAGCGCGGCGCTCTCGGCACCACGGCGGCCGCGCACACGTCCGGCGCGGCGGTGGCCCGGTGGGAGGCGCCCGGCAGCGTCCGGCAGCTGTGCCTCGCCGAGGCCCTCGTCGACCTCATGCAGGGCCGCTCAGCGTACGCGCGGACAGCCGGGTCTGGGGAGTCGGAGCGGGAGGCGTCCGGTAAGGGCCTCGTCGATCTCCGCGCCCGCGTCTACACCAGCCACGGCCGCAAGGCCCGCGCCAGGGCGGTGTGACGGATGCGCCTCGATGTGTCGACCAGCCGCCGCGGCCCGATCTTCGACGGGCGGGCGCGCCGCGCCGCGAACGAGTACGTCAACCGGCTGGAACGGCAACTCGCCGAGGAGGGCCGCACGATCCTCCTCGGCGAGCTCGACCGGGTCCTGAAGACGCAGACGCCGTTCTACACGACCCGGATCAAGGTCGAGGACGGGCACACGATCACTGACTCGCGTGTCGTCTACGGGCCGTGGCTGGCCGGTGTGGGCTCCCGCAACTACCCGGTGACGAAGTTCAAGGGCTACGACCACTGGATCGTCACCCGGGACCGGCTCAACTCCCGCAAGCGCGGCATCGGCGAGCGGCTGCTGCGCCGCTACACGGGACGGATGTGATCGCCGTGCCCCTCGACCTCCTCACCTACCGCAGTGTGGCCATGTCGCACGCGCAGAGCCTTGGCCTGTTCGAGCAGGTACTCGGCCACGAGCCGGTGTCCGCCCCCGGTTCGGGGCTGGTCTACGCCCTGTGGGTGGCCCGGGTCGGCCCGGTCCCGGCTGCGTCCGGGCTGCGCGCCTCGTCGGGCCGCCTGGAGCTGACCGGCCGCGTGCTCACGCCGGCGGACGCGCAGCCCGAGGATGACGTCGACATCGCCGTCACCGGCGCGGTGGATGCCCTGATGTCGGCGTACGCGGGGGACTTCGACTTCGGCGGCAGCGTCCGCAACGTCGACGTGCGCGGCGCCCATGGGGCAGGGCTCGGCGCGCAGTTCGGGTTCTCGCGGTTCGACAGCACGACGTACCGGGTGGCCACGCTCACCGTGCCTCTGATCGTCAACGACCTTTGGGAAGAGGTGGCATAGGTGGCCAAGCAATCAGGGCTCGGCGACGCGCTGTTCATCGCGGGCTATGACCTGTCCGGTGACATCAGCGCCGTCGGCAACGTGGGCGGCGGGTGTGCGGCGCTGGAGTTCACCGGCATCGACAAGTACGCGTTCGAGCGCAAGGGCGGCGTGCGCGACGGTCGCCTCCAGATGACCTCATTTTTCAACCCGGGCACGCTGCCGGACCAGGCGCACGCCCGGCTGAAGACGCTGCCGACCACGGACGTGATCGCCGCGTACTGGCGGGGTACGGCGCTCGGCGGGGCATCGGCGAACATCGTGGCCAAGCAGCTCAACTACGACGGCACGCGCGGCGACTCCGGCGAGTTCACGTTCGCTGTCGAGGCGGCCGCGAACGCGTACGGCCTGGAGTGGGGCCGCTCGATGACCGCCGGGAAGCGCACCGACACCACCGGCACGAACGGCACGGGCGTCGATTTCGGTGTCGGCAGTCCGCCGCTGTTCAACGGGGCTGCGCTGTTCGGCCTCCAGGCCTACCTCCACGTCTTCAGCCTCACCGGGACGTCCGTGACCGTGAAGCTCCAGGAGAGCTCGGACAACGGCGTCGGCGACACGTGGGCCGACGTCACCGGCGGTGGCTTCACCGCCGCGACCGGGCCCGGCGCGCAGCGCATCGAGACCGCGCGCGGGCAGACCGTCGAGCGGTACCTCCGGGTCGTGACGACCGGCACCTTTTCCAACGCCGTGTTCGCCGTCTCGGTGGCACGCAACGACGTGGCGGTGACCTTCTGATGCAGATGACCAGGCCGATCAACCGGGTCGCCCCGAACATGCCGGTGAGCGCCTACCAGACGTACAGCATCACCAGCCCGCAGGACACCTCGGTCGTGGCCGCATGCGCGCAGGTGGGCTGCGCGGCGTGGCGCCACGGTTGGGAGTCGAGGGTCGACGAGCGGACCGAACTCGGCGCGCGGCAGGCCGCGTACATCCGCAGCCAGTCCCGCCGGACGTTCCGCGAGCAGCGCACCGACGTAGGGCTCACCGTCTTCCGCTTCGAGAGCGGTCAGCGGTGTTTCGCCGAGCACCGGACGCGGCCGGAGGTCTACGCCGTCCGCGATGGCGACTGGCGCGGGAACCCAACCGGCCGCACACGCACCCACCAGCGCCCCGCTGACTGGGTTGAGGACTTCGGCGAGCACCAACTCCGCCTCGTCGAGCAGCAGAAGGAGGGCTAGGCCATGGCCAAAGAGAGCGGACTTGGGTGGACGACCTGCTCCGTCGATGACGCAGCAGGCACCGCAAGGGCGATCAAGAACGACATCACGAACCTTCAGTTCGCGACGCCGCGCGCGGTGCAGGACGTGACGGGTATCGACAAGAGCGCGATGGAGCGGCTGCTCCTGCTCGCCGATTTCTCGGTGACGCTGAACGGCGTCTTCAACGACGCGGCGGGCCAGTCCCACGACGTGTTCAAGACGGTGCCGTCCACGAGCGTGCTGCGCACGGTCTCTCTCACCGTGTCCGGGCAGTCCCTGAACAACGAGTGCCTGTTCACCGACTACCCCCTCTCGCGCTCCGACTCCGGAGAGCTGACCTTCGCGGTCCCCGGCGTCCTCGCCGACGGCACCGTGCCCACTTGGACCTGAGAGGCACGCCGATGGCTGGCTACCGCCCCAAACGCAGGATCTACGACCTGGACTTCAGCGACCACCCCGACCCGGACATGCACGGGCTGCGGGTCAAGCTCCGTCACGTCGACACCGGGCAGGCCCTCGCTCTGGACGCGGCACTCGAAGAGGGCGGCGACGCCGGCCTTAAGGCGACGCTGGAGATCCTCGCTGCGCAGCTCATCGAGTGGAACGTCGAGGACGACCAGGGCCAGCCCGTGCCGGTGGGCATCGACGCGGTCATGGCGCAGGAAGTCGACTTCAACATGACGATCGTCAACGCGTGGCGGGAGGCCATCGCCGGGGTGCCTGCCCCTTTGGACGGCGCCTCGCCCGATGGCGGGCCGTCCCTGGAGGCGTCGATTCCGATGGAGCTGCCCTCCGAGAGCCTCGCGAGCTGATCTATGCGCGGCAGGTACTGGCGCTGTGCCAGCAGTTCCGGTGCCTGCCCTCGCAGCTGACCCGAGAAGACCCCGAGCTTCTGCGGCTGCTGGCGATCGTCGAACTCGGCACACCTGGGGAGGAGGGGATGAGCGATGTCGGATGACGTGACGATCACAGTCCGCGTCAACGACGCCACGGCCGCAGGCTTCCGGGACATCAACGGGCACCTGCGCACGCTGGACGGCCGCTTCGCAGCGAGCGCGGGCAGCATGACGCGGTCCGGGCAGCAGCTCGACAAGACGTTCACCGGGCTGAAGGCCTCGCTCGTCAACCTCGCTCCGGCACTGATCCCGGTGGCGGCGCAGGCCGCGCCGATCGCGGCCGGGCTGGGGGCTGCGGGCCTCGCGGCGGCCGCGTTCACGGCGGCGGTGGTCCCCCAGATCTCCGCCATGGGCGAGGCCGCGGCGGCTCAGAAGAAGTACCAGGACGCAGTGAAGGCGTCCGGTGTCGGCTCGCAGGCGGCCGCGAAGGCGCAGGCCGAGGTGCAGCGGCAGCTGGCGGCGATGCCTGCGGCGACGCAGCGCGCGGCCGGGTCCTACATGGTCCTCTCCGACGCGTTCCGTACCTGGTCGGACCAGACGGCATCGTTCACCATGCGTCCCGTCGAGCAGGGCCTCCAGATCACCACGGCGCTTTTGCCCCGCCTGACGCCGCTCGCGCGCAGCGCCTCGGACCAGCTGACCCGGCTGACCACGGTGGCGGGCGGCGCGATCGAGACTCCGGGGTTCGACCACCTCACCAGCACCGTGCAGGACTTCACCGACCGCACCCTCGACCGCGCGACCGACAAGGCCCTGCACTTCATGCGGGTCCTGTCCGAGGGCAAGGCCGAGGGCCCGCTCACGGAGGTCATGCAGTACGCGCGGGCGGCGGGCCCGGAGGTCAAGGAGACGCTGCAGGCGCTGGCGGAGACGCTGCTGCATGTCCTGGACGCGGCGGCGCAGGCCGGGCCCGGCATGCTCACCATCGTCAACGCGTTCGCGCAGCTCGTGTCGGCGGTGCCCGCGTCACTGCTGGCGACGCTGCTGCAAGTCGCCACCGCCTTCAAGCTGATCAAGCTGGCCGGTGCGGGAATCGGCGCGGCAGGCGCGGGCCTGGGGACGCTGACGGGCCGGGCGACGGCACTGCGGGCCGCGTTCGTGGCAGCAGGCGGCGGCGTCGCGGGCATGAACGCCGCGCTGGGAACCCTGTCGACCGGCGGCAAGGCTGCGCTCGCGGCCGGCGCCGTGGGCGCCCTGGTCCTGGCACTGCACGAGCTGTCGGGTGCGAAGCCCGCGGTCGAGGTGGACGCCCTGTCGTCGTCGCTGAAGACGCTGACGACGACCGGGAAGGTCACCGGCACTCTCAAGACCAACATGAAGGAGATGTCCGAGTCCATCGCGATGGTCTCCAAGAGCGGCTCGGAGAACAAGCTCGGGCAGCTCGTCTCCGACTTCGGCTCATGGGTGGGCATCGCCGAGGGGCCCGGCATCTCGACGGCGAGGAAGAACGTCGACGCGTGGGACAAGTCGATGGCGAACCTCGTGCGGTCGGGGAACCCCAAGCAGGCGGCCGAGCAGTTCGACTTGCTGAAGCGGGCGTGGAAGGCCGGCGGCGGCGACATGTCGCAGTTCAAGAAGCACACGAACGACTATCGCGACGCCATCGCCGACGCGAAGTTCGAGGCGAAGATGGCGGCCGAGAGCATGGGGCTCTTCGGGACGCAGGCGCAGGCGGCGCAGGCGAAGCTGGACGGGCAGAAGCAGGCGGCCGACGGGCTGCGGCAGTCCATCCAGGCCCTCAACGACGTGCAGCGCGCGGGCCTCGGCGGGATGATCGGCTTCGAGGGTGCCATCGACGCCGCGGCGAAGGCCGCGCAGGCCAACGGCCAAGCGCTGTCGATGACCGGTGGAAAGCTCAACCTCAACTCCGAGGCTGCCCGCACGGCAGCGAGCGCACTGAACGATCTGGCGGCCAAGACCGACGAGGCGGCGGCGCAGGCCCGCGAGTCCACCGGGTCGTGGTCGGCGGCGAACGATGTGTACCGGCGGGGCCGGGCCGAGCTGATCCGGCAGGCCGACGCGATGGGTCTGTCCCGCAAGCAGGCCGTCGCGCTGGCCGACCAGATCTTGAAGGTCCCGAGCAAAACGGCGCGGATCAAGATGGAGAAGGAGGACGCCGAGGCCGGGCTGCGCGCGTTCAACGCTGCTGTGAAGAAGACGCCGGGCAGCAAGAGCGTGACCTTGAAGACGCTGTCGAAGGGCGCCGAGCAGATCCTGGAGTCGTTCGGGCTGAAGGTGAAGCGCCTGCCGAACGGGAAGGTCACGGTCACCGCCGCGAACGGCAAGGCGCTGTCGGGCATCCGTGATGTGCAGGGGGCACTGTCGCGTCTGCCGCGCTCGCGGAACATCACGATCACGACGTTCCGTAAGAACACCGTCCGCAACATCACCGAGTATCAGACGAAGTACCTGTCCGGCCGCAGCCAGCACGACATCGTGGGCGCCACGGGTGGTCTGTTCACCGGCAGCGCGTTCAAGCACGGGTACGCCGACGGCGGCCCGGTGGTCGGGCCGGGCACGGGCACCTCCGACGACGTGTTCGCCCCCTGGTTGAGCAACGGCGAGTTCGTGATGAAGGCCGCGGCGGTCGCGAAGTACGGCGAGAAGTTCATGCACCTCATCAACGAGGGCCGTCTCGACATGCCGAAGTTCGCGAAGGGCGGGCTCACGAAGGCGCAGAAGCGCGCGGCGGCACAGCGCAAGTCGGAGCACGAGGCCCGCAAGGACGCATGGAGCGACCTGACGGTCTCCCACTTCGGGCAGCTGGCGGGCGGCCGGCTGTCGGAGATCCGCCGTGGTCTCGGTGACCCGGATTCGCGGTCGTCGCTGGTGTCGTCGCTGAACCAGTGGCGCTCCACGATCATGAAGTCGACGCACGGCGGGACGGAGCGGCATCTCCTGCGGCAGCTCGACTCCTACGGCAAGGCGCTGCTGCGGCACGAGAAGAGCCTGTCCACGGTCACCAAGAGCCTGGAGAAGGCGAAGAGCAAGCTCGACGACCTGAAGAACAGCGCGTCGCAGCTGCGGGACTCGGTCAAGAACAACGTCCTGTCCTCCGCGAACATCACCAAGGGAGGCGCGGATGGGGCGCCGATCACCACCGCGTCCGTCATGGCCGGGCTGACCCGCTCCCGTGACCAGGCATCCGCGTTCGCGTCCGCGCTGAAGGGCCTCCGGAAGAAGGGACTGTCGAAGGATCTGATCAACCAGATCGCGGAGGCCGGCATCGATGGCGGTGGGCTCCAGACCGCGGGCGCGCTCCTCGGCGCCTCGAAGTCGGAGATCGCCTCTATGAACAAGCTTCAGCGGCAGATCGGCTCGTCGGCGTCGAGCGCGGGCAAGACCGCGGCCGACTCGATGTACGGGTCGGCGATCCGGAATCAGACCGCCGTGGTGAAGGCCCTGACCTCCCAGCAGAAGCGGCTGGAGAAGGCCATGGACAAGCTCGCCCACACGATGGAGAAGGCCATCGAGCGGGCGTTCCGCCGCAAGGCCACCGGCGGGATCGTCGGCGCCGCAGCGGTGGGCGGGCCGCGGTCGGGGCTGACGTGGGTGGGCGAGCAGGGCCCGGAGCTCGCGGACCTGCCGGTCGGCTCGCGGGTGTACTCGTCGCCGGACTCGATGCGTAAGGCGCAGGCGCCGTGGGCGTCGATGCTGAACACGCCGCCGCGGCGGGCTGCGGCGGCCGCGCGCGGCACTGCTCCGGCGCCGGCGGGGGGCGAGCGGCCCATCGTCATTCAGGTGAGCTTCGGCACCAAGGAGCTCGGCGAGCTGGTCATCGATCCGGTGCGCTCCGCAGTGCGGGCCCGCGGCGGGCTGAAGGCCACGTTCGGGAAGGTCGACTGAGATGCCATTCGCGATCAAGGCCGAGTTGCTCGTCGGAGCCGTGTGGGTCGACGTGTCGGGGGATATCCGCTACGACACGGCGATCCGGATTCAGCGCGGCCGCTCGGACGAGTCGCAGCAAGTGGAGTCGTCGCGCTGCTCGCTGGTGCTGGACAACAACGCGGGCGCGTACTCGCCGAAGAACCCGGTCGGCCCGTACTACGGGCAGATCGGCCGCAACACCCCGATCCGGATCAGCGTCCTCACCGGCAGCACCTACCTGGACCTGCCGGGCGGGACGGCCGACTACGCGGAGACCCCGGACACGGCGGCCCTGGACATCGTCGGCGACCTCGATGTCCGTCTCGATGCGACGCTCGCGAACTGGGTGCCGCCGCTGGACTCGACGACCGCGGACGCCGTCGAGATGATCGGCAAGTTCGGGTCCGGGCAGAAGTCCTGGTTCCTCGGCTCGCGGCAGGGCCGCCTGTACTTCGAGTGGTCGGCGGACGGCTCGGCGTCCCTCGCGGCGTCCTCGACGGTCGCGCCGGTCGTGCCCGGCGCCGGGGGCCGCCTGGCGGTGCGGGTGACGCTGGACGTGAACAACGGGTCAGGCGGCTGGACGGTGCGGTTCTTCACGGCCGACAACCTCGATGCGCCCTGGACGCAGCTCGGTGACCCGGTGTCCGGCGCGGGCGTCACCAGCATCTTCAACTCGACGGCGCCGCTGCGGATCGGGAACGCCACCGGGTTCATCCTCCGCCTGCCGATCGGCCGGGTGCACGGCGCGGAGGTCCGCAACGGCCTGTGGGGCACGATCGTGGCGCAGCCCCGCTTCAACGCTCAGGCCGCGGGGACGACGTCGTTCGCGGACAGCGCCGGGCGGACGTGGACGCTGGCGGGCGGCACGTCGATCACGAACAAGCGTGTCCGGTTCGCGGGTGAGGTCACCTCGTGGGCGCCACGCTGGGAGTCCAAGCACGATCTCGTGACACAGGTCGAGGCATACGGCGTCATGCGGCGGCTCACGCAGGGCACCGTCCCCGTCCGGTCGGCGATGTACCGCGAGTTCACCAACCCGTCCCGCACGAGCATCGTGTCGTACTGGCCGATGGAGGATGAGGCCGCCGCCACGACGTTCGCGTCCGCGCTGGACGGTCAGCCCGCCATGCCCGTTCCGGCGGCCGGCGTGGCGATGGCGGCGTACGCGGACTGGGTGGCCTCCGCGCCGCTGCCGACGTTCACGTACGGGGTGACCCGCGTGAAGGTCGCCCCCTACACCGCGACGAACTTCACGTTCCTGCGGTTCGGTGCGGCCGTCCCGGCGGGCGGTGTCACGGGCACCGACCGTATCTTCAGCGTGTCGATGACCGGCACGGCACGCACCTGGTCCCTGTTCGTCAACACGAGCGGGAGCTTGGAGCTGCGGGCCTACGACGCCGACGGCACTCAGATCCTGGCGTCCGGGTTCGGCACGTTCGCCATCAACGGAGTGCCGCGGCACATCGGGATCGAGCTGACGCAGAACGGCGCCAACATCGACTGGCGCCTGATCGTCCTGAAGATCGACGAGAGCAGGCTGTCGAACACCGTCTCCAGCTTCCTGAGCGGCACCCTCAACGCCTACACCGCAGGCTCCGCGACGGACGTCCGCATCGGGCAGGACGGCCTGCTCAACGGCACAGCCATCGGGCACGTCGCTGTCGCGAGCAGCAGCACCGCGTACTCCGGCACCATCAACGCGATGATCGGATGGCGGGAGGAGACCGCGTCCAACCGCGTGCAGCGCCTCGGCATCGAGGAGGGCCTCCCCGCCTACAGCGCGTCCCTGTCCGAGCAGCGCCTCGGCGTACAGGGGCAGCTCACTCTCCTGGAGCTGATGCGCGAGGCCGCGGCGGCCGACGAGGGCATCCTGTGCGAGGAGCGGTCCTTCCTCGGCCTGCGGCTGCGGGACCGGGCGTCGCTGTACAACCAGGCCCCCGCGCTCACGCTGGACTACACGGGCAGCGACGGCCTCGTCAGTCCGCTGGAGCCGACCGACGACGACCAGCAGCCCCGCAACGACATCACCGTGCAGCGCACCGGCGGCAGCTCGGCGCGGCGCACCCTGGAGTCGGGCCCGATGTCCGCGGCCGCTCCGCCGGCGGGCATCGGCCGCTACCCGGAGTCCGTCACGCTGAACGTCGCGGACGACGCGCAGCTCGGTGACCATGCGGGCTGGCAGCTGCACGTGGGCACGGTGGATGAGACCCGCTATCCGGTGGTGCGGATGCTGCTCGCGAAGGCCGCGCATCTGGTGGAGGCCGCGGCGGCGGTGGACATCGGCGACCGCATGAAGATCGTGCGGCCGTGGGAGCTGGTGCAGCCCGACGACCTCGATCTGATGGTGCAGGGCTACAGCGAGAGCCTTGATCAGTTCATGTGGAACATCGACTTCAACACCACCCCGGCCAGCCCGTGGGATGTGGCGTGGGTCGGCGACACCAACACCGCGTCCAGCTTCCGCGAGTTCATGCAGTGGACCGACACCGACGGCTCCGCACTCGCCGAGGCGCTCACCTCGTCCCAGAGCACCGCGACGGTTGTCACGACCGCGGGTCCGGTCTGGACGCCGTACGTCCGCGACACCCCGTTCGACTGGCGCGTCAGCGGCGAGGTCATGACGGTCCTCGCGCCGTCGACGCTGCTCTCCCCGAACCCGTTCTTCGAGACAGACATCAGCGGGTGGACGGCGCAGAGCGCCACCGCGACGTGGTCGAAGACGTACGTGCACCCGCACCCGCGCGCGCTGGGCTCGCTGCGGATCGTCCCCGACGGAGTGACCTCGGTCGGCGGCGCCCTCGGCGATTTCACCGCGGTCGGCTCGGTCACCCCGGGTGCGACGTACGTCCTGTCCGGGTGGGTGTTCTGCGCCGATGGCTGGTCGGACGTGCAGGTCTGCCCGAACTGGTACGACGCCGGCGGGACGCTGGTGTCGTCGGTGGCGGGGACGGGCGTGGCGGTGGGCGCGTCGGTGTGGACGTGGGTGGAGCAGGAGTTCGTGGCGCCGGCGGGGGCCTCGCGCGCGAAGGTGCGGGTGCGGCATGGGGGGACGCCGCCGTCGTCGGCGATCTACTACGTGTGGGCGCCGCGCATCGCCCGGAAGAAGTCGTCGTTCCTGTATGACGACTTCGGGCGGACCGCGTCGAGCACGTGGGGCACCTCGGACTCGGGGCTCGCGTGGAACCAGGTGGGCGGCGGGGCTGCGTCGGACTACAACGTCAACGCCGCCCTGTACGCGACGCACATCCTGTCGACGCTGGACATCTCGCGGCGCAGCGCGGTGACAGCGGTGCACCCGGACTTCGATCTGTACTGCGACGTGACCACCAGCGCGGCCGCGTCGGGGGATTCGCTGTATGGCGGGCCGACGGCGCGGATGGTCGATGCGAACAACATGTACATGGCCCGGCTGGAGTTCCGCACGACCGGCACGATCATCCTGACCGTGCGGGCGCAGGTCGCCGGGACCGGCACAGGCATCGGCTCCTCCTACACGCTGCCGTTCACCCACACCCCGGGCAGCTTCGTGCGCGTGCGGTTCCAGGGCAAGGGCACCACCTTCCGGGCCAGGGCATGGCGGGCAGGCGACATGGAGCCGGGCATCTGGCACATCGAGGGCGCCGACGCCGCGTTCTCCGCGGCGGCGCAGATCGGGACCCGCTCGATCCGCTCCACCGGCAACACCAACCTGTCGACGGTGGAGGTCCGCTACGCCCGCTTCGACGTGATCAACCCGCAGGTGTATTCGGTGCGCCGCTCGCAGAACCGCGTCATCAAGAGCCAGGCGCTCGGCGCTGCCGTGTCCGTCGCCAACACCCCGGCATTCGCCGCTCTTTAGGAGGCCTCGCGTGTCCAGATACCCGGCGATCTACGCGGGCCAGCGGCTGACCGGCCAGCTTCTCCAGTCGTCGCAGCCCGACATTTACACCAAGGTCACCAACTTGGACCGGGCGGCGACGACGACGCTGACCGACGACCCCGACCTCACGGCGGCCCTGGAAGCGAACGCCGTCTACCACGTGGTCTTCTACATCCACTTCGCCGCGCTGGACGCCGCGCAGATCCAGACGCAGTGGACCGTCCCCGCGTCCGCGTCCGGGGTGCGGTCGGCGGCCGGCGCCGCGTGGACGCTGGCGGGCGGCGTGGCGACCGCGTCCGCCGCCGACGGCGGATACCACCGCTCCGGCGTGCACGCCTACTCCACCGCGGTCCGCTACGGCACCCGCAACAGCGCCTCGAACCAGTGCGTAGCCGTCGAGGAGTCCGTGCTGACGACGGTGTCCGCGGGCACGTTGGCGCTCCAGTGGGCGCAGGCCGTGTCCAACGCGACCGCAACCCGGGTGGCGGCCGGGTCCTCCCTGCACATCCGACGACTGGCCTAGGAGCCTGCCATGCCCGAACTCCCCTACCCGCATTACAAGATCCAGGCCGACGGCCCGAACGAGACGGGCTGTGTGATGACCGTAGTCATATCCGACGGCGTCGGCGGGCCCCTGCCCGGCACCACCGCCAAGGGTATCGTCGAGGACCTGGCCCGGCGCCTGGCGGGCGAGGACGGGGACGTGACGGTGTCGCTGGTCCGCACCGAGATCTCCGCGACGAGCCTGCGGTGACGGTCCTGGTGTGCTCGCTGAAGACGAGCGAACCCCAGCGCATCGAGCCCGGCGCCTACCGGGTCGTGCGCTTCCCCTTCGGCGCCGCCGAGTCCCACGACGTGCACACCATGCACCAGGTCGTGCAGCCCGACGGGGTCCGCCTGGCCGACTGGATCCGCGACGACCGCTCAGGGCTGATCTGGCCGGCGGCCGAAGGGTGGGGCACGCTGCACGCGCTGATCCAGTGGGAGGACGGCGAATACACGGAGGTCCGCAGCCAGTTCGTACGCGACCCGCTCGGCCTGAGCACGGGCCCGGACTCGACGTGCACCGAGGACGACGTGCCCACGCCGGGCGGTCAGTTCCGGGCCAAGACGTGGGGGCTGTTCGTGCACCCGGGGACGCCGCTCGCGCTCGTGGTGCGGCACGACGCCCGGACGGCGCAGCGCGTGACCCTCGCCGAATTCAAGCTCGCCATCCACCCGACGGAGGTCTGATCATGGCTTCACCCCTGTCCGCGAGATCCTTCCTCGACGCGCTCCGCGACGAGGGCGTCACCGTCGTCGAGGTCGGCGACTGGGAGCACCACAACCGCAACCACAAGGGCCCGTGGGGGCCCGTGCACGGGATCGTCATCCACCACACCGTGACGTCGGGCAGCGCGCGCACCGTGAAGATCTGCCGCGACGGGCACGCCGCCCTGCCGGGCCCGTTGTGCCACGGCGTCATCACCAAGGACGGCCGCGTCCACCTCGTCGGGTACGGCCGCGCGAACCATGCCGGGCTCGGGGACGACGACGTGCTCCAGGCCGTCATCGCCGAGCGGGCCGCGCTACCGCCGGACAACGAGGCGAACACCGACGGTAACCGGCATTTCTACGGCTTCGAGTGCGAGAACCTCGGCGACGGCGAGGACCCCTGGCCTGCCGCGCAGTTGCTCGCGATCGAGAAGGTGTCGGCCGCGATCTGCCGTCACCACGGGTGGTCCGAGCGCTCGGTCATCGGTCACTTGGAGTGGCAGCCCGGAAAGGTGGACCCCCGCGGCTTCGCCATGTCATCGATGCGCGTCCGGATCGCCGCCCGCCTCAAGCCGAGCCGTACGTACACCGTCCGCAAGGGCGACACCCTTTCCTCGATCGCCGCCGCGCAGCTCGGTGACGACGCCCGCTGGCGCGAGATCGCCAGGCTCAACGGCCTCCAGGACCCCGACGCGATCCGCGTCGGCCAGAAGCTCAAGCTCCCCAAGAGGTGAGCGGGATGATCCTCAACCTCACCCCGCACCCGATCCGTCTCTACGCGGCCGAGCGAGAGGACGGCATCGACGACCTCGAACCGCATCTGCGCGACGTCATCGGCCCCGAAGGGACACCTGCCCGACTCTCCACCAAGGAGCTCGGCGGCGGCATGTGGCCCGAGCTCGTCGAGTTCGGGCACGCGCAGAACCTCCCGCCCAAGCGCGACGGTGTCCAGTACATCGTCTCTCTCGTCGTCGCCCTCGCCCTCGCCGACCGGCGAAGCGACTTGCTTGTCCCCTACCGCGAGGTGCGCAACGCCTCCGGAACCGTCATCGGCTGCCGCTCGCTCGCGCAGCCTGTCTGAAAGAGGTAACGCCCATGAACACTGGCGCTTTCTGGAAGGCGACCGCCGAGCGCGCGGTGCGCACCTTCGCTCAGTCCTCCCTCGCCCTCATGGCCGGGGACGGCATCGGCCTCCTCGACGTCAACTGGGGAGAGGTCGCCTCGGTCGGCGGCCTGGCCGCAGTCGCCGCAGTACTGACCGCGATCGTGACGAGCGGCGGCACGACTGGCCCCGGCATCACCGAGACCGTCGCCACCCCGAGCACTCCGCGCGGGCCGTCCTCGATCTGACCTGACGGGAGGGCCCACCAGTGCCCGAGGAGCAGACCGTCGGGGAACTCGGGCGCTCGGTCGCCGCCCTGCGCCGGGACATTCAGGCGATGGCGCAGGGCATCAACTCCCGCCTCGACAAAGTCGTTTCCACGGAGGTCTACAGCCTCCAGTCCGCGTACACCGACCAGCGGATCACGCAACTGTCGCAGGAGCTCCAGAAGATCAGCGATGCGCGGGAGACGCTGGAGACCCAGTTCGAGCAGTACCAGCTCGCCGAGCGTGACCGGCGCGAGCGGGAGCGGCAGGCGCGCCTGTATCAGCTCGTCGTGCCGGTGCTTCTAGCGCTGTTGTCCGCGGGCGTCGCGGTGTGGGCGGTGGTGGCGTGATGCGCGCGGCCCACAGCAGGACGCGGCATCTGCGGCTGCCGCGCGTCGAGTGGCTGATCGGCCTGACGCTGGTCGTGGTGGTGGCGTTCCTCGGCGTGCTCACTGTGCTGGTGGTGCGGCAGTCGCAGGATCTGCGGACGGCGAACGAGGCGCGTGATGCCTTGGCCAGGCAGGTGCAGGGTCTTGGTGAGCGGCCGGTGGCGGGGCCCCCGGGGAGCCGTGGGGAGCCGGGCCGGAGCGTGAGCGGGCCGCGCGGCCCGAGCGGCCCGGCTGGCGAGCCCGGCGACACAGGCCCGTCCGGGAAGCCGGGCCGCGCGGGCGAGGACGGCAAGACGGGCAAGGACGGTGCCACCGGCGAGCAGGGCCCGACCGGCGCCGCGGGAGAACCCGGGGCCGACGGAGCGGACGGAGTCGCGGGCCCGCCCGGACCGCAGGGCGAGCCGGGGCCGGCGGGGCCAGCAGGACCGCCAGGTGAGCAAGGCCCGCGCGGTGAGGCCGGACGGGATGGGCAGACCTGCCCTGACGGCTACAGCCTCCAGGCCCCGGCCTCCGATCCGGACGCGCTCGTGTGCCGCCGCGACGGCGCCCCACCGCCCGACCCCGAGCCCACGCCGCAGGCAGCGGCTCTCGACCCACAGCGACGCCAGTACGTGTGAGACGTGCCCCCTTCCGCCTTCGGGCGGGAGGGGGCCTTCCGTCATGCCTGGTCGGCCAGCTGCTTCGCCGCTGCGAGCGCGAGATCCCAGGGGTAGCCCTTCGGCGCCCCGGAGCCGGGCGGATTGGGTTGGAAGCCACCCTCTCCGTAGAGGACGGTGACGCCCTGCTCGCGGAGCTCGGTGACACTGCGGTCGAGCTGGCGATGCTGCGCGTATGCAGCGTTCACACACGGCATTGCCACGGTCGGGATGCCCTTACCGATGCCCTCGGCGACCACGCCCACGACGAACACGGACGTCAGGCCGAGCGCCCAGGAGTTGAGGCTGTTGAACGTCGCCGGAGCGAACAGAATCACGTCCGCCTTGGGCCAGACATCCGGCTCACCGGGGAGCTTGTACTCGCTGCGCACCGGGTGCCCGGTAAGCGCACCCAAGTCGTCGAGGCTCTCCTCCAGCCACCGGGCTGCTGTCGGGGTCAGTCCAAGGCAGACGTCCCACCCGCCTGCCTGCGCCGTCTCGATCACCTCAGCCACCTGGAAGACGGGCGGCGCGGCCGAGCCGAACAGATACAGGGTGCGTGAGGTCATGGCGCCATCCCACCCTGCGCCGATGGCCACACGCAACTGCCCCCGATCCTGGTGGATCGAGGGCAGAAGCCGGGCCAGCGCTATCGAGCGCGGGTACCGTTCCAAGTGGTGAGCCAGGAACGGAGTTCCAGTATGCCCAGAGACGACCAACCCGGAGCCAGGATCGCGAAGTACCGGAAGTTGGCCGGATACACACAGAGCGGCTTCGCGCTGAAGATCGGATACTCGTACAGCCTCGTTCATCAGGTGGAACGTGGACATAAGGCTGCGAGCCCTGACTTCACGGCTGCGTGTGCTCGGGCTCTGGATGTCGATGTCACCACGCTGACAGGACAGCCGTACATGACCGAGCTGCAACAGGACCGCCTAGCCGAACTGATCCGACCGATCCGCGAGTCGCTCGATCTCTACGACCTGGGAGCCGACCCTGATGTGGCCACGCGCGAGACGCCTCAACTAGTCAGGGCAGCGGAGACTCTATGCCAACAGGTCCGGGCCACACTCCTGAACAAAGCAGCGCAGACGCTGCCCCGGCTGGTCGCCGAGCTGACGACAGCGGCCTACCGCAATCCGTCTACTGAGCTGTGGGCCGCGCTGGGCTCCACCTACCGCACCGCTCATGACGTGACGGTCAAACTCGGCTTCTACGACCTCTCCACGATCGCCCTGGATCGCATGGAGTGGGCTGCGCAGCGGGCATCGGATCCGGTGCTCTCTGCTGTCCGGCAGTACATGCGAGGGCTCGTGTACCACCGGGAAGGGGAGCACACCATCGGCCTTCGCCTTGTGGACGCCGGCCACCACCTTCTCGATCAAACGATGGAGACTCCAGAGTCGCTAGCCGTGGCCGGACAACTGCATCTCGGCGCCACGGTGATCGCCGCTCGGGCCCGCGATGAAGACGCGGTGAAGACTCATCTTGCGGAAGCCAAGCAGATCGCCAGGCGTGCCGGGGACGTCGAGCACGTGCACTGGCTGTCGTTCGGAACTACGAACTGGGCTGCTCACGAGCTGTCCGCGCTCACGGAGATGGGTCAGTACGGGAAGGCAGTGGAGAAGGCGAAGAAGCTCCGCATGCCCGACTCCTGGCCTACCTCTCGCCGTGCGCACGTGTGGATCGACCGAGGCCGCGCCGAGATGGAGACGGGCCGTAACGAAGCCGCCCTCACGTCGATCGCGATGGCCCGGAAGCTGGCTCCGCAGCAGACCCGCTATCACCCCGGGGCCCGCGCGACGATCGAGGGCCTCGTGCACCAGCAGCGCAAGACGCCGGACGCCTTGGGACATCTGTCGGCCTGGCTCGGCCTGTGACACCCGCTGTCACTGAAGAGTGACAGTTCCCGCCGCTGCAAGTCATCACGCTGATCTCAGACCTGATCGACGCTGATGACGGCAGGGGCAAGACGGTGAGTTTCGAGACGACGAACATTGCTCAGTGGCTTGCGCGCAGCCACGAGGCGCCTGCGCAGGCGTGGGCTGAGTGGACCCACGCTGGTGTCGCACTGCTGCCGCTCGGCCAGCGCTTCGACGCGGTCCGCCTGCCCGACGCCCTCGTGCACGCCGCGGTCGGCGCCACCGACCCCGACGAGACCGCCGCGCGCCTCGCGCAGTGCCTTCGCGGCCCCGTGATCCATGACAGCCGGACCATGGGCGGCATCTACTACGCCCTCATGCGCCCGGTCGAGCGGATCCGGTGGCGGCACCAGGACATCGCCCCCCGCCTCGGCATGAACAACTACCTCGGCGTACCCACGCTCACCCGCACCGCACTTCCCGGCCCCTACTGGGTGGTGCTGCCCCGTTTCGAGGGCGACCTGTGCGAGCCCTCGGCCGTCGAGTGCCTCGTCACCGCCGGCAGTGCCGCCCTGAGCGGAGCCGAGCAGTGATCGCGGACACGATGACCGCCGAGGAGCAGCGGGCGGACGAGGCGTACCGGCTCCTCCTCTCGCACACCGAGGGATGCGGGCGCTGCCGGGCGAACGACGACTGCGAAGACGAACGGCGCCTGGCGCGCGCCTGGCGGGCGCTGCGCTCCGCCGCGGCCCACACCACGGGCGAGGCCTCATGAGCGAGACGTGCGGCCTGTGCCTCCGTCCCATCCGCGCCGGTGAGCCGACGCAGGAGCTGATGGTCTACGTCGACGGCACACCGCAGCTCGGCCGCGCCCACGCGAGAACCTGCCCGGAGGTGCTGCTCGTCTGGTGCGCGCCGTGCCTGCGCGCCCTCCTCACCGGCGCGGCCGGGCCGCACGGCTGCCTCCTGGAGACCTCGCTCGGCATCGACGGCAACCGGATCGTCGTCATCCCGGAGACGGACTGCCTCTGCCACTGCCCGCCCGACGGCGCGGTGGCGCCCCCGGCGGAGAGTGAGGCGCTGCGCGCCGCACGAGACAGAGCGCGGGTACCGACGGCCCGCGAACTGTCGGTCCCCGCTCGTAGACTTGCCCGGCCGCCACGAGAGGATTGATCACAAATGCGCCCCGACGCGTTCCAGGACTACGCCGTTGATCTGCTCAAGAATGCCGCCGACGTGCAGCGCGTACAGACGCTCGCCGAGGCGGGAGACGACAAGCATCCGTACGGCCTCGCCGTGACCGTGGCCGGCCGCGAGGTTCGGTGGCAGATGATTGGGCAGCTCGCCGAGGGCGCCAAGCACGACCCGCCCACCGCGGCCGTCCAGGGCGCCCCCGCCCCCTTCGAGGCTGCCCCGGTGACGGCCGCGCCGGATGCGTGGCTAGCGGGCGTGATCGGAGCCGCAGAGTCCCCGGAGATCGCCTCGCTCGACGTGTGGTCGGCGCGCGAGGGTGACACCAGCGGGCACGGCGTGACGATCACCTGGCACAACGGCGAGCGGACGTTCGTCCGCAAACTCTGACCCTCCACGCTTGGCCCGGACCCTGCCGAGCAGCGGAGTGCACCACACCAGTCAGCACCATCCCACCACCCAAGGGAGAACTGATCATGTGTGACCAGCAGCGCGGCCACCGCTTCGACCCGGGCCAGTGCTCGGGCATCTGCCAGGTTTGCGGCGTCTACTCCGGTGTCGAGCCGGGCCAGCCGATGCCGCCGCACCAGCCGCAGGGCGGCGGTCGAGAGATGTGCTCGGGCGCTGGCACCCCCGCCGGGTGACAACCAGGGCGGGGCTCGGTCTACCCGTGAGCCGGGTCCCGCCCGTCACACGAGGTCGCGGAGCGGGACGCCGAGCGCGTCGGCGATGCGGATCAGGTTGTCCAAGATGGGCGAGGCGTGGCCCTGCTCGATGCGGTTGATCGCCTGGCGGTCGAGGCCGGCGCGGTCGGCGAGCGCCTCTTGCGTGAGGTTGGCGTGGAGGCGTGCGGCCCGGATGCGTTGGCCGACGGCTCGCCGGGCGGCGAGTACGCGGGGCGATGGGGGCGGGACGAGCGGCACTCGTTCAACGCTCGCGGCGGGATGATCTCGTGTCTGTATCGTTGACCGTACATTTTTGGATCATGGGAGTGGTGTGGGCAAGCCCCTTCGAGGGGGCGCCCGTTCGCCTGATACCGGTCTCGCCGCGTTGCGGGGCGGCCACACCATTCGGTCTGATAACTGCATCTGGCATATACCTCCGCCCGAGACCGGGCGGGCTCCTCGTGGTCTGCCCTGCGGGGGAGATCGCGGAAGGGTGAGCAGACGGCAGAGGTGTTCACGTGTCCGCCTCGGTTCAGCCACCCTTGGCTCTGACTCGGTCAGAGCACGCCGCCCCACCACAACTGTGTGGTGGGGCGGTCTAGTTTGTTCGTACGGCCCCCGCCGACTGATGCGACGGGGGCCGTAGCCTGCGGGCCCGGCCTCCCCGCCGGGGCGCCACAGGATTGGACGAGCACGTGTCTGGCGCACGCGGGGAGACGCGCCAGCCCTCGTCAGCAGTGACTCTATGCGGGAGGCTGACGGCGTCCAGTCCCTCGAACGAGTGATGACGCTCGTCATGATCGCCAGGGGATGTGGACTCTTAGTGGACTTCAACCACGAAGAGACCCCCCGACCGATCACGGTTGGGGGGTCTAAAAACAGGCTCTCACCTGCTACTTCCTACCCGGTGGGCGCGGACGGTTTCGAACCGCCGACATCCTCCTTGTAAGGGAGGCGCTCTACCCCTGAGCTACGCGCCCGGGACGAGTGGACAGCCTACCTTGCCGCGGGCAGTGCCCCGCAAACCGCTCCGGCCGGGGGTTATCCCCACCCCCGATGCGGTGGCGGTCCGGATCGTCCCGGCTCGGGAGGATCCGTACAGTCTGACGGAGGAGCACAAGATCGTCTTCAGGGGGAACCGTCATGTCCGTCCGTGCCCGGCGCCGTCCGCGCGCCGCCCGTGCCCTCGTCGCCGCCGGTGGGACCGCGGCCGCGGTCCTCCTCGTGGGGGCGTGCGGGGCCGACGCCGGGAACGATTCCGACCCGGAGCACCGCACGTTCGCGCTCGCGGGCAAGACACTGACCATCGACTCCAGCGACTCCGCGCTCGACGTCGTACCGGCCGGGGGCGACGCGAAGGACGTGAAGGTGACCCGGTGGTTCGACGGACAGACCGTGCTCGGCGGCAGCCCGAAGGTGACGTGGAAGATGGCCGAGGACCGGCTCACCCTCGACGTGTCGTGCTCCGGCGTGATCTCCGACTGCTCGGCCCGCCACCGCGTCGAGGTGCCCCGCGGGGTCGCGGTGACGGTCGAGAACAGCGACGGCCGGCTCACCGCGAGCGGCTTCCGGGAGGCGCTCACGGTGCGCTCCAAGGACGGCGCCGTCACCGTCGAGGACACCTCCGGACCGCTCGACCTGACCGGCGCCGACGGCTCCCTCACCGTGCGCGGCGCGACGTCGCGGCACGTGACCGTCGACTCCGAGGACGGCGCCGTACGCCTGGAACTGGCCGCCGTGCCCGACCGCGTCGACACCCGCAGCAAGGACGGCTCCGTCGACATCGCCCTCCCGGACGAGAAGGACGGCGAGCGCGTCCGCTACGACGTACGCACCGAGACGCGCGACGGCTCCGTCGACGTGACGGTGCCGCGCTCCGACGACAGCCCCCACCACGTGGCCGTCCGCAGCGCCGACGGCAAAGTCACGGTGCGCAGCGCGAACTAACCGGCCCGTGTATTCGTCTTTAACCGGTGGGAGAATGTGACACCGGGCAGGGCGGATGACAGCACGGGAGAGGGATAGTGACGGCGACACCTTCGCAGCCGTACACACCGGACAGAGCGGGGCCGACGACCACGACGACCGCCGCGGGGCGCCCGACGGACGCGCCGTCCGTGCCGCACGCCCCGGCCCGTGACCGCGTCCGCCGCGCGAGCTCGCGCCGCGGCGGTCCCCTGCGCGACGTCCTCGCCCTCGCCCTCCTCCCGCTGCCCCTGCTCGCCGCGACCGTCCCCGCCGCGTTCGCCGGCGGCGGCACCCGCCGGTGGTTCGGGGGCCGCGGCGAGAGTCTGCGCGCCGAGGCGCAGGCCGCGAAGGACGCCGCCGCCGCTGCCTTCTACGAGCTGGACACCGCCCAGCGCGACCTGCGGATCTCCATAGAGACGATCGTCGCCGTCGACTCCTCGCCCGCGGCACAGCGGACCGTCGCGGACTTCGAGGCGCTCGGCCACCGCATCGACGAGGTCAGCCACCGCTACATCAGCGCGGTGGACGCCCACGACCTGGACCGCGACGACCTGGAGTCGTCCGTCGCGGCCCGCGCGCGGACCGAGCTCACCCAGGCCAAGGACGAGCTGGTGCGGACCAAGGAGGAGCTCGAGCGGTTCCGGCAGGGCCTCGGTCCGCTCCTCGACAAGGCCGAGACCCAGCTCGCCCGGCTCGCCCCCGCCGTGGAGCGGGCCCGCCAGACCCTCCTCGCCGCGAGCAACGCGCTGGACGCCGTCCGCGCGGCCGGCCTCGAGGCCGACGACCTCGCCGCCCGCCTGGCCACGCTCGGCCCCGAGCTGACCAAGCTCAACCAGGGCGCGGGCCGGCACGGCGTGGCGGAGACCCTGCAGCGCGCCGACCGCGTGCTGCGGGACGCCGAGGCCGTGCGCGCCGAGGCCGAGCGGCTGCCCGAGCGCGCCGCCGAGACGGACCGCCGCCTGGTGTCGCTGCGCACCCGCGCACAGGCGCTGACCACCCGCAGCGGCCAGGTCGAACCGATCCTCAGCGAGCTGCGCCGCCGGTTCTCCGCCGCCTGCTGGCAGGACCTGCAGCGCGTCCCCGACCAGGCCGCGGAGAATGTGCGCCAGGCCGAGACCAAGCTCAAGGAGGCCCAGCAGGCCCGCGACGAGCAGCGCTGGCCGGACGCCACCGCCCGGCTCTCCACGGTCCGCGCGCTGCTGAACTCGACGGACGAGGCGGTCTCGGCCGCCGGCGACCGGCTCCAGCGGCTGAACGCGGTCGCGAAGGACCCCCAGCAGGAGATCGAGCGCACCCGCTTCGCGATCCGGGACGCCCAGCGCCTGGCGATGACGGGCCGCCAGACCCCCGAGCCGCGCCACGCCCGCCCGCTGGACGAGTCCGTGGCCCGCCTCGACCGCGCGGTCGCCTCCCTGGAGGGCCGCCACCCCGACTACTGGCACTTCCTGACCGAGACCGAGGCGGTCCGCACGACGGTGGCGCGCGTGGTCGCGCAGATCCGGGAGGAGCGGGGGCAGGGCGCCTGAGGCCCGGACCTCGGGCAGGGAGGCCCTGAAGCGCCCGAAACCGCGGGTCCGCGCGGTGCGGCTGGCGGTCGCCGCCCCGCGGGCAGATCCTGGAGATACGTACGGCCTCCGCGCTACCAGGGAGACGGCCATGGCCACGCACGTACTTCACTCGGGACCGAAGGGCCACAAGCGTCGCATCACCCTCGACGAGGAACTGCCCGTCGACCACCGCCTGAGCAGGGTCTACCGCGTGGGCGCCGGCCTGATGGGGCTCGTGCTCCTCGCCTTCGGCGTCCTCGGCCTCATCGACAAGATCGGGTTCTTCGACACCCGCGGCGACACCGTCGCCGGGCTCAACACCAACGGCGCGCTCAGCGTCCTGTCGATCGCCGTCGGACTGCTGCTCTTCGCCGGCATGGTGATCGGCGGCAACACGGCCTCGACGCTCAACATGGCGGTCGGCGTCGTCTTCGTCCTCAGCGGCTTCGTCAATCTCGCCCTGCTGGACAGCCGGTACAACGTCCTGGCGTTCCGGATCCAGAACGTCCTGTTCAGCTTCGTGGTGGGGCTGCTGCTCATGACCTTCGGGATGTACGGGAGGGTCAGCGGCGGGCTGCCGCACGACAACCCGTACTGGAAGGCGCGCCACCCGGATCCGGCGGGCTAGCCCCGGCTCCCCTCGCGAGGGTCGGCCGGTCCGCGCGGGCCGGATCGGGCGGCCGGCTTCGCCCCGCGCGTGCCACCCGGATCGGGCGGCCATGGTCACCTGTGCGAATCTGGGACCATGCTCGACCTGTTGGATTTCCCCGCGGTTCTCCGGGCGCGGCGCCTCATCGCCATCGTGCGCGGCAGCGACCCCGACGCCTCGTTCCGTACGGTCATGACGCTCGCCGAGTCCGGCGTCCCGCTGATCGAGGTCTCCCTCAGCGGCGCCGACGCGCTGGGCGTGCTGCGCAGGGCCCGCGCCGAACTCGGCGCCGACGCCTGGCTCGGCGCGGGCACGGTCCTCACCGCCGAGGACGCGCGCGCGGCGGCGGACGCGGGCGCCAACCTCATCGTCACGCCGGGCCTCGGCGCAGGCGTCGACGAGGCGGTGCGGCGGGGCCTGCCGGTGCTCGGCGGCGTCCTCACGCCGACCGACGTCATCGCGGCCCAGGCTACGGGCGTGACGGCCCTGAAGGTCTTCCCCGCGTCGGCGATGGGCGGCCCCGCCTACCTCAAGGCGCTGCGCGGCCCCTTCCCGCGGACCCCCTTCGTGCCGGTGGGCGGCGTGGACGCGGCGGCGGCCGAGGCGTATCTGGCGCTGGGCGCGGTCGCGGTGGGCGTCGGCTCGCCGCTGATCGGCGACGCGGCGGACGGCGGCGACCTGGACGCGCTGCGCGCCCGCGCCGCGGAGTTCGTGAAGGTGACGTCGTGACGGGGGCGGCGTCGGTGGCCGGATCCGACGTGGCGGCGGCAGGGGCCCACGACGTCCTCACCCTCGGCGAGACCATGGTCGCCCTGCGCGGCAGCGGCCCCCTCAAGCTGGGCGGCACGCTGGACGTGTCCGTCGCGGGCGCCGAGAGCAACGTCGCCATCGGCCTGTCCCGCCTCGGCCACACCGTCCGCTGGGCGGGCGCGGTCGGCGCCGACGAGGCCGGTGAGCTGGTGCTGCGCACGCTGCGCGCGGAGGGCGTCGACGTCACCGCGGCCACGCGCGACGCGGACGCCCCGACCGGTCTGATCCTCTTCGAGCCGCGGCTGCCGGAGGTGACCCGCGTGCACTACTACCGCGCGGGATCGGCGGGTTCACGGCTCGCCCCCGAAGCGGTCGAGGCCGCCTTCGCCACCGGGCCGGCGCCGCGCGTCCTGCACCTGACCGGCATCACCCCGGCCCTCGGCCCGTCGGCGGCCCGCGCCTGCCGCCGCGCCCTGCACCTGGCCCGCGAGCACGGCACCCAGGTCTGCCTGGACGTGAACTTCCGCTCCCGGCTGTGGAGTCCGAAGGACGCGGCGGCCGAGCTGCGCGCGTGGATTCCGTACGTCGACGTCCTCATCGCCTCCGACGACGAGCTGCCGCTGTGCCTGCCGTCGCGGGCGGGATCCGGGGACGTCCTCACGGAGAAGACGCTGGACGTCCCCCCGGAGAAGACGCTCCTGGACCTCGGCGTCCGCGAGGTCGTGGTCAAGCTCGGCGCGGACGGCGCCACCGCCCACACCGCCGAGGGCACGCTCCGCTCCCCCGCGCGCGAGGTGCGGGCCGTGGACGCGGTGGGCGCGGGCGACGCGTTCGTGGCCGGCTATCTGTCGGCGCTGCTCGACGGCGCGGACCCGGCGGGACGCCTGGACCGTGCGGTCACCACGGGAGCGTTCGCGGTGGCCTCCCACGGCGACTGGGAAGGGGCGCCCACGCGGGCGGAGCTGGGCCTGCTGGGGGCGGGGCCGGGCACCGTCGTGCGCTGACGGGCACACGGAGGAACCCCGAACCGCCTCCCCCACGGCACTCTCAGCCGCAACAACCCCCACCGCAGCAACCGCCGCCACCGCCGCCACCGCCTTCCCGCGGAGCCGAGACGGAAGAAGAACCCCCCACCGCCACCGCCGACAGCAACTTCACCGTGTCGCCGTGCCCGGCAGGGCACACCGCCGGGTCACCGGACTCGGCCATGGGCCGGCTCAGCTCGAACGTGTCACCACAGGACCGGCACCGGTATTCGTATCGAGGCATGGGCCCAGGCTATCCGTGCCGCCCCGCCACGAGGAACGCCCTCGCGATCTCCTCGCCCGCCGCGATCCCGCGCTCGGGCAGCACCGTGAGGCCCGGCGCCTCGAAGTCCGTGTCGGCGAGCTCGCCGTGGCCGGGCCGCCAGGAGCGGTCGGCCGCCAGCAGCAGATCCGCGTCGAGCAACGAGTCACCCGCGGCGAGGATCTCCTCGGCACCGGTCCGCCGGGCGACCTCCCGCACCGCCGCGCTCTTGGTGAGCGGCTTCGGCACGGCGTAGAGCTTGCGGCCCTGCAACGAGACCGTCCAGCCGCGCGCCTCCGCCCAGGCGGCGAGTTCCTTGACCCACGCGTCGGGCAGCAGCGCGCGCTCGACGACGAGGTACGCGAAGAGGTCCTCGGCGACGCGTTCCTTGAGCAGCCAGGCCGGGTCGGCGGTGCGCACCAGATGGGCACGGACCTCGTCCAGGGAGGCGCACTCGGCGGCGAGGCGGCGCGCGACCGCCGCCTGCCACTCGGGGTCGGACACACCGTCGACGAGCAGGTGCCCGCCGTTGGCGCAGATCGCGAACTCCGGTGCGGGGCCGGGCAGATGGATGCGTCCGTACTGCTCGCGGGTGCGCGTGGTCGTCGGCACGAAGACGGCCGTGCGGACCAGCTCGTCGAGGAGCCCGGCGGCGGTCTCGGTGACGTACGAGAGCGGCTTGCCCTCGTACACCTCGACGCAGAGCAGGCGCGGCGCCTCGGCGTCGGGCATGGTCAGACCGAGGGCGGCGGCCGAGTAGATGAGGGTGCGGTCGAGGTCGCTGGCGACGATCCTGGTCACGGGGCGACCACCGCCCTGCCGTCCGCCCCCGTGGCCCCGCGCGTGTACTTGGGGTGGATCAACCCCACGCAGCTGTACGGGAGTTCGCCGACCTCCTCGACGGGTACGCCCCGCTGCTCGGCGAGCAGGCGTACGTGGTCGAGGTCCGCGCCGGCGCCCGCGCGGGCCAGGATCTTCCAGGGGACGCGGCGCAGGAGGACGCGGGTCGTCTCGCCGACGCCCGGCTTCACGAGGTTCACGTCGTGGATGCCGTACTCCTCGCTGATCCGCTCGACGGCGGCCCAGCCCTCCCAGGTGGGCGCCCTGTCGGCCGAGAGCGCCTCCTTGACCTGCGCGTCCACCGCGTCGGCGACCTCATCGAACCGGCCCACGACCGTGTCGATGAACTCGCCGGACACATCGGCGTCCACGAGCTCGCGGTAGAACTTCGCGCCGTGGAAGTCGTCCGGGCCGACCAGGTCGGCGCGGAGCACCGTACGCGAGATCAGCCCGGACACCGTGGAGTTGAGGCACGCGGAGGGGATGAGGAAGTCCTCGCGGGTGCCGTAGGTGCGGACGCACGAGCCGGGGTCGGCGAGCACGGCGATCTCCGGGCTGAAGCCCGCGGGACCGCCCGCCTCCTCGAACTCCCTGACGGCGTCGGCCAGTTCACGGGTGATCGCGCCCTTGCCGGTCCAGCCGTCGACGAAGACGACGTCGGCGGGGTCGTGGTGGGCGGCGAGCCAGCGCAGCGCGTTGGCGTCGATGCCGCGGCCGCGCACGATCGACACGGCGTAGTGCGGCAGGTCGAGGCCGTGCCGGTGCGCGGCCCAGCGGCGCATCAGGACGCCGACGGGTGTGCCGGCGCGGGCCAGCGACACGAGGACCGGGCGGGGGGAGCGCTCGGCGAGGACGGTCTCGGTGACCGTGCCGACGGCCTGCGCGATGCGGGCGGCGGACGTGCCGAGCGCGGCCCGGAACAGCTCCTGGTAGCGCTCGCTCGGCTGGTACTCGACGGGCAGCGACTCGGCGTAGTGCGCGCCGCCACTCTGGATCGCCTCCTCGCGCTCCTCCGTGGGGGCCTCCAGCGTGACGTCCGAGAGGTCCTGCAGCAGCCAGCCGACGTCGTCGGCCGCGTACGAGGAGAAGGCGGGGCCGCGGAGGGGCTCGGGCAGCATGGGGGGCCTTGCGGGGGCGTGCGGGAGGGCGCGCGGCGGGGCCTGCGCCGGGACGTACGAAGGCGCGTCCGAGGACACGGACGACGCGGGCGCGGACGGCGACGCGGACGAGGGGACGTACGAGGGGACGACGGCCAGCAGGACGTGCCCGGTGTGCGCCGACAGCTGGGCGAGGAGTCCGTCCGGGGCGTGCAGGGACGGGGTGTCGGCGA